>JBAXSU010000218.1:0-5091 GCA_037130535.1 Actinomycetota bacterium
CGATGACGCCGAGGCCACCAGGGGTGATGGGGATGACCGCCAGCACGTTCACCAATCCGTAGGCGACGAGCATGGCATCGACATCGGTGGAGGTGCCGAAGGCGCGCAGAAACACCCACAGCGAGGCAGCGTCGAGCAACCAGTTGGCGGCACCCCACCCGAAGACACGCAGCATCAACTGACGGTCGGCGGCAAGTTGCTCCAACCGCTCGCCGATGTGACGCACCCCGGCGGCCGCACGGTTCTCGTCGAGTCGCAGTTTGCGCGCCACCCAGCGGAACACCCGCTCGGCCCGTGTCTGGCCCTCCATCAGGGCAAACACCAAGGCACCGGCAACCGTCATCAGCAGCACACCGGCGATGGCGGCCGTGGTGTAGCCACCGTTTACGCCACGGATGGGGATGGAGATGACGAGCGCCAACCAGAAGATGACGTTGAGCACGACCGCCGAGGCGAGCCCGGCGGTGGCGAGGGCGAAGCCGGCATCGGGTCCGGGCACACCCGACAGGGTCATCAGCCGGTAGCCGAGGGCCGAGCCTGCCGCGCTGCCCCCGGGAACGATGCTCGACAGGGCCTTGGTGCTGAGTTGGATGCGGAACAGGCGCCAGGCCGTGACCACCCGACCTGCGTCGCCGAGCGCAGCCCGGGTGAGCAACGAGTAGGTGTAGAGCGAGGCGATCTCGAGTACGAAGCCGAGGCCGATGAGCATCGGGTCGACACGACTGAGTTCGGTGGCCGCCTTCCGAGCCCCCGGCACCACGGTGACCGCGGCGAAGTAGACGATTCCGAGGAACACCAGCAGTCGCAGTGTGAGCCGGAACCGGTGGAAGCGGCGCGGGCGCGGCGGACCCCCGGTGTCGTCGAGCGACACGCGGGGCAGTTCACCCGTCGAGAAGCCGCTCAGGTCGGAAGCCACCCCTCTTTGATAGTCGATCCGGCCGTGGTGCCACGACCACCCTCTTGCCCGCCGAGGTCAGGCGTTCGGGAACGCACCCACCACCCGGTGCAGGTGCTCGACCAACGATGCCCGCTGGTCGAACGGGCTCTTGCCCAGGTGGACCACCACGAGATCGCGCTCGGGCGACACGATGGTGTACTGCCCCTCGTAGCCGTGGGCGCCGAAGGTGCCGGGGAATGCGGGCCACAGCCACCAGTGCCGGCCGTAGTCGAAGCCGTCGACGGGATCGCTCGCTGCGAAGGTACGGGCGTGCTCGCGCCAACCCTCGGGCAGCAGTCGGTCGCCGTCGGGCGTGACGCCGTCGTCGAGGTACAACTGGCCGAACCGCGAGAAGTCGAGCGCCGTGGCATAGAGGTACGACGAGCCCACGAACGTGCCGGCCGTGTCGAACTTGGGGGTTGCGCTGTGCATGCCGATCGGCTCGAACAGCCGCTCGCGCAAGAACGCCTCCATCGCCTCCTGTCCGCCACCCACCACCTCGCCGAGAATGCGACTGATGATGTTGGTGGTGCCGCTGGCGTAGTTCCACACGTCGCCGGGCGCGTGCAGCAACTGCTGCGATGCCGCGTAGGCCGCCATGTCGTCGGCGCCTTCGCCGAACAGCATCTCGATGCAGTGGCTCACCCCGGCGTCGACGTAGTCCTCCACGAACTCGAGGCCCGACCGCATCTCGAGCAACTGTTCGAGGGTGATGGCCGCCTTCGAGGTTCCCTCCCACTCGGGTACCGGCGCAGGAGCGTCCAACTGCAGCATCCCGTCGCCCACGGCGATGCCCACCGCGGCGTGGGTGATGCTCTTCGCCATGCTCCACGAGATGAGCGTGGTGTCGGCAGTGACCACCTCCCCCGGGCCGAACAGGGTGTCGGGCTGCGTGCCATAGCGCTCGAACACCACTTCGCCGCCGTGGCGCACCACCAGTGCGAGCGACAACCCATGCGGGGCATCGGGCGCGAAGAGTGCATCGGCGGCATCGGTCACGTCGCGAGGGATGGTTGACATGGGTGCGACCGTACCCGAGCAGGGCAGACTGAGGCGATGGACGCGGCGACGGCGCTGGGCACGTATCTCGAGGCGGTCGACAGTTGCGCCCCCGGTCTGGTGGAAGGCCTGTACGTCGTGGGCAGCTATGCGCTCGGCGACTGGCACGAAGGACGCAGCGACATCGACATCGTGGCCATCACCTCCGAGCCGGCCACCGACGAGGACGCGGCGATGCTGCGCACGGCACATGCGCTGCTGGCCCAGCACCAGCCGGTGCCGCACGTCGACGGGCCCTATCTCGCGTGGGGCGACCTCATCACCCCGCCGATGGGGCTGCACCGGCCGTGGGCACTCGACGGCCGCTTCCAGCACGACGGCGACTGCTTCGAGCTGAACCCGGTCACCTGGTACGTGCTCGCCCACTACGGCGTCACGGTGCGCGGCCCCTCGGTCGATCGCCTCGGCATCTACGTCGATGTCGACGCCCGGGTGCGGTTCTGCGTCGACAACCTCATCGGATACTGGCGACCGCTCGCCGGCGACGTACGCGCCGGATGCGAAGCGATGCCCGACGGCGAGTTCGCTCCCGACAGTTTCGAGTGGTGCGCGTTGGGTGCGCTGCGGCTGCACCACACCGCGTTCCAGGGCGGGGTGGTCAGCAAGGCCGGGGCCGCCGAGTACGGACTCGATGTCGCTCCGGCCGAGTTCCATCCACTGCTGACCGAGGCGCTCGCCGTGCGCCGCGGCACCTCGTCGGCGGCGTCGTTCGGTGTGGAGCCGATGCGGGTTGCCGCCGACCTCATCGACTGGTGCGTCGACGAGGCCGAAGCCGCGCTGCCGGTCGGCTAGCGCCTCTGGTCAATCCATTTTGCGGGGATGTCGGGCACCGGGGCCAGGGCCAGGTCGAGCGCCTCGTCCACCGTGGTGGCGCGCCGCGCCAGCGCACCGTGTGCCGGCCGCACGAAACCGGCCAGGACTGCGTGGTCGACCCAACTGAACAGCGGCCCCCAGAACCCGGCCACATCGAGCAGCACCACCGGTTTGCGCACCAGGCCGAGCTGGTTCCAGGTGAGCATCTCGAACAGCTCCTCCATCGTGCCGAAACCACCGGGAAGGGCGATGAAGCCATCGGCCAACTGCTCGAAGCGCGCCTTGCGCTGGTGCATGTCGGCCACCACCTCCAGTGTGGTGACCCCACGATGCGCCACTTCGGCGTCGACGAGTTGCTCGGTGATCACACCCACCACCTCGCCACCGGCAGCCAGCACGGCATCGGCGAGGGTGCCCATCATCCCCACGTGCCCGCCGCCGTACACGAGACCGATACCGCGTGCGGCCATGGCCCGGCCGAGGTCGACGGCCGATGCGGCGAACGCAGGGTCGGTGCCGAGGTTCGAACCGCAGTACACGCACACGCGCGGTCGCCCCGCCCCGTCGTTGGCCGTCATGCGAGCGAGCCTGACACCCGGGATGTGACGTATGCAACGAGAGCCGAGCGGACAGGACACCGCGCCGGGTCGATCACTACAGTTCCGCACGTGACCGCACCTGATCTCCAAGCCGCCGCCGACGTCATCGAACTCGCCCAGAACGTGGTCGGCAGGGCCGTCCGCCATCTGGCAGCCAACGGTGGCCCCGACCGCCATCAGGTGCTGGCCTACGACCTGGCCCACGCATCGGCCCAGGTGGAAACGGCCCGCTCGCTGCTCGACTACGGCGTGAAGGGCGACACCGAGGCCAGCATCACGTGTGCCTTCACGGCCGACATGGTGCACGACCTCATCACTCGCCTCGTCGGGCGCGAAGCGGTGTGGGGCCTCGATGCGGCACCGCTCGCCGCCGCCCAGTCGTTCCTCACCACCTACCGCGACCCGGCGTTCGTCGCCTCACTCGCCACCGTGGCCGGGCCCCGCCACCTCGACGACTCGATGGAGCAGGTGCAAGACGCGTTCCGTGCCTTCGCCGACAACGAGATCAAGCCCCGCGCCGAGCACGTGCACCGCTACAACGAAGACGTGCCCGAAGAGATCATCAGCGGGCTCGCCGAGATGGGCGTGTTCGGCCTCAGCGTGCCCGCCGAGTACGGCGGCTTCAGCGAGGGCGGCGACGACGAATACATGGGCATGGTCGTGGCCACCGAAGAACTCAGCCGTGCATCGCTCGGTATCGGCGGTTCGCTGATCACCCGCCCCGAGATCCTCACCCGCGCCCTGGTGCGCGGCGGCACCGATGCGCAGAAGGCCGAGTGGCTGCCCAAGTTGGCCACCGCCGAGGTGATGGCCGCGGTGGCCGTCACCGAGCCCGACTACGGCAGCGATGTGGCCGGCCTGAAGGTGACCGCCACCCCGGCCCCCGGCGCCGACGGCACCCCCGGCTACGTGATCAACGGTGTGAAGACCTGGTGCACGTTCGCCGGCCGGGCCGACGTGCTGATGCTGCTGGCCCGCACCGACCCCGACCGCTCGAAGACCCACCGCGGCCTCAGCCTGTTCATCGTGCCCAAGCCGCGTGGCGCCGCCCACGGCTTCGAGTTCCATCAGCCCGCCGGCGGCGAGTTCGCCGGTGGCCGCATGGAAGGCCGCCCGATCGACACCATCGGCTACCGCGGCATGCACAGCTACGAGATCGCACTCGAGAACTGGTGGGTGCCCGCCACCAACCTCATCGGCGAAGAGGCCGGCCTCGGCCGCGGCTTCTACTTCCAGATGGAGGGCTTCGAGAACGGCCGTCTGCAAACCGCGGCCCGCGCGGTCGGACTGATGCAGGCTGCCTACGAGGCCGCGCTCGACTACGCCCAGAACCGCAACGCGTTCGGCCACTCGATCGCCGACTACGAGCTCACCCAGGTGAAGCTCGGCCGCATGGCCGTGCTCACCCAGGCCGGCCGCCAGTTCGGCTACAGCGTCGCCAAGCTGATGGCCAAGGGCGAGGGCGCCATGGAGGCCAGCATGGTGAAGGCCTACGTGTGCAAGGCCGCCGAGTGGGTGGCCCGCGAGGCCATGCAGATCCACGGCGGCTTCGGCTATGCCGAGGAGTACTCGGTCAGCCGTCTGTTCGTCGACGCCCGCGTGCTCAGCATCTTCGAGGGCGCCGACGAGACGCTGTGCCTGAAGGTGATTGCCCGTCGCCTCTGCGACACCGCCACCGCCTGA
>JBAXSU010000219.1:0-5021 GCA_037130535.1 Actinomycetota bacterium
TCAGTTGTTCAACAGCAGCGCCGCCGACATCGCGATCGCGTTGACGATGAAGTGGGTGATGATGGTGGGTCCGATGCGACGCACGATGAACTCGGCGACGCCCAGCACGACGCCGACACCGGTGAGCACCATGATGAGCCCGATGTTGCCGGTACCGCGCGAAGGGTCGAAGTGCGCCATACCGAACAGCACCGCCTGCAGCGCCACTGCGGGCACCACCCGCATGCAGCCGAGCAACCCGCGGAACAGCAACCCACGGAACAGCATCTCCTCCACCAACGGAGCCACCAGCACCGCCACCACCAGCAAAGAGATGATGTAGCCGCGGTCGCCCGACAGGTTGTCGACGTCCTCGGTGTTGCTGATGAAGGGGATGTCGAGCGTGAGCACGATGAACGCAATGAGCGCCTGGGTGCCGAGACAGGCGAGCCAGGTGAGGAGGCCCCACCCGATGTCGATGCGGCGGAAGTACAGGCCCGAGTCGGCGCGGAGCGACCCGGTGCCCCAGCGGCGGCTGGCCCACATGCCCACCAGCAGCGACGGGCCGTAGCCGACGATGGCGCTGAGGGAGACGTACACGACGATCGGCCAGCGGTATTCGACCAACCACTCGATGAGATAGCGGCTCACGACAAGCGCTGCGAGCAGCGTTGCCACGGTGACCACGGCGACCGCCAGCGGGAGTTGTTGGTGCGGTGGCTTCGGCGGCTTCACCTTCGCAGCAACCTGCCCGGTCCAGGCGGCGCCGTCCCAGTAGCGCATGCCACCGGCGATCCACGGATCGGCGTACCAGCCGGCGGGATACGCGGCGACGGGCCTGTATCCGCTGGGGGATGGGCCGGGCAACTCGTTCATCCTGGCAGCGTAGGCGGGGGTATCGGGCGCGCGGATACGCTCGGCCCGATGTCAGTCCGCGACCTGTCCCTGTGGCATGCCACTCTGCCTGCCGACGACGATCTCTCACCTCGGCCGGCGCTGCCCGGCGACACATCGGCCGACGTGGCCATTGTCGGCGCCGGCTACACCGGGCTGTGGACCGCCTATTACCTGGCCGAACGCGACCCGTCGCTGCGCATCGTCGTGGTCGAGGCAGAGGTGGCCGGCTTCGGGGCGAGCGGACGCAACGGCGGATGGTGTTCGGCGCTACTACCCATGACCCTCGACGCCATGGCCGCCACGCACGGCCGCGACGGTGCGGCCCGACTGCAGCGCGAAATGCACCACACCGTCGACGAAGTGGGCGCCGTGGCAGCACGCGAAGGCATCGACTGCCACTTCGCGAAGGGCGGCACCATCACCCATGCTCGTAACGAGGCCCAGATCCCCCGCTTGCAGGCCGACCTGGCAGTTGCTCGCGAGTTCGGCTTCGGTGACGACGACTACCGCTGGCTCGACGCCGATGAGGCCCGAGCCATGGTGGCCGCCACCGATGTGCACGGAGGTGTGTACACCCCGCATTGCGCGGCCATCCACCCGGCTCGACTCGCCCGTGGTCTCGCCACCGCCGTGGAACGCCGTGGTGTCGCCATCTACGAGAGCACCCGCGTCACAGCGATCGAGCCGCGCCGCGTCGTCACCGAACACGGCACCGTCAGCGCTGAGGTGATCGTCCGCTGCACCGAGGGCTTCACACCCAGCATCGCCGGCCAGCGCCGCGCCGTCGTGCCGATCTACTCCCTCATGATCGCCACCGAGCCGTTGCCGACTGCCTTTTTCGACGAGGTCGGTTGGGCCGACCGCCAAACCTACGCCGATGCCCGACGGCTCATCATCTACGGCCAGCGGACGGCCGACGACCGCATCGCGTTCGGCGGACGCGGCGCTCCATACCACTTCGGCTCCGCCGTCCGACCTGAGTTCGACCGGCATGCGGGCGTGCATGCCGGTCTGGTCGACACCCTCCGCGGCATCTTCCCGGCACTCGGCGACGCTGCGATCACCCATCGCTGGGGAGGACCGGTGGGCGCTCCCCGCGACTGGTACTGCTCGGTCGGCCTCGACCGCACCAGCGGCCTGGCCTGGGCGGGCGGCTACGTGGGCGATGGAGTGGGCACCACCAACCTCGCTGGGCGCACGCTCGCCGACCTCATCACCGGCACCGACAGCGACTTGGTCACGCTGCCATGGGTGGGGCACCGGTCGCGCCGCTGGGAGCCCGAGCCCTTGCGATGGATCGGCATCAACACGCTCGTCCGACTACCCGTGGGTGCCGATCGCTACGAGGACCGTCACCAACGACCCGAGCGGTGGCGCAGCGCCGTGCTCGACCGCATCCTCGGACACTGACGAGTCGGGCCAGTAGCCGCCAGATCAGCCGATGCCGGTTGCCTGATGCAGCCGCATCCGCCAGGCGCCGTCGTGGAGTACCCACACCGAGTTGCGCACCGAACGCCGGAGCCCGTGCTGGGCCACCGAGGTGACGATGACCGTGTCGGGCGTGGCCTGCTGGCCGCCCATCTCGAGCACGTTCAGCGCCGCCACCGAGCCAGGACGAGTGGTCAGCGCTTCGAGCACCGCCGCGCGGGTCCAGAGCCGACCGTTCGAACTGAACTCCACGTAGTCGGGGTGCAGCAACTGCTCGAGTTTCGCTCGGTCCGAACG
Organism: Actinomycetota bacterium; assembly: GCA_037130535.1. Classification (GTDB taxonomy): domain Bacteria; phylum Actinomycetota; class Acidimicrobiia; order Acidimicrobiales; family Ilumatobacteraceae; genus VFMC01. The sequence goes on from JBAXSU010000219.1 coordinate 2,602, forward strand.
GGTCGCCGGGTCGTGAAGACGGCGCTCGAGGTCGCAGACCTGGGTGACGATGCTGGTGGAGGTGGTGATGCGGGTGGGTGGTGCCATGACCCCCGTGACTGTTCGCCGCGGACTCCTACGGCGCAGGGAACTCGGTGGGGATCACCCGCGAGTACAGCCAGGTCGCAAAGAAATCATCCAGGTTCATACCGCTCTCGCTCTCGGCCAGGGCGATGAAGTCGGCCGTCGTGCGCGAGGTGCCCTCGTTGTCGGCCACCCAGCGGCGAAGCAGGTCGAAGAACACCTCGTCACCCACCGTGAGGCGCAGAGCGTGCAGCACTACGGCGCCGCCGTCGTACGAGTTGTACCCGAACAGCTCGTCGGCGTTGGGCAGCCCGGTCGCGTTGCCACCGAACTCGGCCCGCAGCGACAGCGCCGTGTCGGCGGCGGCATCGACCGTCTCCACACCGACCTCGGCGAGCCACAGCCACTCGCCATAGGTGGCGAAGCTCTCGTTCAGCCAGATGTCCTGCCACTGCGCCGGTGTGACCGCGTCGCCGAACCACTGATGCGTCAGTTCGTGCGACAGCAACAACTCCTGCATGGGATCGAGCGTGCACGGTACGAGGTCTTCCCGGCTGAACAGCGACCGTCCCTGGGTCTCCATCGCCAGGCCCCCGAAGCTGTCGGTGACGGCGATGCCGTACCGGTCGAGCGGGTACGGGCCGAAGTAGCCCTCGAGGAAGTCGATCTGATCGCCGATCGAGTCGATGCATGGCTGCACCGACTCGGCATCGCTGCGCAGCACCACGCTGAGCAACGGAACCCCGCCCGAGCTCTTGCTCTCGATCACCTGGTAGTCGCCGGTGAGCAGCAGCACGAGGTAGGTCGCCATCGGTTCGCTCTCGCGCCACGTCCACGTGGTGCCACCATCGGGCGACCGCGTGCTCGACACCAGGGCGCCGTTGGCCACGGCCGTGGAGCCGGCGGGCACGGTGAGCCGGAAGGTGAAGGTGGCCTTGTCGCTCGGGTGGTCGTTCGATGGCAGCCAGGTGCGCGCCCCATCGGGTTCGTTCAGTACGTACGACCCGGTGTCGGTGTGGAACCAGCCGTTGGGGAGACCGGAACCGCTACCGGCGTCGGGCGCGCCGTGGTACTCGACCTCGACGGTTGCCGAACGGCCCGAAACAAGCGGCGACGCTGGGGTGATACGCAGTTCCTCGGGCTCGACGACGAAGGCGGCATCGGCACCATCGACGCGGACTGCATCGATGGTGAGGTCGACGGCGTCGAGCGTGAACTCGGCACGATCGGCCGTGGCCTCGAGCGTGATCGTGACCGAACCGGCAATCGTGTCGTCGGTGGGGTCGTAGGTGAGGGCGATGTCGTAGTCGCGCACATCGATGCCCGGGTTGCCGAGCGACGGATACAGCGCATCGCCCACTCCATCGGGCGACTCACCGGGTGGTGGGCTGGTCTCGGGAGCCGGCACAGGGCCGGGGACCGCTGGAGCGGTGGGCCTAGGCACGTCGGTCGTCGCCGGCGCGGGCAGTGTGGTGGGCGGTGGCGTGGGCGGTGGCGTGGGCGATGGCGTGGGCACGGTCGACTCGTCGGCGCGCTGCACCGTCACGTCGAGGTCGCTGCTGCACGCCGTCAGCACCATCGACACTGCCAGCATCGGCACTGCCAATCGTCCGACCCTCCGCGCTCGCCGCATAGGAGTAACCGTAGCGACCGCGCCGACGGAGCAGGCGTCAGCGGTGGAGGCCGTGGTCGCGCACGGTGGCTCGGGTGCGGACGGTGTACACCGAATCACCCGACAGCACTCCGCCACGAGCGAAGAGGCGGCCCGACTGCCAGTTCGACAACCCCAGTTCTGGTTGGTCGAACGCGAACTGGCCGTCGACCCAACGGGTGAAGCCGTCGCCCACGAACGGAGCATCGACCGTGTCATAGAAGCGTTGGCGCACCACGGCATCGCCGCCGATCAGCGACGCCACGAACCGCGGGCTGTAGCGGTTGAACAACTCGACTGCTTGGTCGATGCTGTCGACCACCACGATCGACAGTTCGGGGTCGTTCTCCCACTCCCACTCGGTGCCGAGTGTGTCGACTGCTTGCTCGGTCGCTCCCGGTACCAGTGGCAGCGCCGACGCAGTGGCGTGCAGCACCGGCGTGGCGCCACGCGCTGCGGCGGCTCGTCGTGCGGCGGCCACGACCACGGGCACCAACCGCTCGGCGGCCGCAGCGTCGACACAGCACACGTTCAGCGTGTTGCACACCTTGCGGTCGAGCGAGTGCCGCACCGCCTGCTCGAGTACCTCGAGCGACGCGTCGTGGGCCACCATCATCCACGCGCCACCCGTGCCATGCAGGCTGACGGGCACACCGTGTTGACGGGCCACCGCGCCCAACTGGGCCACCGCGGCTCCCGAACCACG
>JBAXSU010000022.1:0-27668 GCA_037130535.1 Actinomycetota bacterium
ATCGATGGGGCTCCGTCGTCGGCCGAATCGCCGTCGTCCGAATCGTCGTCGACAGCGGGCGTGTCGTAGATGAGCGGACTATCGTCGCTGTCGGGTGGTCGGTGCGGGCCGTGGGGCCGGTAGAGAGCCATCAGGCACGCTTTTGGATGTTGGCCCACTCGTCGCGCAGGCTCACGGTGCGATGGAACAGCATCGGATCTCGTGGGTCGTGGGCGAAGTAACCGAGACGCTCGAACTGCACCACCTGTCCGGCGGCGGTGTCGGCGAGCGCGGCCTCCACCTTGCAGTCGGTGAGCAGTTCGAGCGAGTTGCGGTCGAGGTCGTCGAATGCCTCACCGGTGCGCTCGCCGGGCACCTCGGCGCTGAACAGGCGGCTGTAGAGGGCCACGGTGGCGTCGGCGGCGTGCTGGGCCGATACCCAGTGGATGGTGGCCTTCACCTTGCGCCCGTCGGATGCGTTGCCACTGCGGGTGTCGGGGTCGAAGGTGCACTGCACCGACTCGACCTCACCGTTGTCGCCCAGGGTGTAGCCCGTGCACCGCAGAAAGTAGGCGCCGCGCAGGCGCACTTCCTTGCCCGGTGACAGGCGGAAGTACTTCGGTGCCGGTTCGACCATGAAGTCGTCGCGCTCGATGTACAGCGTGCCCGACAGCGGCACCAGGCGGGTTCCGTCGTCGGCGTTCTCGGGGTTGTTGCCCAACTCGACGTGCTCGACATGCTCGGTCGGCCAGTTGGTGATGTCGACCCGCAACGGGTGCAGCACAGCCATGCGACGGAGGGCCGTGCGGTTCAGTTCGGCGCGCACGAACGATTCGAGCAGTTCGATCTGATGGCGACTGTTGGTACGCGACACCCCGATGTACGAGCAGAACTCGCGGATGGCTGCTGCCGGGTAGCCGCGGCGGCGCAGACCGCGCAGGGTGGGCAGCCGCGGGTCGTCCCACCCATCGACCACGCCGTCGGCCACCAGCGTGGCAAGGCGACGCTTCGAGGTGACGGTGTGGGTGAGTTCGAGGCGGGCGAACTCGGTCTGGCGCGGCTGATACCCGGGCAGCGGCAAGTGCTCGAGGTACCAGTCGTACAGCGGCCGATGGCTGTCGAACTCGAGCGTGCACAGCGAATGGGTGACGCCTTCGATGGCGTCACTCTGGCCGTGAGCCCAGTCGTAGGTGGGGTAGATGACCCACTGGTCGCCGGTGCGGTGGTGGTGCTGGCGCCGGATGCGGTACATCACCGGATCGCGGAACTGCATGTTCTCGTGCTGCATGTCGATCTTGGCGCGCAGCACCCGGGCCCCGTCGGCGAACTCGCCAGCCCGCATGCGCCGGAACAGGTCGAGGTTCTCGTCGATGCTGCGCGTGCGGAACGGACTCTCGATGCCCGGCTTGCCGTAGCCGCCGCGCTGGGCCGAGATGGTGTCGCCGTCCTGGTCGTCGATATAGGCGAGGCCGTGCTCGATGAGATGCTCGGCCCATTCGTACAGCTGCTCGAAGTAGTCGGAGGCGAAGAGCACGGGCTCGGGTGCCTCGAAGCCCAGCCAACGCAGATCGTCGATGATGGCGTCGACGTACTCGACGTCTTCGGTGTCGGGATTGGTGTCGTCGAAGCGAAGGTTGCAGCGGCCCCCGAACTCGGTGGCGATGCCGAAGTCGATGCAGATGGCCTTCGCGTGCCCGATGTGCAGGTAGCCGTTCGGCTCGGGTGGGAACCGGGTCTGCACCGAGCCGCCGAACGTGCCCTGGTCGAGATCGGCGCGAACGAGATCGCGCACGAAATCGGAGGCCTGGTTGTCGGTTGCGCCGACGACGGAGGGTTCAGGAGACGCCATGATGAGCGAGACGCTAGCAATCCGCGACGCCGTGCCCTTGGGTGCTTCGACGATGTCTGCTCGCGGTCAGGATGCGGTGATGCGCGGAATGTGGCCGAACGACGGCCAGTGGCCGCGATGGCGGGCGAGTTCGTCCTCCAACTCGGGCAGCGGCAGCGGCGGACAGAACAGGTAGCCCTGCGCCTGGTCGATGCCGATCCCAGCCATCACCTCGCACTCGCGGATGGTCTCGATGCCCTCGGCCACCACGACATGGCCCAGCGACGCGGCGAGTTGACGGATGGCCCGCACCACACCGGCACGGTCGTCGTCGATGTCGCAGCCGGTGGTGAGCGAGTGGTCGACCTTCACGATCGACACCGGCAGCGCCAGCAACTGGCCGAGCGACGAGTAGCCCGTGCCGAAGTCGTCGACAGCGAGGCGCACCCCGGCCGCACCGAGACGACGGAAGGTGTTCGCCACCTTGTCGATGTCGGTGAGGCGGTGGCTCTCGGTCAGTTCGATGATGAGATGCTGCGCGGGCAGGCCGTCGCACGCCATCAACTGGCTGATGTCGGCCACCAGGTCTTCGCGCACGATGTGCAGCGCCGAGATGTTCACCGCAGCATCAGCGCCACTGAGGGCCGGATGGTTGCGCCACCGCTTCAACGCAGTGCTGGCGTGGCCGAGCATCTGGCGACCGATGTCGCCGACGACCCCGATCTCCTCGGCCAACGGGATGAACACCGAAGGCGGTACGAAGCCGCCCGGTGTGGCCTCCCAACGGGCAAGCAGCTCCACCCATGCAACTCGGCCGGTGGCCACGTCGACGACCGGTTGGCCCCATGCTTCCAACTGGTTCGAGCGGATGGCCTTGCGAAGGGCCAGTTCGAGGCCGCTGCGCTCGGTGAGCTGCGCCCGAAGACTGCTGTCGAACACCACGGCCTGACGGCGACCGTTGCGCTTGGCGTGGGCCAACGCCTTGTCGGACTCGTGCACCAGGCGATTCACATCGGCGTCGAGGCGGTTCACGTGGGTGATGCCCACGCTGGCCGACACGTACACGTCGTCGGTCGCGAGGTGGAACGGCTCCTCGAGGGTGCCGATGATGCGTTCGGCCAGCTTGGCCGTGGCAATCGGCGAGATCTCGCGGAAGATGAGCACCAGGAACTCGTCGCCACCGAGGCGGCCCACCACGTCGTCGGGCCGAACGGTGCCGCGCAGCCGCTGCGCGGCCTCGGCGAGCAGCGCGTCGCCGGCGAGGTGGCCGAACCGGTCGTTCACCTCTTTGAAGTGATCGAGGTCGATGAACATCGCCGTGGTCGACTGTGCACTGTGGTGAGCGGTGCGACGGGACTCTTCGGCCATGCTCAGCAGGCCGGCCCTGTTGGGCAGGCCGGTGAGGGGGTCGTGGTTCGCTTCCCATTCGGCTCGCTCGGCCTGAGCCTTGGTGCCTTCGCGAAGGCGCACCAGTTCGACGAGCAGCCGTGAGGTGCGGACGTTGTCACGCCACACGATGACGAGAAACACCAGTGAGCCCAGGGTGAGTAGCGGTTCGCCACCCACCATGAAGCCGATACTGCCCAGCAGCCACATCGGGGCGAGCACACTCATCGTGAGTCGGGTGAGGCCCGAGGCGCCGGTCAGCGTCCCTGCACTGATGGCGAACAGCAGCGCCAGGCACAAGAGGAGGTATTCGGTGTGCGGTTCGGCTGGGCCCAGCCATACCGCGACACCCCACAACACGCCGACCAGCGAGTGGGCCAGCGAGCACATGACCGGCAGGCCCGAGATGTCGAGACGCTGACTGAAGTACGGCACGGTGACCGATGCCCACAGCAGCGCCGAGATGGTCACTCCGGCACCGAGCCAGACGAGCAACAGTGCCCCCGGCAGCAGTGGGTTCGCGATGACGGCGAACAGCACACACGCCACCAGGTTGCCGACGGGCGCCACCCAGCGGCTGGTGGCGTAGAACTCGAACAACTGGGCGCGCACCGCTTCGGCCGACGCGTCCTGATCGGACTGGGTCGGGGTCGCGAACGATTCGTCGATCAGACGCGCCTGGTTGTGCATGGTGGTGATCGTCCGTGATCTGCCCTGTTCGAGCACGGATCCCACAAAGTCGGGACGGTCGGGTGCGCTCGCCTAGGGTCTGGTGGTCCGACAGCGTTGACGACCGACCGAAGGGGGGACTGGATGGGAGCCATCGACCGACTCGATATGTCGCATCGGCTCGACCGCGGCGAGTACGAACGGCGCCTCGTCGACGGCCAGCGGCGACTGCTACAACTGCGCCTCCACCTGGGCGGCGAACTGGGAGACGGCGGCGTTGGCCCGGGTCTACTCGTGCTGTTCGAGGGTCCCGACGCCTCGGGTAAGGGCGGGGCGATCAAGACCATCGTCGGGCATCTCGATCCGCGGCACTACACGGTGGTCAACTACTCTGCCCCCACACCGCGAGAGAAGCGGCACCATTTCCTGTGGCGCTTCTACAGCGAGGTGCCTGGCCTGGGCGGGATGGCAGTGTTCGATCGCAGCTGGTACGGCAGGGTGCTCGTCGAGCGGATCGAGGGCTATGCCACCCGAGTCGAGTGGCAGCGTGCCTACAAGGCCATCCGCGATTTCGAGGAATCGCTGGTGATCGAGGGCGTCATCGTGGTGAAGTTCTGGATGCATGTCAGCGACGCCGAACAACTCGCTCGCTTCAATGCCCGAGCCGCCGACCCGCTGAAGCGCTGGAAGCTCACCGACGAGGACTGGCGCAACCGTGAGAAGAACCTGCTGTACGTCGCTGCGGCCGAAGACATGTTCGACAAGACGTCGCGCCCCGTTGCTCCCTGGGATGTCATCGCGGCCGAGCAGAAGCGGTTCGCCCGCATTGCGGTGCTCGAGACCCTGAACCAGCGGATCGAAGAAGGCATGGCCCGCCATGGTCTGGAGATCCCGGCCATCTCCGACCTGGACGTCTTGGATGACTGATACCCCGCACGCTCCGCGCCGCGACATCGGCCCGGGGTACCGCGAGCAACTCGAACTCGGCTACGTGTTCGGCAGCGTGCTCACCTTCGCCCAGCGGCCACTCGTCACCGAGCCCGAGCAGTTGGCGGCGTGGCGTCCCGACGTGGCGGTGGTCGGAGCACCGTTCGATCTGGGCACCTCGAACCGTCCCGGCGCGCGCTTCGGCCCGCGGGCGCTGCGCACTGATGCCTACGAGCCCGGTACCTACCACCTCGACCTAGGCCTCGAGATCTTCGACTGGCTGGAAGTGGTCGATGTGGGCGATGCCTACTGTCCGCACGGGATGGTGCGCGAGAGCCTCGACAACATCGGTGCCAAGGTCGCCTCGGTGGTGCAGCACGGCATCATCCCCGTCACCATCGGCGGCGACCATTCCGTTACCTGGCCTGCTGCCACCGCCGTGGCCGAGCACTTCGGCTTCGGGCGGGTGGGCATGGTGCACTTCGACGCCCACGCCGACACCGCCGATGCCATCGACGGCAACCTCGCCAGTCACGGCAGCCCGATGCGTCGCCTCATCGAGAGCGGCGCTATTCCTGGTCGCAACTTCGTGCAGATCGGCCTGCGTGGCTACTGGCCGGGTGCCGATGTGTGGCAGTGGATGGGTGAGCAGGGCATGCGCTGGCACCTGATGGACGAGGTGCACCGTCGCGGCCTCGACGCCGTGCTCACCGATGCCATCGCCGAGGCGATGGATGGAGTCGAACATCTCTACGTCAGCGTCGACATCGACAGCCTCGACCCGGCGTATGCGCCAGGCACGGGCACGCCCGAGCCCGGCGGCATCACGTCGGCCGATCTGCTGCGGGCGATGCGTCGTCTGGCGATGGAGACACCCCTTGTCGCGTTCGACGTGATGGAGGTGGCTCCCGCCTACGACCACGCCGACTGCACGGTGAACGTGGCCCACCGGCTGATCATGGAGATCCTGTCGGGGCTGGCCTGGAAGAACCGCGAAGCGGGACGACCGAACGCAAGCCCGGCCTCAGGCCGGTGAACCGAACTGGCGGTCGCCCGCATCGCCTAGGCCCGGCACGATGAAGGCGTGCTCGTTCAGCCGCTCATCGACCGCTGCCGTGTAGATGGCCAGGTCGAGGCCGGCCTGTTCGAGCACGGCGATGCCCTCGGGGGCGGCCAGCACGCACACCACGATGATCGTGCCGGTGGCGCCCCGCTCGAGCAGCAACTGGCAGGTGTGGGCCAGTGAACCACCGGTGGCGAGCATCGGGTCGAGCACGATGCACTGACGGCCGGCCAAGGTTTCGGGCAGTTTGTTCACGTACTGCTTGGGCTGGAACGTGGTTTCGTCTCGGGCGACCCCGATGAAGCCCACATCGGCGTTGGGCAGCAGTTCCTGTGCCGCGTGCAGGAAGCCGAGGCCGGCGCGTAGCACGGGCACCACGATCGGCTGCGAGCTGAGCGCCGCCCCGTCGGTCTCGGTGAGCGGTGTCATCACCCGCACTGGATGGGTGGGCAGATGGCGAGTCGCCTCGGCGATGAGCAGCACGCCGATGCGCTCGAGTTCCTGACGGAACAGCGCATTCGGGGTGGCGACATCGCGCACACGGGTGAGCGAATCAGCGATGAGCGGATGATCGACGTGATGGACGACGACAGGCATGTGCCGAGTGTGTCAGATGGCGACGGGTATGCCGTCAATCGACGGTTGGCCCGCCGTCAGCCGTTGGCGCGCAGCGCCGCGTAGCCGGGTTTGATCACCTGGTTGATGATGTCGAGTCGCTCGGGGAACGGAGCGAACGCGCTCTTCATCGCGTTGATCGTTGCCCACTCGACATCGGCCAGACCCCAACCGAATGCCTCGTGCAGTTGGGCGAATTCCTGGGTCATCGACGTGGCGCTCATCAGTCGGTTGTCGGTGTTGACCGTGACGCGGAAGCGCAGGCGGCGCAGCATGCCGATGGGGTGCTGGGCGATCGACGCACACACCCCGGTGTTCACATTCGAGGTGGGGCACAGTTCGAGCGGGATTCGCCGGTCGCGCACGTACGCGGCCAGACGACCGAGGTGCTCGTCGCCCTCCGGGCCGGTGATGTCGTCGACGATGCGCACCCCGTGGCCGAGTCGTTCGGCGCCGCAGAACTGTACGGCCTCCCAGATGCTGGGCAGACCGAACGCCTCGCCCGCGTGGATGGTGGCGTGGAAGTTCTCGTGCTGCACGTACTGGAACGCATCGAGGTGGCGGGTGGGTGGGTACCCGGCTTCGGCTCCGGCGATGTCGAAGCCCACCACCCCGTTGTCGCGCCAGCGCACGGCCAGCTCGGCGATCTCGAGGCTGCGCGCCGCGGTACGCATGGCGGAGCAGATGAGGTAGACGACGATGCCGGTCTCGGCGTGGCCACGGGCGAAGCCGTCGAGCATCGCCTGAACCACCTCGTCGAGGGTGAGGCCTGCCTCGGTGCACAGTTCGGGTGCCATGCGCACCTCGGCGTACACCACACCGTCGGCAGCCAGGTCGACGGCGCACTCGTACGAGACCCGCTCGATGGCATCGCGGTGCTGCATGACACCCACGGTGTGGGCGAACGTCTCGAGGTACAGCACCAGGTCGTTGCGCTTGGCGCCGCGGTTGAACCAGGTGGCCAGCGCGGCGACGTCGTGGGTGGGCAGGTTGCGGTAGCCGAACTCATCGGCCAGGTCCACCACTGTGGCGGGGCGCAGACCGCCGTCGAGATGGTCGTGCAGCAGCACCTTGGGGGCCCGGCGCAGCAGGTCGGTGGACAGGGCGGTTGATCCGGCGGTGGTCATGCTGCCGCACCCGTCTGCTGCAAGGTGCGCAGCGGCAGGTGGGCCGGTCGCTGCAGCCAGTTCCACTCGGGGTACTGGGCTGCGGCGTCGATGCAGTGCACCGAATAGGCGTGGCGGCTGCGGGGCGAGCGGTTCACGTCGCTCCAGTGCGGTAACAGACCGTGCAGCACCACGAGCGTGCCGGCGGGCACTTCGAGCGGCATCAGGTCGGCGGGCTCGGGCAGGGGAGTGGGGTCGAGTACGTCGAACACGGTGCCGTCGTCGTCGGTGGTGCCCGCCCGCTTGAACACCTTGCGCAGGCTGGTGTTGTGCCCGCCTGGTGCTGCCCACAGGCAACCGTTCTCGAGCGTGGCGTCCTCGAGTGCGAACCAGAAACCGGTCACGCTGAGCGGCTCGGTGTACAGGAACGTGGCGTCCTGGTGGCAGCCCACCTCGCCGCCGATGAGCGACTGCTTGAACAGGTACATGCTCTGCAGCGCCTGGGCCTCGGCGAGGCCGATGTCGTTGGCCACCGCGGCGAGGTCGGCGGTGTAGGTGAACGCCTCGAAGGCCGGGTCGAGGTCGTGCATCGCGTGGCCGATCTTGTTGATGCTGAGCCGCTTGTCGTGGCGCAGTTCGCCTGCATCGTCGAACGCTTCCTCTTCGAAGAAGCACCAGATGCCACCGCCCGACGACAAGAAGTTGCGGTCGCTCACCCGCTCCTGTTCGTCGGTGGTGAACACCGTGCGGCGGTCGTCGGGCTGGAACGCATCGACGATGGCCTCAGCGGAGTCGCGCAGCGAGCGGCAGGCCTCGGGCCCGGCCATGTCGGGCACCACCAGGAAGCCGTCGCGGTGGTACTGCTCGATCTGTGCGTCGCTGAGTGCCCGTCCCATGACCCCAGCGTAGGCGGCGGCTGCCGTGGTGGCACCGGCGCTGCCTATCCTGGCCCGATGGAACTCACCGTCCTCGGCAACACGGTCCGCCACGCCATCGAGCACGTCGAGGTGTTCCCGGCGCCCCAGCACGTCACGACGGTGCGGTTCACCACCGACGAACTGCAGTCGATGTGCCCGGTCACCAACCAGCCCGACCTCTCGCACGTGGTCATCGAGTACGTGCCCCAGCAGTGGTGCGTCGAGTCGAAGAGCCTGAAGCTGTATCTGTGGGGCTTCCGCGACCGGGCCGTGTTCGCCGAGGCGCTCACGGCCGAAATCGCTGCCGAGGTCATGGCCACTGCCCAGCCGCACGAGGTCACCGTCACCCTCACCCAGCGGCCACGCGGCGGTATCGAAGTGCAGGCCGTCGCTCACCTCACCCGCTGAGGCCCACCCGCCGCAGCCCGCTGCCTGCCGCCATCCGGCGTTTGCGAGCTGGGCTGGGTTGTGGCGGGTTTCGCTCACAAACGCAAGTGGGTTGGCACCCGGTGACGCGGCGTTTGTGAGCTGGGCCGGGTAGTGGTGGTGGTTCGCTCACAAACGCAAGTGGGTTGGCACCCGGTGACGCGGCGTTTGTGAGCTGGGCCGGGTTGTGGTGGGGGTTCGCTCACAAACGTCGCATGCCAGGGGCGGGCGGCGGGCGGCTGCCGGCGGGCGGCGCGTGTCAGTGGCTGTCGCCGGGGCGGTACGGCTGGCCGGCGTGGGCCGGTGGCCGCAACTGCTGGCTGGCACCGGCCAGCACGAGCAGGGTGACGATGTACGGCGTTGCGGCCAGCCAGTCGTTCGGCACTTCCTCGATGGTGGCGAAGGCCACAGCGGCGATGGCAACGGCAGCAGCGGCGACCGTGGCACCCACGGGCCGCTTGTTCATCACCGCGGCGATCATCACGAACGCAGCGAGGATTGCTGCCACGAGGAACAGCGCCGGCACGTTCTTCGCGTCGCGGAAGCGCAGCGCCTCGGCGAAGCCGAACAGGCTGGCGCCCGACAGCACACCGAGCGGACGCCAGTTGCCGAAGATGGTGGTGGCGAGGCCGATGAAGCCTCGACCAGCGACCTGGCCCTGGCGATAGGTGCTGGTGAACACGCACGACAGGTAGGCGCCACCGAAGCCGGCGAGGGCACCGCTCACGGCCATCGCCTGGTAGCGGATGCGGACGATGTTCACGCCCAGGCTCTCGCCGGCCTGCGGCGACTCGCCCGACGAACGCATGCGCAGGCCCCAGCGGGTGCGCCACAGCACCCAGGCCGTGAGCGGGACGAAGGAAAGGGCGAGCAGAGTGGGCAGGTACACGTCGCTGACAATGCCGCGCACCAGGCCGGCAAGGTCGGGGATGAGCGGGATGTTGTGCCGCTGCTCGAGCCACCCGAGAATGTCGGGGCTACGCCACGAACCGATCCGGCCGCCGGCGAGGAACGGCATGTCGAACTCGCCGTAGCCACCCTTGCCCGTGGGCGACTGGCTCTCGCCGCCGCCCTGCTGGCCCTTGAAGAAGATGATCGACATGTACTCGGTGATACCGGCGGCGAGGATGTTGATGGCGATACCCGACACCACGTGGTCGACGTTGAATCGAACCGTGGCCACGGCGTGTAGCAGGCCGCCGAGGGCGCCGCCCACCACGGCCAGGGCGATGCCGGCCCACGAGCCCCAGTGCCAGGCCCCGAACCCGCCGAGCCACGATCCGAGGATCATCATGCCCTCGATACCGATGTTCACGATGCCCGCCCGCTCGGCCCACAGGCCCGCCAGGCCGGCCAGCAGGATGGGTGTGGCCACTCGCATGGTGGACGAGATGGTGCCCGAGCTGGTGAGGTCGTCGGCACCGGTGATGATGCGTGCGATCGACAGTACGAGCATGAGGCCGAGGCCGGCGATGACCAGGCGCGTGGCCGGTGACGCGGCCCGGTAGCGGGCGAACAGACCCTTCAGTGTGCTCACGCGGCCACCGCCACCTGGCCGTGCTGCGCATCGAGCAACGCCGCTGCCTTGCGTTGGATGCGCCGGTCGTCCCATCGCTTCACCGCGGCGTTGATGATGACCACGGCCAGCACGATGATGCCCTGCATGATCGTGACGATTTCTTTCGGGATGTCGATCAGCTGCAGCTTGCCCGAGGCCTCCCCGAGGAAGCCGAACAGCATCGCCGAGAAGAAGATGCCGAGCGGATGGTTGCGGCCCAGCAGCGCCACGGCGATGCCGTTGAAGCCCTGCTGTTCGGCCAGGTTGTTCTGGTAGGCGTGTACGTCGCCCAGCAGGGCACGCATGCCCACCAGGCCGGCGAGCGCGCCCGACATGAGCATCGCCACGGTGACCATGCGCTTCGGGTTCACGCCGGTGACCCGAGCCGCACCGGGGTTGCCGCCCGAGGCGCGCAGCCGGAAGCCGAACTTCGTCTTCCACACCAGCACCCAGAAGAACACCAGCACCAGCAGCGCCACGATGAACATGCCGTTCAGCCGCCGGTCGACGATGTCGGGGAACCAGGCCGAGGTGGGTAGTTCCTCGGTCTTCACCAGCAGGCTCTCCGAGGCGCTCTCGACACGGAAGAACTTGTCGAACGACCACGCCACCAGACTGAGCGCGATGAAGTTGAGCATGATCGTGGAGATGACCTCGTTCACGCCTCGCTTCACCTTCAGGTAGGCGGCGATCGAACTCCAGGCCGCGCCTGCCGCCATGGCCACCACGAGGCACAACAGGATGTGTAGCGGGGCGGGCAGCTTCACCGCGGCGCCGATGACAGCGGTGGTGAGCAGCGCCACCCGCATCTGGCCCTCGACGCCGATGTTGAACAGGTTCATCTTAAACCCGATGGCCACGGCCGCCGCCGAGATCATCAGCGGTGTCGCCCGGTTCATCATTCCGAGCAGCACTTTGCTGTCGCCCGCGGCACCGAACAGAGTGGAGTAGGCCTCGACGGGGTCTTTGCCGGTGATGAGCAGCAGGACGGCACAGATGACCAGTGCCACCAGCACGGCCAGCACCGAACTGGCCGAGGTGACCGCGATGCGCTGCAGTTTCTGGCGGTCCATCACGATGCCTCCTGCATCTCGCCGGTCATGTACAGGCCGAGCTGTTCAGGCGTGACCGTGTCGGGATCGAGCGATGCGGTGATGCGGCCGTCGAACATCACGAGGATGCGGTCGGACAGGCCGATCAGCTCCTCGAGGTCGGCCGAGATGAGCACCACCCCGAGGCCCGCGTCGCGAGCGTTGCGCAGTTCGTCCCAGATGGCCGCCTGCGCGCCCACGTCGACGCCTCGTGTGGGGTGGGCGGCCAGCAGCACCTTCGGCTTGCTGGCCATCTCGCGCCCGACGATCAGCTTCTGCTGGTTACCGCCGGAGAGCGCGAACGCCGGCACCTGCTCGCTGGGCGTGCGCACTCCGAAACGCTCGATGACCGCTCGGCTATCGGCCTCCATCTTGCCGCGCAGCAGGAACGGACCCTTCGACATGCCCGGTTCGTCCTCACGGCCGAGGAAGGTGTTCTCCCACAGCGGCGAATCGAGGAGGAGGCCCTCGCGGTGGCGGTCGAACGGGATGTACGAAATGCCCTTGCCGAGCCGCTCGCTGGTGGGGGCCGCGGTGACATCTTCGCCAGCCAGCATCACCCTGCCGCGCGGTGTTCCGTCGGTGGCTTCGGTGGCGGCGACGATGGGGGTGAGGCCCAAGATGGCCTCGCACAGTTCGGCTTGGCCGTTGCCCTCCACGCCCGCGATGCCCACCACCTCGCCTGAATGCACGATCAGGCTGACGGCTTCGAGCGCCAGTTTCGAACCCTTCTCGGCACCTGCCACATCGACAGAGTCGACCTCGAGCAACACCTCGTCGCCGATGGTGGTGGTGCGTCCCGACGGGTCGGGCAGTTCGCTACCCACCATCAGCTCGGCCAACTGCCGTCGGTCGACCTCGTGCGGGGTGGTGGTGGCCACCGTCGTGCCCTGGCGGATGACGGTGATGTCGTTGCTCACCGCCAGCACCTCGTCGAGTTTGTGCGAGATGAAGATGACCGTGGCGCCGTCGTCGACCAGGCGGCGCAGGGTGACGAACAACTCGTCGACCTCCTGGGGCACCAGCACCGCCGTGGGTTCGTCGAGGATGAGGATGCGGGCACCGCGGTAGAGCACCTTCAGGATCTCGACTCGTTGGCGCTGGCCGATACCGAGCGCGCTCACCGGCGCATCGAGGTCGAAGTCGACCCCGAGTGAGACCATCAACTCACTGATGCGCCGCTTGGCCTCGCCGAACTTGATGACACCGCGTCCTCCCACCGGCTCGGCGCCGAGGATGATGTTCTCGACCACGCTGAGATTGTCGGCCAGCATGAAGTGCTGGTGCACCATGCCGATGCCGGCAGCGATGGCGTCGGTGGGCGACTTGAAGCGCACGTCCGCGCCGTTCACGGTGATGGTGCCTTCGTCGGGCTGATGCATCCCGTAGAGGGTCTTCATCAGCGTCGATTTTCCGGCGCCGTTCTCTCCGACGATGGCATGGATGGTGCCGGCCCGCACGCGCAGGTCGATGTCGTAGTTGGCTCGTACGCCCGGGAAGCTCTTGCCGATGCCTTCCAGGACGACGGCGAACGGTGCCGACGTCTCGCTCACTCATCCCCCTCGTGACGGGCTGACCGCACGCCACGGGCAGCGGGGCCAGTATTCCACATGCCCCGCCAATGACTGTCGAAAGCGGCAATGGCCCGGGGGGCGAACCCCCGGGCCATTGGCCGATCAGTGCTGATGACTGGTATGGAACGCCGAGGCGATCAGGGAGCGGTGGGCACCGTGATCTTGCCGTCGACGATGTCCTTCTTCAGGGCGTCGAGCTGGTCCTTGAACTCGTCGATGTAGCCACCGGAGGTGGCGTAACCCACGCCGTCGTTCTTCAGGTCGAACACGTTGATGCCGCCCTTGGTGTCGCCGTTCTTGACGGCCTTGATGGTCTCGTACACGGCCACGTCGACACGCTTGAGCATCGAGGTGAGGATGACCTTCTTGGCATCGTCGCTACCAGCGGTGAGGTACTGGTCGCTGTCGACACCGACGGCCCACTTGCCGGCCTCGATGGCGGCCTCGATGGTGCCAGCGCCCGAACCACCAGCAGCGGTGTAGACGACCTCGACGCCATCGGCGTACCAACCGGAAGCGATTTCCTTGGCGCCGGCCACGTTGCCCCATGCCGAGTTGTCGCCGGCGGGCCCGAGGTACTTGACCTCGACGGTGATGTCAGGGTTGATCTGCTTTGCACCAGCGGTGTAGCCGGCCTCGAACTTCTTGATGAGGTCGATCTCCTGGCCGCCGATGAAGCCGATCTTGTCGCAACCACACTTGAGCGCGGCAGCGGCACCGACGAGGAACGAACCCTGCTCCTCGGCGAACACCAGGCTCTTCACGTTCGGGGCGTCGACCACGGAGTCGACGATGCCGAAGGTGATGTCGGGGTTGGCCGCGGCGATCTCGGTCATCGGGTCGGTGAACATGAAGCCCACACCGACGATGACCTTGGCGCCGTCGCCGGCGAGCAGTTCGAGGTTGGCCTTGCGGTCCTCGTCGACGGTGGCTTCGAGTTCCTTGAGCTCGATACCGAGGTCGGTCTTGGCCTTGTCGCCGCCGGCAGCAGCCGAGTCGTTGAAGGTGCCGTCGCCACGACCACCGGTATCGAATGCGATGCCGGCCATGAAATCGCCACCATCTGCGGTGGGCTCGCTGGCCACGGTGGTCTCGCCGGCTGCGGTGGTCTCGACAGCTGTGCCCGAGTCCTTGTCGTCGCCGCAGGCTGCGGCAACGAGGCCGAGCGATGCGACGACTGCGAGCGCCATAACGCGCTTGCTCTTGATCATTGGTCTCCCCCTAGGAGTGTTGGTGATGGAAGGATTTCCGTGGGCCATGCTATCCATCCGTACAGGCGACGATGGCAGCGCTGCACCGGGCCGTAACATTTCCCCGATCGATCCGATGGAGCCTCTCGACGCGCCCGACGCGCCCCTTCCCGACGTACCCGACGAGTCGCTCGACACGGCGTCCGACGACGACACCTGGATCGCCCCGTCCACCGGATCGGCGGCGCGGCCCCGGCCCCAGGTGAGCCGCCAGCGCTACCTGGTGCGCCGCCTCGGGGCGCTCGGCGTGCTGGCTCTGCTGGTGATCGGTGCGATCACGCTGGTCGGCGCGTTGTTCGGCAGCGACGGCGATACGGCGGCCGCACCGGTCGACACCGGGGTGGCAGTGGACGCCGTGGCGCCGGTGGTCACCGACGTGAGCGAGTCGACGACTCCGATCCTGGCTCAGCCCCCGCCCACACCCGACAACCCGGCCCGACTGCTCATCCTGGGCGACTCCGACGCAGGCACGTTCGGCCCGTACCTCGAGACGCTGATGGCCGAGACCGGCATCGTGACCACCCAACTCGACTACAAGGTGTCGTCGGGGTTGTCGCGTCCCGACTTCTTCGACTGGCCCACACACATGACCGAGGTGCTGCCGACCGCCGACCCCGACATCGTCGTGGTCACCTTTGGCGGCAACGACGCCCAGGCCCTCACCGACGTCTCGGAGAACGTGCTCGTCGGGGTACCCACCGGCGACAAGGGGGGCGACGTCGAGTGGCGCGCCGAGTACGGCGCCCGCGTGGGCGCAGCCATGGACCTGCTCGCCGCCGAGGGCCGCACCCTGGTGTGGGTGGGAATTCCCAACGCCCAAGACCCCGACTTCACGGCGCGGTTGAAGGTGCAGGACGAGGTGGTGCGCGCCGAAGTGGCCAAGCGGCCTGGTGTGCGATACGTCGACACCTGGCAGCGTTTCTCGGGGAACGAAGGTGGCTACGCCGAGTACCGGATCGACCCGCGCGATGGCCAGGGCAAGGACGTGCGCGCCTCCGACGGGTTCCACCTGAACGTGGCGGGTGCTGAGATCCTGGCGCTCGACATTGCCGAGGTGGTGCGCGCCGTGCTGGGACAGCGGGGAGCTGCGCTGTGATGCGGTCGCTGTCCGGTGTGCTGGTGGCGATCGCCTGGTGCATGCTGTTGTCGTGGCCGAGCGGTGCCCGGGCCTCGTTCGGGCAGGCCGAGGTGTGTGCTCGCGAGACGTTGATGTGGACCGGCGCGGCCTCGCTCGGTGCAGCCGCCGTGTCCGCCGACACTGGCCTGGCCGTGGCCGCGCCGGCATCGGGTGAGCGATTGCGCACTGTCGGTGTGTCGGCCGACGGTCTGGCGGCCGATGGCACCGCCCACGTCGTCACCGTCACCGTCGGAGGCACTGCTGCGGGTTCGGGTGTCGTGGTGCCCGGCGGCGCGGTGCAATTGCGCTACCGCGGCCCGGTCGAGGTGGTGGTGTCGGGCGTGTCGGTGGTGATCGACCGCTGTGCCGCGGTGGCCTCGGAGGCACCGGTGCCGGTTCCTGCGAAGGACCTACCGAACACCGGTGGGCTCGGTCTCCTCGCCAGCGAGATCGGTGCGGCGAGCGTGGCTCTCGGGCTGGTGGCCGTGCGACTGGGCCGGGCGCGGCCCGCTATTGCCGGCGGCCGCGCGCCTGGATGGCGGCGCGCCGCTCGGCTACCCGCTCGGGGCTGAAGTTCGCCCGCTGCCAGGCTCGCCCGTCGGCTGCCTCGGTGGCCCACCCAGCCTCGTCGGCGTTGATGGCGGCATAGGTGCCGCGGATCTGGCGTACCCCGAGTTGGTCGTTGCCGATGATGTCGATGGCGAGCGACCGGGTGAAAGGCAGCAACTCGTCGTGCGACACGACGTGGTTCACGAGACCCCACTGCAGCGCCTCGTCGGCGGAGAGGAAGTTCCCCGTGAAGCTCATCTCGCGCGCTCGGCGCACACCGACGGCCTGCGACAGCAGCACGGTGAGGCCCCATCCGGGCATCACGCCCACTCGCGTGTGGGTGTCGCCGAATTTCGCTCGCTCCGAGGCCACCAGGAAGTCGCAGTTGAGGGCGAGCTCGAACCCGCCCGTGATGGCCACGCCGTTCACCGCGCCGATGAGCGGCTTGGTCAGCCGGGGGAACGGGCCGCGCACGCCCGATGCGTTCACGCCGCCGTCGGCGCCGGTGCCACCGAGGTTGCCGCCGGTGGAACCGAGTTCTTTCAGGTCGAGTCCGGCACAGAACGCCGGGTCGGCGCCCGTGAGCACGATGACGTCGACATCGTCGCGGGAATCGGCTGACCGCATCGCCTCGGGGAGCAGTCGCAACACCTCGCTCGACAGGGCGTTGCGGGCTTCAGGACGGTTGAGGGTGATGGTGGCGATGCGATCGCTCACCTCGAGCAGCACGACGGACATGGGCGCGATACTCGCGCGTCAGTCACCTTCGTCGTCGGCCGGAAGGAACTGCAGCTTCAGATCGCCGAGGCGAACCAGCGTCGATGCCACCCAACCACCCAGCGCGCCGAAGTGCTCGTCGAGCAGCTGGCTCGAACCGTCGGCAAGGGTGGGCTCGGCCAGTTCGTACAGGCCTTCGTAGGTGACCTCCATCGCATACTGGGGTTGCTCGTCGGGGTCGTCGGCGTAGGTGATCTCCACCGTCGTGCCCGACCGCTCGAGGCGGCCGTCGCCGATGAGTGGACTGGTGTCGGGCGCGATGTCGGCCAGCAGCGTCGGTGATGGCTGTTCGCTGAGGCGCTGGATGCGCAGCACGATCTCGATCTCGATGGCGGGGAGTTGCTCGAGGATCTCGTCGACGTACCAGCGGCGGTACGCGGTCTGGCTCCACGTTGGCCAGTCGAAGGTGATGTGCGCCACCACGCGCGGCGGAAGACCCTCGCCGGGCAACCCGTAACTGGTCTCCCACGTGAGGTCGCCCAACAGCACATCGGCCTGGAAGTGTTCATCGAAGGCCTGCCGCTCGAGGAACGCTGCCTCGAAGGCCTCGCGCAGCGCGCCGATCGCGTCGGTGAAGATGTGGTCGAGCATGCGTGGGCGACGCTACCCGTCGGGCGACAGGGCCGTGGCAGAATCGGCCCATGTCTGATGCACCCAGCCCGTTGGTCCTCGTCGAACTCACGCCTGCCGACCCCGAGCAGGCCGCTGGTGGCCCGCAGGTTGCGACGCTCACCTTGAACAATCCCATCGAACGCAACACGCTCACCGCACCACTGGTGGCCGAGATCGTGGCGGCGATGGACCGCATCGAGGCCGATCCGACCGTGGGTGCCGTGGTGGTCACCGGTGCTCCCCCGGCCTTCTGTGCGGGTGCCAACCTGGGCAACCTGGCCGAGGCCACCGAGGAGAGCCTCGGGTCCATCTACGAGGGGTTCCTGCGCATCGCCCGCAGCCCGCTGCCCACCATTGCGGCAGTGAACGGCGCAGCGGTCGGCGCCGGCATGAACCTGGCGCTCGGGTGCGACCTGCGTCTCGCTGCGCGCCGGGCCCGGTTCGACACCCGCTTCCTGCAGATCGGTATCCACCCCGGTGGTGGCCACACCTGGATGCTGCGCCGCATCGTCGGCCCGCAGGCGACGTTCGCCGGTGTGGTGTTCGGCGAGGTGATGGACGGCGCCGAAGCCGAGCGGGTGGGTCTCGTTCACCGCTGTGTCGATGACGACCAGCTGCTCGTCGTGGCGCGCCAGATGGCCGGTCGCGCTGCATCGGCGCCGCGCGACCTGGTGATCGAAGTGAAGAAGACCATCCAGGCGATGGCCGACATCGACACCCATCCGGCGGCCGTGAAGCGCGAACTCGACCCGCAGGTGTGGAGCACGCGCCAGCCATGGTTCGCCGAGCGCCTGGCAGCGCTGGCGAAGAAGATCTCGTCGAAGCCAGCGTGATCGCCCACCGCGCAGGGTGACCGAAACCGCGCACGATTGTTACCGAAAGGCCCTTTCGCGATCCGGCCGATGGGTTTACCGTGCGATCACGGGAGGCACATCAGCCCGTACGTTCCGAGAGACAACGGAGGTACCAGATGAGCAATCGTCATCGCAGTCAGGAAGTGGCACCGCCACCGAAGATGGACCTGCGGGCGCACGCCCACAACGAGCGGCATCGCATCAACAGCGAGTTGCACGCGGTGGCGAGCCAGGTGAGTGCCGGGTCGGCTCCCGACGAGGTGCACGAGCCGGGCCGGGCGTGGGTGCCGCTGCAT
Organism: Actinomycetota bacterium; assembly: GCA_037130535.1. GTDB lineage: Bacteria > Actinomycetota > Acidimicrobiia > Acidimicrobiales > Ilumatobacteraceae > VFMC01. The sequence goes on from JBAXSU010000022.1 coordinate 18,595, forward strand.
CACCACGATGCCGAGCGGGCGAAGGCCGACGCAGCTCGCCGTCCGGTGCGTCACTGGAAGACGAAGATGTGGAAGCGGCGCTCCGCGGTGCGCAAGGCGAAGGCGCAGGCCTTCCACCTCGTCGCCGAGTGATCGGCGGCTAACTGATCCACACGGAGAGGAGTTCGTTGCGGCGCTGCTGCCACTCCTCCACCGTGATGCCGTAGCGGATGTGGTCTTCCCACACGCCGTTGATCTCGAGGAACCGCTGCGCGACACCTTCCTCGCGGATGCGCAGTTTCTCCATCACCCGTCGACTGTTGGTGTTGCGCGGCACGATGCAGATCTCGAGCCGGTGCAGGTGCAGTTCGTCGAACGCGAACCGGATGAGCACCAGCACGCTCTCGGCGATGTACCCGTTGCCGGCCCGCGCCTGGTCGATCCAGTAGCCGACGGTGCCGCCCTGCATGGCCCCGCGGCTGATGGAGTTGAGGTTGATCTCGCCAGCGAGGAAGTTGTCGACGAACAACCCGAAGCCGTACGCGAGGCCGGCGTGGCGCTCGCGGTCGCGTGCCGCGCACCGTGCGCTGAAGGCGTCGCGCGACCGAGTCGGGTCGGCCAGGCGGGTGAGCCGGGTCGGTTCCCACGGCACCAGCCAGTCCTCGTTGCGCACGCGGACCTCCGACCACTGCGGGAAGTCGGAGGGGGCGAGCGGACGCAGCATCACCCGCTGGCCGTAGAGACGCAGACCCGCCGCTGGCGGCAGCGAGGGGTGCCCGGTGCTGCTCATCGGCTCACCGTAACGTCGGCGAGTTGGAGGCGGCGCATCACACCGACCACGGTGCAGCACCCGGCCACCACCGACTCGACGAGGTCGGCTGGTAGACCCGGGTTCAGCCGACGCTCGGCGGCGGCCTCGGTGGCGAGGGTGCGGAAGACGTCTTCGGCCGCACCGCGCTCGAGCACGAACGGCAGTGGTGGCTCGCCACCGTGCTCGACGGCGGCGACCGCTTCGGCCAGCGGGCCACGGAGATGCACCGCAGCACCGAGCAGATCGGGTCGTTCGATGACGAGGTCGTCGATGTGATCGGCCACCGAGCCAATGGCGTTGGTGAGTTCCTCGGGCCGAGGCGGATCGCTGACGAGGTGCTCGCGGAGCAGTAGGTCGATACCGATGAGGAGCTCGCGGCTGAGCCGATCACCCGGGTCGGCGGTGTGCAGGTCGATCACGAGCGCGTGGGCGGCCAGGGTGACGACAGCGGTGGTTGACATCTCGGTGGTCATCGTGCCTCCACCCGCGTCGTCGTGACGGCGCCGACCTCGGCGAGTCGCTCGGCCACCCAGCGGCCGACGGGGTCGTTGCCGCCCGCGAGATGCCAGGCGTAGTGGGCGTGAAGGCATTTCACGCCTCGACGGGTGCCGGCAACGCCGCCGAAGGGTCGCGGGCCCCGATGGTCGGGGTCGATGGTGGCATCGCGTTCGGCTGCGTAGCGGCGGTGCGCGTCGGCGACGGCTTCCGGGTCGAGTTCGGCCTCGGCGCGGCGCACCGCCCCGGCTGCCTCGAGCCTGCTGACTGCCACCACCTCGGTGTGACCCACCAGCCAGTAGCGGGTGGGCATCGGGGTGCCGTCGTCGAGCAGGGCTGCGTTGCGCAGCACCACTGGGTCGCCGGCCACATCGCGCACGACCACCTCATAGGCGCCGAGCGGCTCGCGGCCCAAGAGCCGACGAACTCGTTCGCGGTCGTCGACCGACGGCGCCGGAAGGGGAGCGATCGCCACGACCGGCTGGATCAGCGGCGACGGCGGCGCAGGCGCAGCACGAGCAGCAGCAACACGATGCCGCCAGCGATGGGCAGTACCCGCTTGAGCACGGCATTGCCGGCCAGACCGGACAACTCGATCGGCTCGTTGGCCGGGCCATTGATCTTGCGGACGTTGTCGGTGGTGCCACCTGCCGAGGTGCCACCTGCCGGGGTGCCGCCGGTCGCTGCGGCAGCGGGTTCGGCAGCGGACTGCGCGGCGTCGGCTGCGGGCTGCGCGGTGGCTGCCACAGGAGCGGTCTCGCTATCGGCCAGCATCGTGTTCAGGTTGGTGGCGAACTGGGTGATGAGCTTCTTGCTGACATCGCCCATGATGCCGCGGCCGAACTGGGCCACCTTGCCGGTGATGCGCAGGTCGGTCTCGACGACGCACTTGGTCTGGGTGGGGCTGATCTGCTCGAGCGAGGCCGTGATGAGTGCATCGGCGTTGCCCTTGCCGGTGGTGTCGCGACCCTCGCCGCGCAGTACGGCGCGATGGTTCGCGTCGTCGCGCTCGACGAAGCTGGCCTGGCCACGGAAGGCGGCCGAGATGGCGCCCAACTTCACCTTCACGACACCGCGGTAGATGTCGCCCTCGATCTCTTCGAGGGTGGCCCCCGGCATACACGGCGCAATGCGCTCGACGTCGGTGAGCACGGCCCACGTCGTGTCGATCGGTTGGTCGACCGTGAACTCGTTCAGGAGTTTGTCCATCGCTCCAGATCCTCCAGGGTGTCGATATCGGCCGGCAACCCCTCGCAGGCGACCTCGTGGACGAGAGCGGGGTGATCGCGCAGCACGCTGCGGGCTCCATCATCGCCGATGGTGGGAACCAGTGGCCAGACGGACTGGTGGAGCCGCACCGGGTGCGGACCACGGCGACCAGCATAGGTGGCAATGACGATGGGCCACTCGGGCGCTGCGTCGGCGACCGCCCGCCAGGTGGCGGGTGGCACGAATGGCTGATCGGCAAGGCCGAAGACGATGGCGTCGGCCCCCAGTGCTGCGGCGTGTCGGAGGGCGGTGGCCACCGACGTGGCTTGGCCCGATGCCCAGGCGTGGTTGACGATCGAGGTGACACCGGCAGGGACGGGGCGTTCGGTGGCGCCGTGCACGACGAGTACCCCGACCGTGCTGTCGCCGGTGGCGGTGCTGGTGCCGCTTCCCGGGCCGGACCCCGGGCCGAACGCCTCGACCAGATGGCCGAGTGACTGCTCGTACACGGTGTACCCGGACGGCAGCACTGCATCGAGTTTGTGACAGCCGCCGTGGAATCGCGAGCCGCTGCCGGCGGCGAGCAGGACGGCGAGTGTGTGCATCGGGGCAGGTTACGGGCCCGGCGGGTGTCGCGAGTCATGTCCGTCCTGCGTCGGAATGATGACGAAAAGATGACGAAGAAGTTGATTGTGTCGAAACGATGACGATAGTGTCGGCTCTGTTACGGCGATAGGGCGAGGCATTCGTAGTGCCTGACCCCATGGTCGCAACGGCTGCGGTGGCGCTCTCGTACGGCGCCGCTGCCGTGATCAGGGCGGCCGTCCCTCGGGGCGGTCGAGCGGTTCACGACAGCAGCGCACACCGTCGCGGTGTGCTGAACGAGGAGTCGTCACATGACGGTCGCCAACCCAGCACCCAGTTCTCTGCCCACTTCGATGCGGCCCCGCGCCCGGCGTACTCGCGCCCTGGTGCTCGGTGGCGCCCTGGCTTGTGCCGTCGGCACGCTCGCTGTCCCCGCGGGCAGCGCTGGTGCCGTGCCGCCGGTAGCCGTCGCCGGCGTCGCTCGGCTCGATGATCCGGCAGCTGCCGCCGCCTCCGAGGCCCTCGTCCTGCTCGACCGCTGGGTCATCGACGGCGGAAGTGGCGACGCAGCTGCCTACGCAGTGGCCCGTAACACGCTTGCCGCCGTCATTGCCGCCCGCCTCGAGCTGAGCGCTGAGGCGATGAGCTCGGCTTGGGCGGCCGCCGACCTCGAGCACCAGCAGGCGCTGCTCGCCGCCCTCAGCCAGTTGGGTGTGCCCTATCGGCGCAACACCAGCAAGCCTGGCCAAGGCTTCGACTGCTCGGGCCTCACCACCTATGCCTGGAGCCAGGCCGGGTTTGCCCTGCCACGCAACAGCGGCGCCCAGATCCGTGCTGCCGAACCGCGCGATGCAGAAACCGCCCAGGCCGGCGATCTGGTCCAGTACCCGGGCCACGTCATGATGTGGCTCGGCGTCGATCGGGCCATCGTGCACGCCCCTCAGCGCGGCCGCGCTGTCGAGGTCGATGTGCTGAAGCGGCGCTCCATCCGTTTCGGCAACCCCACCGAATGAGTCGCCGCCGCTGCCGCGGCGAGCAGTGCCTCAACTGTGGATGGGGCCCGAGGCATCGCGCAGCGACGGGGCCAGCCGCCCGGTTCGACGAGCGATGATCTCGGCACAGATGGAGATCGCGGTCTCCTCCGGCGTGCGCGCCCCGAGGTTCAGTCCGATCGGCGACATCAGCCGGGCCAATTCAGTTTCGGTGACACCTGCCTCGCGGAGCCGCTCGGTGCGTTTGTCGTGCGTCTTGCGGCTACCCATCACGCCGATGTAGCCCACCCGGGTGGCGAGCGCGCCGCGCACTGCGGGCACGTCGAACTTCGAGTCGTGGGTGAGGACGCACACCGCATCGCGCGTGCCGAGTTGGGCGCCGCGCTGATCGAACAGCGGGCCCGGCCACGACACCACCACTTCGTCAGCGGCCGGGAAGCGGCGTCGGGTGGCGAACACCTCGCGGGCATCGCACACGATGACGCGGTAGCCCAGCACCTTGGCCACGCGCGACAGCGCGGCGGTGAAGTCGACCGCGCCGAAGATCCACATCTGCGGCGGGGGTGCCCAGCTCTCGACGAACACCGACACCGTCGGCGAGTCGACCAGGTCTTCCGGAGTGGTCTGGCCCTCGGGGCCGTAGTGGCGGATGCCCGAGCGGCCGGCTTCGAGTTCGGCCAGCGCATCGCGGGCGACGATGCGATCGAGTTCGGCGTTGCCGAGGCTGCCCTGCGGCTCGCTGTCGGGCACGACGAGCAGCTTGGCGCCCACGCCCACACCGTCGACGACGGTGACCAGGGCCGTGGGCTGCTGGCTGCGCAGGCGGTCGCGCAAGGTGGTGTACAGGCTCATCGTCGGCTCACCAGTCGAGGGCTTCGATGTAGAGGCGGATGGTGCCACCGCAGGTGAGGCCCACGGCGAAGGCCTCGTCGTCGCTGTAGCCGAACGACACGATGCCGGGGCCCCGCTCGCCGTGCAGGATTGCCATCGCCTCCGAGACGACGGCCCCCTCCACACAGCCGCCGCTCACACTGCCGGCCACCTCGCCCTGATCGCTCACGGCCATCGCCGCACCCGGCTCGCGTGGTCCCGAGCCGAGGATGTCGACCACCCGGGCCACCGCCACCCGTTTGCCCTCGTGCTGCCAGCGATCGATGTCATCGAACAGTTCGCGCATGATGCTCCAATCCGTTCAGGCTGTGGGCCGAGATGACGGCGGCGAGTTCTTCCATCGCTGCCACCGAGTGCCCTTCGACGAAGGCGTCGACATACGGTAGGGCCGCCGCCATGCCGCGTGCCAGCGGCGCGTAGCCCGGGGTGACCTTCAGCGGGTTCACCCACACGATGCGGTGGGTGATGCGCTGCAGACGCCGCATCTGCTCGCCCAGCAACTCGGGGTCGCCACGGTCCCACCCGTCGGACAGCACCACCACGATGGCGCCGCGACCCATGCCACGCACACCCCACTCGTCGTTGAACATGCGCAGGCATTCGCCGAGGCGCGTGCCGCCGCTCCAGTCGACCACGCGCTCGCCGGCGCGCTGCAGAGCCCGGTCGGGGTCGCGGCTCGACAGTTCGCGGGTGACACGCGTGAGGCGGGTGCCCAACGCGAAGGCCTCCACCCGTTGGCGGCCGGCCACGGCAGCCTGGATGAACCGCAGCAAGCCACGGGCGTAGGGCTCCATCGAACCGCTCACGTCGAGCAGCAGCACCAGGCGGCGCAGGCGCTCGCCCGGTTCGAGCCAGTACCGCTCGATCGGCTCGCCGCCGGCCTTCAGTGAGGCGCGCACCGTGGAGCGGATGTCGGGCTTCCGTCCGCGCGACGAGCGCCGGTGACGGAAGCTGCGCCGAGGCGGACCAGCGAAGCGCAGCGAACTCATGTAGGCCTGGGCCTCGGCGAGTTCGTCGTCGCTGCACGCGGCGAAGTCCTTGTGGCGCAGCACTTCGGCGGCCGAGAAGCGCAGTTGCAGCATCGGGTCGTCGCTGGCCTCGCCCTGGTCGCCGTCGCTGCTGTCGTCGGAGCCGTCGTCGATGGCAAGCGTGATCTTCAGTGGCTCGGCCGGTTCGGGTTCGATAGTGCCCGACCGTCGCTCCCAGAACACGGCGAAGGCTCGGTCGTAGAGGCCGATGTCCTCGGGTCGGTGCACCAACGTGGCGCGGCCCGCCCAGTACACGCTGTCGCGGTCGTCGATACCCACCAGGCCGAGCGCCTCGCCGAAGTCGAGCACACTGCCGATGGGCACAGCGAGGCCCAGTCGGCGCAGCAGACGGGCGTAGGTGACCGCCAGTCGGGTGCCCTGGTCGGCGAGGTCGGTCATCAGCCGTGGAAGGCGCCGCGTTCGAACGCCTGCTTCACGATGTCGGCGATACCGGGGGCCTGGCGCACCTTGTCCTGGTCTTCGCGGTACTTCAACACGGCGCCGAGCGTGGCCTCGACGGTGTGCTCGTCGAGTTCGCTCACACCCAGCGCGGCGAGCGCCGTGGCCCAGTCGATGGTCTCGGCCACACCGGGCGGCTTGTACAGGTTCTTCGTACGCATCACCTCGACGGCGGCGGCCACTTGACGGGCGAGGGGCTCGGCCACGTGCGGCACACGCATCCGCACGATCTTCACTTCGCGCTCGAACGTGGGGTGCTCGACCCAGTGGTACAGGCAGCGACGCTTCAGTGCGTCGTGCACGTCGCGGGTGCGGTTCGAGGTGAGGATGACGATGGGCGGCCGGGCCGTGGTGAACACACCAAGTTCGGGCACGGTGATCTGGTAGTCGCTCAGTACTTCCAACAGGTAGGCCTCGAACTCGTCGTCGGCGCGGTCGATCTCGTCGATGAGCAGTACGGGCGGGTTCTCGCTGCGGTGGTCGATGGCCTGCAGCAACGCCCGCTTCAGCAGGAACCGCTCGTGGTAGAGCTGGTCCTCGAGGCCTCCGGTGCCCAGGTCGCGGGCCTCACCCGAAGCCTCGGCGGCCCGCAGGTGCAACAACTGGCGCGAGTAGTCCCAGTCGTACACGGCCTGCGAGGCATCGATGCCCTCGTAGCACTGGAGGCGGATGAGGCGGCCGCCCGTCCAGCGGCTGAGCACCTTGGCCACCTCGGTCTTGCCCACGCCGGCCTCGCCCTCGAGCAGGAGCGGCCGCTTCAGCGACAGGGCGAGGAAGATCGCCGTGGCGAGTCCCTCGTCGGCGAGGTAGCCGTGCGCGGCGAGCGCTGTGGTGACCTCGGTGGGCATCGTGGAACTGGACATCGCCGATCAGGTTAGGGCGGCTGCCATGCTGGTGCCCCATGGGAGTCGTCCGTTCCGTCCGTGTGCACGCGCCGCAGGTGGCACAGCTCGACCTCGTCGTCGAGTCGGCCGCGAGCGGAGCACGCCGTACCGTGGCGATGCAGCGCGACGGCGGCCACTGGACGGCCGCCGTGGAGGCCGACGACGGCGACCGCTACTGGCTCGTCGCCGACGGGGTGGGCCCGCTGCTCGACCCCGCCGCCGCCGACGTGGAACTGGTCGATGGTGTGCCCCTCGGCCGGTTCCGTGGTGCGTGGCCCGCTGGACAGCGGATTGCTCAGCTGCACCCCGACCCGGTGGTGTACGAGATGCATGTTCGCGGCTTCGCCCGGTCGTTCGAAGGGGTTGCCGACCGGCTCGACCATCTCGTCGATCTCGGCGTGAACGTGATCGAGCTGATGCCTGTGCACCCGTTCGACCCGGCCGACAACTACTGGGGCTACATGCCCCTCGTGTGGGGTGCCGTCCACCGGCCCTTCGCCGCCGGCGACGACCCGGCTGCAGCGCTCGCCCACCTCGTTGCCAGCGCCCACGAACGCGACATCGAGGTGTGGCTCGACGTGGTGTTCAACCACACCGGTGAGGGCGATGCGGAGCTACCCACGCGCAGTCTGCGTGGCCTCGACGACGCCGGTTCGTACCTGCACCAGGGCGACGGCCGCTACGTCGACGACACGGGATGCGGCAACACCATCGACCCGTCCGACCCGACGGTGCGTCACCTCGTGCTCGAGGCGTTGGAGCGTTATGCCGCGCTGGGGATCGACGGGTTCCGCTTCGATCTCGCCTCCATCCTCACGCGTGATGGCGGAGAACTGGTGCGCCGTATCGGCGACTGGGCCCAGGCGCGCGGCGTGCGCGTGGTGGCCGAGGCCTGGGACCTCGCTGCGTACCAGGTGGGCCCCGGCTTCCCCGACACTCGCTGGGCCCAGTGGAACGACCGGTTCCGCGACGACGTGCGCGGCTTTCTGCGCGGCGAACCGGGCCGGGTACCAGGCATCATCCAGCGCGTCTCGGGCAGCCCCGACCTGTTCCCCGACGACCCGGCGCGCAGCATCAACTTCGTCACAGCGCACGACGGCCTCACCTTGCACGACCTCACCATCGTCACCAGCGACCGTCATCACTCGTGGGACTGCGGGCCCGAGTTGCGGCCGCAGATGCTGCGCAACGCCTTCACCCTGCTGCTGCTCTCGGCCGGCACACCGATGTTCGTGATGGGCGACGAGTTCGCCCGCACCCAAGAGGGACACGACAACCCGTACGACATCGACAGCCCGCTCACCTGGGTCGACTGGCGGCGGCTCGACGAGTGGCAGCCGCTGTACCGGTTCGTGCGATCGCTCATCGCCTTGCGGCGCCGCGTGGGCGGCGAACTACTGCGTGGCGGGGTGCGCTGCTACGGCGTCGACTCGATGCCCGACGAGGGCCACGAGAGCCGGTCGTTGGCGTGGGCCACCGACGCGCTGTACGTGATGGCCAACATGTGGTGGGAGCCGCTGACGTTCCGGTTGCACGAACCGGGTCCGTGGCGACTCGGGCTCGTCACGGCGTCGGAACCGGCCACGGCGCGATCCGGCGAGGGGTTCGTCGGCGGCGATACCGTCGTGGTTCCCCCACGATCGGTCACGGTGCTGGCCGGAGAGAGCGTTCCCCGATGATCGTCGACATCCAACTCAACCCGGCGGTCGAGCCCTGGCAACGTCTCATCGAGGGCGTGCTG
>JBAXSU010000220.1:0-4980 GCA_037130535.1 Actinomycetota bacterium
GCGGTGTCAAGCGCTCGGGTTCGGGTCGCGAACTCGGCCGCTGGGGTGCCGACGAATTCGTCAACAAGAAGCTCATCCGCGTCGGGGCCTGACCGTCTTCGGCGGTGCCGCGGCTCAGGCCGCGACGCTCGCCTCGGGCTACGTTCGTGGCGTGATTCCCCAAGCGCGACCTGCCGTCCAGAGCCTTCCTGCCTACCGCCCTGGGAAGGGGGCTGCGCAAGCTGAGAAGGAGCATGGCATCACCAATGCCATCAAGCTCGCCTCGAACGAGAACCCCGAGCCGCCGCTCGATGCCATCGTGGACGCAGTCACCGAAACGGCCAGAGGAGCGCATCGGTATGCCGACCATCGCGCCACCGCACTGCGCGAACGGCTGGCCTCGTGGCTCGGGGTCGACGTGGCCGGAGTGACCGTGGGCGCCGGCTCGGTGGGCCTGCTGCAGCAGCTGTTCCTCACCTTCGTCGACGCCGGCGATGAGGTGGTGTACCCGTGGCGCTCGTTCGAGGTGTACCCGGTGTACACCAAGCTGATGGGCGGCCGCGAGGTGACCACACCGCTCGACGCCCAGCACGCCTTCGACCTCGACGCGCTGGCGCAGGCGATCACGCCGAGCACTCGGATGGTGTTGCTCGCCACGCCGAACAACCCCACCGGCACGGCGCTGCGGGTGGCCGATCTGCAGCAGTTGCTGGCGGGCATCAGCCCGAGCACCGTGGTGGTCATCGACGAGGCGTACCGCGAGTTCCTCGATCCGTCGTTCGGTGATCCGGTCGCCGAACTGGTGCCGCATCATCCGAACGTGGTGGTCACCCGCACGTTCTCGAAGGCACACGGCCTCGCCGGTGTCCGTGTGGGTTATGCGATCGGTCATCCCGAGGTGATCGTGTCGATCGACAAGACCCTGTTCCCGTTCGCGGTGAACGGCCTGGCGCAGGCGGCTGCGATCGCCGCGATCGACAACGAGGCCCTGATCAACGAGCGGGTCGGTCGCATCCTCGGCGAGCGGCATCGGGTCGTCGCCACGCTGCAGGCCGCTGGGTGGACGATGCCCGACGCGCAGGCGAACTTCGTCTATCTGCCGCTCGGCGCCGACACCGACGCGGTGTACCTGGAGATGGAGAAGCGTGGCGTGGTGACCCGCCCGTTCAGCAACGAGGGCATCCGCATCACCATCGGCAGCAGTGACGAAAACGACCGCTTCCTGCGCACCCTTGCCGAGGTGGCGACCCCGCGCTGATCGAGCGACGACGTCCGGCCAACTAGTGGGGTGCGGCGACGACGAAGCCCAACGTTCGTGCGGCCTCAGCGAGGCGGTGGTCGTAGGTGACGATGACGTCGATGTCGTCGCCGAGGTCGACCGCGGTGGCGAGGTGGATTGCATCGAGGCTCCGCATCGCCAATGGCTCAAGCAGGGCGGCACGTTCGAGAATCGAGCTGCTGACATCGATGAGCGTGACCGACTCGAGCACGGCTCGGGCTTGTGCCAAGGCACCCGGAGCGACCCGACGTGTGGCCCGGGTCAGTTCGGTACGCATGATGTCGCTGGAGACGACCTCGTCGGTTCGGTTGCGGATCCAGCGTCGGAGTGCAGGGGTCTCGGTCTCGCGGACGACGAGCTTCGAGGCCGCCGAGGTGTCGAGGTAAACGGCCATGGCGTCAACCGCGCTCGTCGTGGCGCATGGCGAGCAGCACCTCGGTGATCGAAGGCCCGCGGCTCGGAGCCGGCAGTTCGGCCAGCGACCGCTTCGGCGGCCGGGCCTGTCCGGTCGCGTGAAGCGTTGACAGCCGACCTGAGGGCAGCGGCGAGAGCTGAGCAACGGGGCGTCCGCGGTCAGTCACCACGATCACCTCGCCCGCGGCGACCCGAGCCACGACAGCGGATGCGTTCTGCTTGAGCGCCCTGATCCCGATCTCGGCCATGTGCTACATCGTAGAACATGAATGCGAACGTGAATCCCCGATTGGCAGTGGAGGGTCGATTCATGCGCTCGACCATACGGAGGGGGTGTAGCACCCCGCGCTGGGCGTCGGCGACTGCGACATCTCATCGAGGTAGGTGACCGTGCCAGGCCCACACGCCGAATTCATCCGTACGCTCAGACGAACACCGAGTCCAACGTCGAAGGAGATGGCATGACCCCGAAGAACACGATCTGCATCTGGTACGACCGTGATGCGCTCGCGGCCGCCGAGTTCTACGCGGTCACCTTCCCCGACAGCTCGGTCGGACGGGTGATGCGTGCGCCGAGCGACTTCCCCGATGGCAAGGAAGGCGATGTGCTGACGGTCGAGTTCACCGTGGCAGGCATCCCCTGCCTGGGTCTGAACGGCGGCCCGGCGTTCAGCCAGTCGGAGGCCTTCTCGTTCCAGATCGCCACCGACGACCAGGTCGAGACCGATCGACTGTGGAACGCCATCGTCGACAACGGCGGTGCCGAGAGCGAATGCGGGTGGTGCAAGGACCGCTGGGGTCTGTCGTGGCAGATCACACCGCGCGCGCTCAGCGAGGGGATGGCCGACCCCGACCCGCAGGCGGCCAAGCGGGTGTTCGAGGCGATGATGACGATGCGCAAGATCGACATCGCCGCCATCGGGCGCGCCCGCCGCGGCGACTGACACGCGGCTGCACGACGTACCGCGACTTCAGCCGGCTTGGCGCAGGCGGTACTCGCGGACCAAGCGGGGCTCGACCTCAGAGGCCGCTGCGTGGTCGCCGTGCAACACGTCAGGATCGAGGTCGATGCCGCCCGGCCAACAGACCGTTCCTGCGACAGCGTCGAGGCGGGCAGATGCGAAGGTCATGTCGTCATCAACCGCTGCCAGGAATCCGATGAGTGCGTCGGCAAAGTCGAGTTCACGAACGAGCCCGTCAGAGAACGTCACGCGCAGAAGTCGGCCGCCGAGGTGGTCGACCTGAGTCACTCGCGTCATTTCGCTCATGGCCGAAGACTAACGGAGCGGCTCAATGGCGGACAGGGGCGCGGGCACCTGTGCGAGCGCCCAGTTCGAAAGCAGTTCTTCGCGATGGAGCAGGCGCCACCGCTCGACGAGTTGGGATGCGGTCGTGGGGAGACGACCGCGCATGACAGAACCATCGTCGATGCGGATGAGCGCCTCGTCTTCGGCGTAGATGGCATGGAAGTGCGGCGGCCGGTGGTCGGCGAAATACATGTAGATGGCGATCCCGTAGAACTCGCTGATCCGTGGCATCACTCCACCCTGACAGGAGGGTGTCACATCAGGCCCGCAGCCGGAGCGTGCTCGTGCCCGCCACGGGGCGTGCTGTCAGAACTCCCAGGCGGTGGTGGAACCGTCGTTACCGATCAGCACCACCGGCAGCGTCGCCCAGGTGGCTTCGTCACCGCCCATGCCGGGCGAGTCGCCGGGCATGCCCGGCAGCGCCAGGCCCACGGCGTCGGGTCGCTCGGCCAGCAACCGGGTGATGGCCTCGACCGGAACGTGGCCCTCGACGAGGTAACCGTCGACCTCGGCCGTATGACACGACGACACGTCGTCGGAGATGCCCTTGGACGCCCGGAACGCGTCGCGCTCGGGGTCGTCGTTCACCTCGACGGTGGCTCCACGGTTGCGCAGGTACACGACCCACTCGATGCAGCAGCCTCAACCAGGGTCGCGGTGGACGTCGAACCGCACGCCGGTCAACTCGGCAGCAGCTGCCGACGGGGTGCTACCCGAGGAGTTGTTCGAGGCGCAGCCCGCAGCGGCGACCGTGAGGACCGCGAGTGCCACCAGTTGTCGTCGGCTGAGCGGTGTCATCGCTCCTTACCGTAGCGACCTCCGCTGAGGCGAGCAGGTCGCGTCGGTCATCGCTGTTGCCGCATCGACACCTGATGGTGTTCGACACGAGACATGCGCACTCCTCCTTCCGCTGACCCCGTGCCTCGTTCTCCAGGTCGTGACACAGAGCGACCGTCTGCTCTGTGTCACGACACAGACAGCCGAGCCCGGGGTGCGGCTGCAGGGCGGGGTACGGGGCCGGGGTGCGGCGGGCGTACTGGTCAGGGCCAGAGGACGTAGAGGGCCACCAGGGGGGTGGTGCCGGCCACGGCCGAGTGCAGGTCGCCGGGGTGGTTGTAGAGCACGGCGTCGGGCGCGACGCTGCGGAACTCGTCGTGGCCGCCGTAGCGCCACTCGCCGTGTCCGGCCAGGGTGAGGTACAGCTCGTGCGGCGGATGGGCGTGCAGCGGGTAGCAACAGCCCGGGGCCACGTACATCACGCCCAACGTCAGTTCGCCCAGGTCGCACATGCGCTCGAGCGGGGCCAGGGCGATCTCGGTGCCGCGGTCGTCGGTGCGGAACGTGGGCTCCCAGTGCAGCAGCGGAGCGACCCCGGCGAAGCGCTGCCCGAGCGGCGTGGGGTCGACCTCGGTGATGGTGTCGAGCACTGGCAGCCACGACGGTTCGAGCGGCAGCGGTGTCGATCGCTCGACAGCGCCGGCGAACGCAGCAGCGCCATCGGCGGCAGGTGCAGTGGTGGCGTGATGGGTCAGTCGCTCGGCGCAGGCGACGAGGAACGTGCGGATCGGGTCGTCGACCTCGGAGGCGCGGTCGCCGTTGCGATGCATGTCCCCATCATCGCGCCCCGGCGCGGTCGGGTCTCAGGCGTCGTCGTCGATGAGGCGTTCGAACACGAACTCGTGCTTCAGGAACGAGGTGTCGCGTTCGTGGCCGGGGATCGGCGGGATGAGGGGCGACATCTGCAGCAATCGCCATCCGTCGACGAGTGCTGCCACCCCGGTGGGGTACGGCGGGTCGCCGTCGAGTTGCGGGCCGGTGCCCGCAGTGCCATCGAAGAACGACCAGCCGAGCACTCGACTGTCGAGTGAGGGAATGGCCAACCACATCATCAACACCTGCTGGCGAGTGCTCATGGTGCCACCAGCGCGGCGCGGCGCTCGGTGCGGGTGAGGTACCAGTCGACGTCGAACTCGCTGTCGCCGGTGAGATGGCGCCACAGCA
>JBAXSU010000221.1:0-4967 GCA_037130535.1 Actinomycetota bacterium
CAACTGGACCCTCAGCCAGTTCCTCCACGGCGAGCAGGGTGCGCTCATCTGCACCTCGAAGATCGTCGAGACGGTGCCGTGGTACGACGCCAAGCTCTACGCCAGCACCCAGGTGGTCGACGAAGCCCGTCACGTCGAGGTGTTCGCCCGCTACCTCGAAGAGAAGCTCGGCGGCGGCTACCAGGTGAACGCCCACCTGCGCATGCTGCTCGACGACATCATCAACGACAGCCGCTGGGACATGACCTACCTGGGCATGCAGGTGATGGTCGAGGGCCTGGCGCTGGCTGCGTTCGGGTTCTTGCACCAGACGACGGGTGAGCCGCTGCTGAAGCAACTGCTGCGCTACGTGATGAGCGACGAGGCCCGTCACGTGGCCTTCGGGGTGCTCAGCCTGAAAGAGGTCTACGACGGCATGACCGATGCCGAGATGAAGGATCGCCAGGAGTTCGCCTTCGAGGCAGCGGTGCGCATGCGTGACCGCTTCATGAGCCAGGAGGTGTGGGAGCGCATGGGCGTACCGGTGAAGGACATCGGCCCGATGGTGCTCGCCGACCCCACCCGCGTCCTGTTCCAGTCGATGCTGTTTTCGAAGATCGTGCCGAACTGCAAGAAGCTCGGCCTGCTCGACCGCAACGACCAGTGGCTGCGCCGCCGGTTCGAGGAGATGAACGTCATTCAGTTCGAGGACTGGGCCGACACCGGCGAGGAGTACACCGCCTTCGCGCTGGAGGAGCCGGTCGCGTAGTTTGGGTCACCATGGCTCAGCAGTCCGATCCGTTCTTCCGCACCTTCCACGCGCTGCGCATCAAGGGGTTCGCCAAGGCCGAGGTGGTGGCCGAGGTGGCCGATCTGCCGCAGACCCTCGTCGACGAGCACCTCCAGGATCTGCAGGCCCGCGAGTGGGCGATGTTCCGTGAGGCACGGCAGTTGTGGCAGCTCACCCCCGTGGGCCGCGACGAACACAAGATCGCGCTCGTCGAAGACGTCGGCCACACCCACATCGCCGCCAAGTTGCACGACCCCTACCACCATTTCCTCGACCTGAACGGCCGGTTCAAGGAGCTGTGCGGCGATTGGCAGCTGAAGAACGGGGCACCGAACGACCACTCCGACACCACCTACGACGCGACGGTCGTCGAGCGACTGGTGGCCCTCGACGTCGAGGCAGCGCCCATCGTCACTGCGATGGGCGAGGTGCTGGCTCGCCTCGCCCCGTACACGGCCCGCCTGAACCAAACGTGCCAGAGGGTGGTGGCCGGTGAAACGAATATGTTCACCGGTGTCATGTGCGGTAGCTACCACGATGTGTGGATGGAACTGCACGAAGACCTCATCCTCACCCAGGGCATCGATCGCTCAGCAGAAGGGTCGTTCTGATGCCCCGCTTCGGCCGTGTGCTGACAGCAATGGTGACGCCGTTCGACGACAACGGCGCGCTCGACCTCGACGTGGCCCGTCGGTTGGCCCGGCATCTGCAGGACAACGGCAACGACGGCCTCGTCATCGCCGGCACCACCGGTGAGGCACCCGTGCTCAGCGACGACGAGCGCCTGTCGCTGTTTGCGGCCGTCATCGAAGCCGTCACCATCCCGGTCATCGCGGGAACGGGCACCAACGACACGGCCCACTCAGTGCACCTCACCAAGGAGGCCGAGTCGCTCGGAGCGGCCGGTGTGTTGGCGGTGTGCCCCTATTACAACCGCCCCTCGCAGGCGGGCATCGAGGCGCACATCCGCGCCATGGCTGCGGCATCCGACCTGCCGGTGATGGTGTACGACATCCCCGTGCGCACCGGGCGCAAGATCACCACGGCGACGCTGTTGCGGCTGTTCCGCGAGGTGTCGAACGTGGTGGCCCTGAAAGATGCCGCCGGCAACCCGGCCGAGACCGCCTCGTTGTTGTTGCAGGCACCCGAGGGCGCCGAGGTGTACAGCGGCGACGACGGCCTCACCCTGCCGCTGTTGTCGATCGGCGCCGTGGGCACCGTCGGCGTGGCCACCCACTGGACCGGCACCGACCACCAGCAGATGTTCGACCTGTTCGCCGCGGGCGACACCGCCGGTGCCCGGTTGGTGAACACCCGCATGCTGCCCAGCTTCGCGTTCGAGACCGGCGACGATGCCCCCAACCCCATTCCCACCAAGGCGATGATGCGTCATCTCGGCATTCCGGTGGGCCAGGCACGCCTGCCGATGGGCCCAGCTCCGGATTTCGTGGTCGAGCGCGCGCCTCAGGTATGGGCCGATCTGCAACGCTGGCGAGATGCCTTCCCCCATCGCCCCGATCGCTGAGTCGTGAGTTCCCCCGTTCGTATCGCCTTCCTGGGTGGTCTCGGCGAGATCGGCCGCAACTGCATGGCCGTCGAGCACGACGACCGCATCCTGCTGATCGACTGCGGCCTGATGTTCCCCGATGCCGACATGCACGGCATCGACCTGGTGCTGCCCGACTTCACCTACCTGCGCGACAACGCCGCGCGCATCGAGGGCTGTGTGGTCACCCACGGCCACGAAGACCATGTGGGTGCGTTGCAGTACCTGCTGCGTGAACTGAGCTTCCCCATCTTCGGGTCGGCCGTGGCCCTCGGCCTCGCCCGCAACCGCATCGAGGAGGCCGGCCTGCTGGGTCGGACCGAACTGGTGGCGGTCACCGACGGTGAGCGGCGGATGATCGGCCCGTTCGACGTCGAGTTCATCCCCGTCACCCACTCGGTGCCGCACGCGCACGCCATCGCCCTGCACACCCCTCAGGGTGTGGTGCTGCATTCGGGCGACTTCAAACTCGATCTCACCCCGGTCGACGGCCGCCGCACGGCGCTGTCGCGCATCGGCAGCCTGGCGGCCAACGAGGGAATCCGCGTGCTGCTGGCCGACAGCACCAACTCCGAGGAAGCGGGATGCGCGCCGAGCGAGACCAGCGTCGGCGACGTGTTGCACAGCCTCTTCCACCGGCACGCCGGCCGGCGCATCATCACGGCCAGTTTCGCCAGCCATCTGCACCGCATCCAGCAGATCGCCGATGCCGCCGTGGCCACCGGCCGCGTGGTGGCCACGCTGGGTCTGAGCATGAAGAAGAACGTGCGGATGGGGCGCGACCTCGGCATCATCAGCATTCCCGACGCGTCGCTGATCGACATCGACGACATCGACAAGTATCCGCCCGGACAGGTGTGCATCGTGTCCACCGGCTCGCAGGGCGAACCGATGAGTGCCCTCGCCCTGCTTGCTCGCGGCGAGAGCAAGTGGGTGAAGGTGGGCGAGCACGACACCGTCATCTTGAGTAGTCATGCCATCCCCGGCAACGAGGGCAACGTCAACCGGGTGATCGACGAATTGCTGCGCGCCGGGTGCGAGGTGGTGCACAGCGGGATTGCCGATGTGCACGCCACCGGACACGCCCAGGCCGACGACTTGAAGATGTATCTGTCGATCGCCGAGCCCGAGTGGTACGTGCCCATCCATGGCGAGTACCGGCACCTCGCCGCCAATGCCCGCCTCGGGCGGCTGATGGGCGTGCCCGCCACCAATGTGCTGATGTGTGAGGACGGCGACGTGCTCGAGCTCTCCGACGGCGGCCTCGAGTTCGCGGGTCGTATTCCGGCGGGCTACCTCTACGTCGACGGCATCGTCGGTGATGTCGGTCAAGGTGTACTGCGCGACCGCAAGGTGTTGGCCGAAGAGGGCGTGGTCGTGGTGGTGGTCACGGTCGACATCAGCACCGGCAAGGTGCTCACCGGCCCCGAGATCATCACCCGCGGCTGGGTGTACGCGCCTGAGGCCGACGACCTGCTCGACGAGGCGGAAGACACCGTGGCCGCTGCTGTCGAGAAGGCGTTGGCAGCAGGGGTGCGCGACATCGACCAACTCGAACGCGACGTACGCCGCGCGGCGGGCAAGTTCGTGAACGAGCGCACCAAGCGCCGGCCGATGATCGTGCCGGTGGTGATGGAGGCCTGATGCGGGCCGGGCGGCTGCTGGTACTGGCGGCGTCTGCCTCGGTGATGACGGGCCTCGTGGCCTGTAGCGGCAACGACAGCGTGCCGTCGTTGCCGGTCGACTCAACGGTGGCGCTGCTGTCGACCGAGTGCCCGGCAGCAGCCGATCAGCCCCTGGCGGTCGACCAGATCGCGCCCGCCATTGCTGCGGTCGAGGCCGAACTGGGCGGTTCGCAGGAGTACTTCGAGGTGAACGCCGCCGATGTGGTGGTGAACCTGTTCGTCGCCGACACCGCCGCCGACGGCAGTTCCACCGTCACGCCCTATGCGTTCAGCCGTGGCGAGCTGACGGCGCAGCCGGCCAGCCCGGCCGACGGCAACCGATTCACCGCCGACGCGGTGCAGATCGACCCGCAGCGGGTGCTGTCGTGCCTGGTGGAGCAGTTGCCGTCGTCGATGCTCACTGCGTTCGTGGTGGAGGGTGGACCGAACGGTGTGGTGCGGTATTCGGTGGTCGCCGCCTCCGAGCAGGGTGGACAGCTCGTGGTGGAGGTGTCCGGCTCGGGGCAGGTGCTGTCGGTCGACCCGGTGTGATGCCCCAACCGGCGCACACCCCATTGGTAGCGTGACAGCACCATGGCCACCTACACCCCGGGCTCTCGCCGTACGCCGGCCAAACAGGCTGCGAAGCCTGCCGCCAAGCCTGCTGCCAAGGGCGGTCGGTCAGCCGCTGCAGCGCCGGCGCCATCGGGGTCGCGCATCGAGTTCGTCGGCCTCGGGCTCATCGTCGCCGGTGTGCTGTTGGGTCTGGCCATCTACTTCGACGTCGCCGGTCCGCTCGGCCGGGGTGTCGAAACCATGCTCGGCTGGTTCACCGGCATCGGCCGCTATGTCGTGCCGGTTGCGCTGGTGGGCGTCGGCGCCGCGTTGGTGCACCGAGGTCGCAGCGACAACCCGCGGCGCATGCTCGTCGGGTGGGCGCTCGTCGCCGCCGCCGTGCTGGGTCTGCTGCACGTGGTGCGCGGCCCCG
>JBAXSU010000222.1:0-4902 GCA_037130535.1 Actinomycetota bacterium
GCCCACCCCGCGTGCACGAGCGGTGAGTAGGGGCGCAGCGCAGCCTCGAGATCGTGCACCACCGGCAGCGGTGCGTACTCGACGACGATGGCGTCGACGGCGCGCTGGGCGATCTCGGCGGTGCTGGCGGCAACGGCGGCCACGATCTCGCCTTCGAAGCGCACCACGTCGCGGGCGAACAGGGTGCGGTCCTGCACGAACGGGCCGAACCGCACATCGGGCACGTCGTCGGCGGTGATGACGGCGAACACGCCGGGCATCGCCTTGGCGGCGCTGGTGTCGAGGCGGGTGATGCGGGCGTGGCTCACCTCGGCGTACCGGAACTTGGCGGCGAGCACCCCGGTGAGGGTGAGGTCGGCGGTGTAGCGCCCGCTCCCGGTCACCTTGTCGGGCCCGTCGGCGCGTACGAAGCGGCGTTTGGCTGCAGGTTGATCGATGACGGTCATGGTTCGTCACTCTGGCATACGCGACCGAGGCTCCGCAGTACCCGCTCGGCCGCGTCGCGTCCGGCCGTGATGGCCCCCTCCACGTAGCCGGGGAACGACGGCGCCAACTCGGTGGAGGCGAAGGTGATGCCGGGTGCGCCGCCGCGCAACACCTCGACCGCGTCGTGCTGCGCATGGTCGAGGAGCACGTTCCAGTAGCCGCCGCCA
The DNA here is from genome assembly GCA_037130535.1 of Actinomycetota bacterium. Taxonomy (GTDB): domain Bacteria; phylum Actinomycetota; class Acidimicrobiia; order Acidimicrobiales; family Ilumatobacteraceae; genus VFMC01. The sequence goes on from JBAXSU010000222.1 coordinate 654, forward strand.
CCCCAGTCGTCGGGGCACCAGTCGCGCTCGACGAACGACGTCGGGTGCCCGGCCTCGGCTCCGTAGGCCTCGACGAGATGATCGAGCAAGGCGCGTCGTCGGGCGGCGGCACCGAGGGAGCGCCACGCGTCGGTGGCCGGTCCGCCGAGGAAACCCACCAACATCGGCACATCGTCGATGGAGGCATCGCCCACGTACAGCCCGCGGGGCTCGAGCCAGGCGCGGGTGGGGCCGACGTCGGCATCGCTCCAGAAGGCGCGTTCGTACCGCAGCATGAACTTCATCACCGAACCGGGCCTGAACGCCGCTGCAGCGGCCTGCACCCGCGGTGGCAGCGGTGGGTCGATGGCGATGCCGGCGAGTGCGCTGGGCGGCACCGCGAGGACGAGGTGATCGGCCGCGACGGTGCCGTGGTCGGCGATGACCGACACCGCGAACTCGCCCACCTCGACGGCGCGAACGGGGTTGCCCAACAGCGGTGGGTGGTGCAGTGTCGCTGCCAGGTCCTCGGCCACCGCATGCATGGTGCCGGCGACGACGTACTGCAGTTCCTCGCCGGTGAGCGGTGTCCGGCGGACCAGGTCGATGACGTGCGCCAGGGGAAGGTCGGCGATCTCGGTGCACATCACACCGTTGAACACCGAGTGCGCGGCAAGGTGCACGATCGGGTCGAGGCCCTGGGCGGCGAACCAGTCGGCCAGGCTGAGCCGGTCGTCCGCGGGCGGGTCGGGTAGGTGCGACATGGCCGAGAACGCCACCTCGGCATCTTCGAAGGCCGCCCAGACCGCGTCGGGGTCGACGGTGAACCCGCCACCGCCCACCCAACCGAGGCCACCACGGTCGTGATCGACAGCGACGAGTCGGCCGCCGAACCGGGCGATGAGCGCGAGGACGGCGGGCATGTCGTCGCACACGAACTGCCCGCCGGTGTCGACCCGTCGCCCCATGGCGTCGAGTTCCGACTCGACCTTGCCACCCACCTTCGGTCGGGCGTCGATGAGCACCACGTCGACCCCGGCCTGCTGCAGGGTGGATGCCACGGTGAGGCCGGCGAAGCCTGCGCCCACCACTGCCACGACATCGCGGCGTGACGGATCGTCGGTCATGCCGTGAGGCTAGCCAGACCGGCGTCGCCGGCACCCTGGCGCCGCATCCGCCGCAACACCAGCCCTGCCATACCGACGGCGGTGAGGGTGACGACCAGCATCACCGTGGCGAGCGCGTTCAGCGCAGGGGTCGAACCGGCCCGGGCCCCCGAGTAGATCTTGATCGGCACGGTCTCGGTGGCCTCGCCCGTGGAGAGGAACGACGAGATGACGAAGTCGTCGACCGAGGTGGCGAACGTGACCATCAGGCTGGCGAAGATGGCCGGCCCGAGCATCGGCAGCAACACCAGGCGGATGGCCTGAAGTCGGGTTGCACCCAGGTCGCGGGCTGCCTGTTCGTACTGGTCGCCGATCGCCGTCAGGCGGCCGCGGATGATGACCACGACGAATGACACCGTGAACGTGACGTGGCCGAGCAACTGGGTGAACAGCCCCCCGGGCAAGCCGGTGTACACCTGGGTGAACACGATGAACAGGGCCACACCGAACACCAACTCGGGGGTCACGATCGGCACCAGCATCAGCCCGTTCGACGCAGCCGCCGCCTTGCCCCGCCAGCGCTGCAGGCCGATGGCCATCGCCACGCCCAGCGGTACGGCGATGAGCATGCACAGCGCCGCCAACTTCAGCGTGTTGCCCATGGCGATGTGCAGGTTGTCGTCGTGCCACACCGATCCGGTGGGGTCGCCCCAGTACCAGCGCATCGACGGCGACTGGAACGTCGAGCGGCTCTTGCCCGAGTTGAACGAGATGCGCACTGCCACCAACACCGGTGCGAGCGACCAGACGATGTAGAGCCACGTGATCGTGGCCAGGCCCGGCGCGGAGCCTGTGCGACGGCCGCGCCGATTCTTGGGCCGGTTCTTGGGCCGGCTCATCGGGCTGCCTCGCGCTGCTGGCGCATGATCGTGACGAGGTAGTACACCATCAGCACCAGCAGCAGCGCCATCAGCACCAGCACCAGCGAAGCGCCCACCTGCGGTTGGCTGGAACGGCGCAGGTAGTACTCGATCTGGTTGCCGATCATCTCCACCCGGGGCGAGCCACTGGTGAGGTAGGTGTTGGTGTAGTAGTCGCCGAACATGGGCAGCACGGTGATGACACTGGCGGCCATCAACCCCGGCACCGACAGCGGCAGCGTGACCCGGTAGAACGTCTGCGCCGCCGAGGCCCCGAGGTCGCGGCCGGCTTCGATGAGGCGGCCGTCGATGCGCTCGAGCGACGAGTACAGCGGCAGGATGAAGAACGGCACATACCCGTACACCAGGCCGATCACCACAGCCGGCCAGTCGCCGTCGAGCCAGTTGCGCGGCGTGTCCATCAGGTGCAGCCACTGCAGCACGTCGTTCACGTAGCCGTCGGGCTGCAGCAGGTTGGTCCACGCCAACATGCGCATCAGATAGCTGATCCAGAACGGCAGCACCAGCGCGGCCAGCAGCACCCCTCGTGACCTGCCGGCCTTCCGGGCGGCGTAGTAGGCCACCGGATAGCCGATGGCGATGCACCCCAACAGGGCCAGGCCGACGAACCAGATCGTGCGGATGAACACTGTGCCGAGATCGCCGCCGAACACCCGGTCGAGCACATCGCCCATTGCCGAGAAGTCCCACTGCAGCGGGTTCCAGGTGGGGATCGGGGTGCGCAGCAGCGGATCGATCTGCCCGAAGGCCACGGCCACCACGGCGTACACGGGCACCACGAACAGCGCCAGCAGCCACCCCACGCCGGGTAGGGCGAACCCCGCCCAGACGCGGGTGGAGCGACGCGCGGCCTGCATCAGGCGCCGGTGCGGAAGGTCGACCAGGCCTGTTCGTAGAGCACGTCGCCCTCGAGGCCGAGCGGCTTGGCCACCAGGCCCTTGCTGATGTCGTCGTTGGTGGGCACGCAGTTGCGCAGGTTCTCGGGCACGTATCCCTGGGCGATCACGTAGTCGGCGTCGAGTTTGCTGAGCGCAGGCAGATAGCCGACCCAACTGAAGTTCTTCTCCGACACATCGTTGTCGAGCAGGAAGTTCAGGTAGAGGTGCGCCAGCACCGGGTTCTCGGCCTCGGCCAGCACGCCCATGCTGTCGTTGGCCACCAGGTACTGCTCCGACGGTGGGTGCCAGAACCCGAGCACATCGGTCGAGACGCCTTCGGGCATGTAGCTGAGCGCGCCGGTGACGAGGTCGGCACTCCAGGTGTGGGCGATGGTGGTGGTGCCCTCGGGGATGTCCTTGTAGCCCTCGATGTTCACCTTCACGTTCACCAGATCGATCAACTCGGTCACATCGGCGAGGGCCTGGTCGACGATTGCTTTGTCGGTGGTGTTGATGTCGGTGATGCCCTTGCGCAGCATCGCCATGATGAACGCCTCGCGGTCGTCGTCGAGCACCGACACCTGGCCCTTGAACGCCGTCGCGTTCCAGATGGCGTTCCAGCCCTGGGCCTCCACCTCGGCCGGGTCGATGCGGTCGGTGCGGTAGCCGAGGCCGGTGCCGAAGAACGTGTAGGGCACCGAATAGGTGGCGCCCGGGTCGTACCACGGGTCGTTGAACGCGGCCAGCGCGTTGGCCGTGTTGGGGATGTAGGTCTTGTTCAGCGGCTGCACGATGCCGCCCTCGATGAGTCGGCCGATGGTGGTGCTGGCCATCGAGTGGGCGAGGTCGGCCTTCAGTGCGCCGGTGGTGATCTTGCTGATGAACTCGCTGTCGGAGTCGATCGTGGCGATCTCGACCTTCACGCCGTACTCCTTTTCGAAGTCGGCCACCACGTCGGGGTTCACGTAATCGGCGTAGTTGACGATGCGCAGCGGCCCCTTTTCGGGGCTGAGGCCGTCTTTGATGGTGGCGGTGACCTTCTTGCTGCTCGAACCGCTGCCACCACAGGCGTTCAACAGCGGTACGCCGGCGCCCAGCAGCACACCCAACTGGGCCGAACGGGCAAGGAACTGACGACGAGATGAGCGCATGTTTCCCCCAGACTGAATCGCCGGTCAGGATAGATCACGGCGGTGAGGCAGAATGACGCCATGGTGCGCCAGATACCCGACCCGCCCGGGATCGCCACGGCGCGCACGCTGCCAGCGGCGTGGTACGCCGACAGCGCGCACCACGCGCGAGAGCTCGACCAGGTAGATCGGAAGAGCCCCCGTCTGAACTCCAG
>JBAXSU010000223.1:0-4836 GCA_037130535.1 Actinomycetota bacterium
CGACTCGGGATGGGCGGCTCGAGGTCAGCCCTTCGGGGTGCCGACGAGCAGCACCTGCTGGGGGATTTCGCCGGGGGTAGTGGCGGGCCGGAGCATCGCCACGATCCCCTGCGAACCCGTACCCCGCAGCCAACCGCTGAAGCCCACATCGCTGCCAGCCAGCTCATCGCCACGCTCGATCGACCACGACACACCGTCGACGCTGTGCATCACCACGCCCTCCGGCATGACGCCCACGGTCGGGTCGATGCCGCTCTGCTCGAGTGCCTGGGTATAGACGACGTTGAGTTCGTCCCACGAGAACGTCACCGGGTCGCTGTCTGCAGGCTGCACGGTGAGGCCGTTCTCCGCCTGAGTGACCGGACCGGCCGTGACGCCATTGATGAACGAGCCGAGTTCGGTGCCGGTGGCGGTGTCGAGGAAGCGGTAGCCGCTCTGGTCGTCGGCACGCATCGTGAGGCCGTTCTTCTCGATCTCGACGCCACCCACCTCGGCCACCCAGTCGCGGCTCACCCATCCAGTGATGGTGATGCCGGTGCCGTCGGCCACCACCTGCGGCCCCACGCCGAGCCAGGGCTTCACCCCGTCGTCGGGGCCGAGCAGGCCGGTGAGACCGGTGACGGTCCAGTCACCATCGGGGGTGCCCACGGCAACGAGTGGGGTCATGCCGTTCACATCGTTCGTGCCGACCATCACGAGGCGGTCGCCGAAGCCGGTGAAGCTGCTCACGTTGGCGAGGGCCGGTGCCTCGACCTCGCGCCAGGCCTGGCCGTCGGGGCTCACGTACATCGTCACCACCGACTCGCCGCTGCCGGGCCGGTACCAGGTTGCCGCGAGGGCGAAGCCGTCGGCGTAGGTGGCGAGCAGGGTCTGGCCGAGCGTTGCGCCTGTCTCGGGCAGCGGCAGGTCGACCTCGGTGAACGATGCGCCATCGGTCGACACGAGCAGATGGGTGGGGCTGAACAGTGCAGCCACCGTGGCCGGGGCGACGCCAAGTTCGTCCCACGGGTGCAGGCCGACGAGCGAGTCGTCGCACGTGGACGGCGCGCTGACCGTGCCCATGGTGGCGGCCCCGCTCTCCAGCGCCGGGCCCGACACCGTGGTCGGGACCACGGTGTCGTAGGTGACGGATCCGTCGGCCGAACAGGTGCCGAGCACCTTAACCCCGGCCCGGGTGAAGTTGTAGCCGAGGCCGGACAGCGTGCCGTCGAGCAACCGTTCGACGTCGATGACGGGGTACACATTCACCGCCAGCACCACGGCGGTGTCGGACGCAACGATCGAGGCAGGGGTCACGGCCAAGGTGCGCACTGTGGGGTCGGCGCGCAGCGAGTCGATGCCCAGCGGCAGGGCGACGCTCGACCACGACGCCGCGCCGTCGTCGCTGGAGGCGAAGCGGACCTCCACGTCGCCCGATGCTGCGACGGCCGTGCCGAAGGTGAGGAAGCGGTCGCCCTGCGCTGCCAGCATCGGCGACAGCCCCGACACAGGTGGTGCGGCCTCGACCTGCTGCCACGACACCGCGTCGTCGGAGCGCCACAGCGTGGGCACGTACGGCTGGTTGGTGCCGACCGTGGCGGGTTGGGTGGACCAGGCGAGGTAGGGGCCGTCACCCACCGCCGGCCCGAAGGTCATGCCCAGCGCCTCGGCCGAGTTCGGCTCGACCACGTTCCACACCATGTTCGACGGCACCTTGGTGACGGGCGGGACAGCGGTGTCGACCGTGACAGGGGCGCCGTCGACGGTGGTCGTGGGTGTGACGACGGAGCCGTCGCTCACCGGCGGCGCCGTGGTGTCGGAGGCGTCGGTGTCGGGAGCGCCGGTGTCGTCGCTACCGATGGCTTCGGGCGCGGCCGGCCGGGTGAGCACGGCGACCGAACCGACGGCGGTGCCGGCGATGGCCACCACGGCGGCCAGGCCCACCGCGGTGCGGCGGCGGTGCTGGCGCTGGCGGCCGCGGGCCACCACCACCTCCACCGGGGTGTCGGCGATGGACAGTGATGCAGCCTCGGCCGACAACCGGTCGGCGAGGTGCTGGTGCGTACGGGGGTCGTTCATCGGGGGTCCTCCTCGGTGGGGGCATGGAGTGGGGCGAGTAGCGGGTTGAGACGGGTGAGGGCACGGCTGAGGCGGCTCTTCACCGTGCCGGGGCGCAGGCCGAGCACCTCGGCGGTGTGGGCTTCGCTGAAGCCGAGCAGGATGCGGCACACCACCACGGCGCGGTGGTCGACCGAGAGCTCAGCGAGGGCCCGGTCGATCGCCGGGTCCTGTACCACTGGTGCGGGCGACGAGGCCGAGCCGCCCACCCAGGTGGGCGCCGGGCGGGTGATGCGGCGGATGACCGAACGGCTCCAGTTGAGTCCCACCCGGTACACCCAGCCCGCCGGGTTGTCGATCGAGCGCACCTGGGCCCAGCGCTGGTAGGCGCGGGCCATCGCCTCGTCGGTTGCCTCGGTGGCCAGGTCGACATCGCGCAGGGTGAGGGCCAGCGCCCGGGCCACCGAGGTGCGATGGGTTCGGTAGAAGTCGTCGAACGAGACGAAGGCGACCCTGACGTCGTCGTGCGTCTCGGCCAGTACTTCGAACGGCATGTTCGCCGCGCTCGATGTCGTCAGATCCACGTCGACCAAACGCCGGTCGTCGTGATTCGGTTCCCTCGTCACGAATCGGCTGCCGATGCGGTCTGCGATTCGAGCGCGGCCAGCAGGGTGGCGGCAGTGGTGTCGGCAGGGTCGAGGTCGACCGCGGTGGTCCATGCGGTGCGGGCCAACTCGACCTCACCGGCGAGGGCAGCGGCCCTGCCCAACTGCACCTGCCACGCGGAACGGTACGGGTCGAGCGCCGCCAGCCGCCACCACGCGTCGAGGGCCGCAGCGGTGTCGGCGGGGTCGCCGGTGATGGTGGCGCGCTGCAGCAGCAGCGCCGCCTCCTGGTCGAGCACGATCGGGTCGTTCGGCGACCAGCGCAGGCCGGCGCGGACCTGGCGCAACGCCTCGTCCACATCGGCCAGCGTGCCCCGCTCGCTCAACACCTGCGCAGCCACGATGCGGTACCGCAGATCATCGGGCCGCAGTTCGGTGGCGCGCCGTGCATCGGCCACGGCGGCGTCACGATCGCTGCCGGCATCGACGGCGCGGCGCGCCAGGCGGTCGGCGGTCACATCGGCGATCCCTGCTGCTGCGGCCAGGGCGGCCAGGGCGAGCGCAACGGTGCCCAGCACCCGGCGGCTGCGGTGCTGCGTCGCTACGGTGGGGGCAGTGCCGGTGGCCGCCACCAGCAGTCCGGCCACCAGCCACCACAGGGCATCGAGTTCAGCGACGGGGAACAGCACGAGCTGCTGGACGGCGACCGCGATCGCGCCCACCGCTAGGCCCGCCACCGTGGGGTCGGCCCGACCGATGGCCGACCAGGCGCGCCGACACACGAACAGCACCAGGGCGACGACCGCGAGCGCCGCCCCGATGCCACCCGCCAGCGCCGCATCGAGTGGTCCGCTGTGCGCCCGGTCGGGCAGCACACTGGTGCGCGGGTGCGCCCGTTCATAGGCACGGTCGACCCCTTCGGCGACCGCGATGCGATAGCCCTCCGGCCCGGTGCCCAGCAGCGGATGGTGGGCGATCACACGGGTGGCCACGCGCCACTCGTCGAGCCGACTGGCCATGCCTTGCGAGCGGTCGGCCACGTCGACCAGCCAGGGCGAGCACACCGCCAGCGTCGCCACCAGCGCGGCACCGCCCAGCAGCACGGCCTTCCTGCTCGGCTGCAGCCGCACCAGCAGCACGAGACCGGCCGCCGCCGCGCCCAGCCACACTGCCCGTGCCCCCGAGCCCAGCAGTGCGACCGTGCCCGTTGCGGCGGCCATGGCGCCGAGCCACCGCCAGGCACGTCGCTCTGCCCGGCTGGACGCCACCCCGACCGAGATGGGCACCAGCAGACAGGCTGCCGCGCCGAGGAACGCCGCCGACCCGAACGGCCCGGTGAGTCGACTGGTGTTCGACGAGATGGCGATCGGTGGCCCGAACGCCAACTCCCACAGCGCGTAGAGGCCCATGCCGAGGCCGGCGATCACTGCGCCGCGAGCGACGGTGCGGCGATCGGCCGCCGTGGTGAGTTGCTGCCCGGCGGTGAACAGGGCAGCGAACAGCAGCCACGTCACCCAGCCGAGGTGGCGCACCGGGTGCCCCAGCAGCGCCACCGCCACATCGTCGTTCACCAGCGCCGACACACCGAACAGGCCGAGCGCAACGGCCCACACGATGGTGCTCCGGCGGTGCAGTCGGGCACGGCCGCCACGCAGCGCCAGGCCGACGGTCACCAACGCAAGCGTGGCGGTGAGCGCCCATTTCGCCGGTCCGAACGGCGACCAACCCCCCGGGTCGAGCCCCAGCACCGCCCCCACGAACAACGCCGCCGCAGCCAACGCAGCGGGTGCTTGGCCGGCGTGCTCGTCCCCGGCGGACGGGTGGTGGGGCGCAGTCATCCGCACAGCCATAGACGCCCATCCTGACCGTTCGGTTCCACCCCGAGGGGGCGGGGTCAGGCGATGATGCCGGCGGCGCGCAGGGCGGCGGCGTCGAGGCCCAACTCGGTGACGATCTCGTCGCTGTGCTCGCCGTAGCGCGGCGCGTGACTGCCCACCCGGGCGGGGGTGTGCGAGAAGCGGGGTGCGGGGCGGGGTTCGCGCAGGCGGCCGGCCGACGGGTGCTCGCGCTCGACGAACACCTCGTTGTGCACCACCTGGCCGTCGGTGGGCAGATCGTGTAGCGAGTTCACCTTCGAGGCCGGCACGTCGTAGGTCTCGGCCCCGGCCAGGAACTGCTCGACCGTGGTGCGCTC
>JBAXSU010000224.1:0-4727 GCA_037130535.1 Actinomycetota bacterium
TCGATGCCGAATACGTCGTGCCACGTGCCCGCTGCGGCCCACACCTCGTCCTACTGCAGCAGGTCGGAGTCGATGAACACCCGCAGATGCGTCGTGTGACCAAACGGCGGCACGCCACCGATGTCGCGTGCACCCTTTCGCCGATGGCCTCAGCCTTCGCTCGACCACAGTTGATCGACGAATCGCTGATCCTCGTCGTATAGCCAGCACTCGCGCAGCTTCTGTTCCTCGACTCGATACACCAAGACCCTGCGCATCCGCCGCGGCGGGTCCCCGAGTTCCTCGACGGCCAACAAGGCACCGAGCTGCCTGCCGACCAAGACGTCTTCGATCTCGATCAGCCTGCGCAACGACCGGATGGTCGCTTGGCCGAGCACCTCGAACACTGCATCACGGCCGACGTGGCTGCCGGCAAGCGGGCTGTCACCCATGTAGTGAAGCACGATGTCGTCGTGATACGAGGCGAGGATCTTGTCCAGGTCTGCGGCAAGCCATGCCGCTGCGTAGGCATGGAGTGTGGTCGTGATCTCATCGTGACTCGACATGCGACCACCGTACCAACGAGCCCGAACGGTGTCAGGCCTTCTTCAGGTCGGTGACGAGGCCTTCGCTGGCCTCGACCAGCTTGTGGGGTTCGATGCCGAACACGTCGTGCCAAGTACCGGCCGCTGCCCACACCACGTCGTATTGCAGCAGGTCGGGGTCGATGAAGATGCGCAGATGCGTCGTGTGACCAAACGGCGGCACGCCAGCGTTTGCTTGTGAATCCCTCAGCGTCCGAGCGCCTCGATGAACGCCTCCGCCTCGACGCTCGCCTGACGCAGAATGCCAGCAAGCGTTCCGCGCTTGATCTCACGATGGAGTGGCACCACGCAGCCGACCGCTCCCCGCCGCAGCATCACATGGCTGCCACGCTGACGCACGACGACGAACCCGAGGCGTTCCAGCGAGCGAACGGCCTCCGCTCCCGAGATATGCGGGAGTTCAGGCAACGTCGGAGATGTGGAACGTCGTGACAACAGGCCGCTCACCGAGCGGCAAAGGGAACTCTTCGAGGTACAAGGCAGTGGCCTCCGCCAGGTTGCTCAAGGCCTCGGCCTGAGTCTCACCTTCGGAGGTGGTGCCCGTCTCCGGGTTCAGCGCAACGAACCCGCCCTCGGGCGCGGCCCACAGGACTGCTGTCAGTTCGACGGCGTCACTTGTGCCACGCATGGGATCATCTAACCTTCCACGGGCGACAATCGCAAGGAGTTGACCGATTCGGACAGCGATCATCGTTCTCGGCTACCCGTCGACCCGGCGAGGTCGACCGCATCCGGTCCAGAAGCTACGGGTGCGACGGGCTGCACGCCTCCTGGCACGGCACGAGGGCGCCTGGCTCATCATCACCGGCGGGCAGACGAAGGGTTCAGCCCTCAGCGAAGCCTCGGTGATGGGCCACTACGCGATTGAGGTGCTCGCCATCCGAAACGACCTTGTCCAACTCGAGGAGCGGGCGATGTCGACCTGGGAGAACGTCGAGTACTCGGTTCCACTCGCTGAGGCGGGCAACGCAGGGCGGATCGTGTTCGCCTCCCAGCCATGGCACGCTGCCCGCGCACGTCGATACCTTCGCCGACAACGTCCAGATCTGGCCGCCTGACCGAACTCCGCTCAGGCCTACTTCAGCTCCACGACCAGGCCTTCGCTGGCCTCGACGAGCTTGTGGGGTTCGATGCCGAACACGTCGTGCCACGTGCCCGCCGCAGCCCACACCTCGTCGTACTGCAGCAGGTCGGGGTCGATGAACACCCGTAGATGCGTCTTGTGACCGAACGGTGGCACGCCACCGATGGGGAACCCGGTCACCTCGCGCACGGTGTCGGCATCCACCCGGGCGCACTTGGCACCACCGGCAGCTGCGGCCAGTTTCTTCTCGTCGAGCTGGTTCGAGCCACTTACGTAGGCCAACACCACTTCGCCATCGACAGCGAAGATGAGGCTCTTCACGATCTGGCCCACATCCACACCGATGGCGGTGGCAGCATCGAGCGCGGTCTTGGTGCCTTCTGGGAAGGTACGCGGCTCGATGGTGAGGCCCCGGGCGGCACCGGCCTCGAGCACCCGGAGCACGTTGGGATGCCGTTCGGTCACGGAGCGAGACGCTACCCGCGCACGCAACGTCAGCGGAATGTTGCCGCTCGCGTTGGCACACTTGAAATCCACGTCTAGTATCCCCGAGGAAGGGGAGTATCCCTCGGCTCCATCGTCGTCATCACGGCACTCGTTGCCCGGTGGTGGAGGCCCAAACGGCTCGTGCGAGCCGAGCGGGCGGGAGAGACCTTCGGTTGCCACCACGACCGAAGGAAACCGTCTGTGATCACCCTCCCCACTTCCGCCAGCCGCACCCTCGAGGTTCCTGAGCCGCATCGCCGTGACGGCGCGCACGTGGCGACGGTGCTCGGAGTCGACCCGGCAGTCGGCCTCGACCTGGCCACCGTCGCCGAACGTGCAGCCGTCTTCGGCCCCAATGCACTGGCCGAAGAGGCCCGCACCCCGGCGTGGAAGCGACTGCTCGCCCAGTTCAGCGACCTGCTCATTCTCATCCTGCTCGGCGCCGCCGTGGTCGCCTTCGTGGTGAGCGACGACGTGAAGACACCGATCGTCGTGCTCGTCGTAGTGGTCCTCAACGCCGTCATCGGTTTCGTGCAGGAGAACCGGGCCGAAAAGAGCCTCGACGCGCTAAGAAGATGCTGATCATCCAGACCCGGGTGCGCCGCAACGGTGGTCTGGCGAATGTGCCGGCCAGCGAACTGGTGCCCGGCGACATCGTGATGATCGAGGCGGGCGACCGGGTGCCAGCCGATGGCCGACTGCTGGTGGCCAACACCCTCGAGGTGGAAGAGGCGGCACTCACCGGCGAGAGCCAACCCGCACCGAAGGGCACCGAAGCCGTCGACCGCGATGCGGTGCCGCTTGGCGACCGACGCGGCATGGTGCACATGAACACCACCGTGTCGCGCGGCCGCGGCGAGTTCGTCGTCACCACCATCGGCATGGGCACCGAGATCGGTCGCATCGCCGGCCTGCTGCGGGCGACCGAGACCGAGAAGACCCCGCTGCAGAAGCAGCTCGACGGCCTGGCCCACAGCCTGGCCAAACTCGCCGGTGTCATCGTGCTCGCGGTGGTGGGTATCGGCCTGCTGCGCGGCGACAGCTTCGACGAGCTGCTGCTCTTGGCCGTCGCCCTCGCAGTGGCCAGCATCCCCGAGGGCCTGCCCGCCGTCACCGCCGTCACGCTCGCCATCGGCGTGTCGAAGCTGGCCCGCCAACACGCCATCGTCAAGCGCCTCGCCTCGGTCGAGACCCTCGGTTGCACCAGCGTGATCTGCAGCGACAAGACCGGCACCCTCACCCTCAACCAGATGACCGCCGTCGAGATCGTCGCCCAACTGCAGCGGCATGCCGTGACGGGCGAGGGCTACTCACCCGTCGGCACCATCGAGCACCTCGACACCGACAGCCCCGTGTCGCTCGACAGCGCACTGCTGCCGATGGCGCTGTGCAACGACGCCGTCGTGCGCACCGCGGCTGACGGGACGTTCGAGCTCGTGGGAGACCCCACCGAAGGCGCCCTCGTCGTGCTCGCTGCGAAGGGCGGCCTCGACGTCGACCGGCTGCGGGCCAACCACCCACGCCTTGCCGAAGTGCCCTTCGATTCGGCCAACAAGTTCATGGCCACCGTGCACGAGACCGTCGAGAGCGACGGCCGTCGAGTGGTGACCATCTTCGTCAAGGGCGCTCCTGATGTGCTGCTCGCCCGCGCGAGCAGGGTGATCGACCTGAACGGTGAGGCTGTGCCGATCGTTCAGTACAGCGAGGCGCTGCGCGATCACAACGACCGCCTCGCCAGCAACGGCCTACGCGTGCTTGCCGTTGCCCGCCGCACCTTCGACCTGGCCGACTGGAGCGAGTTCGTCGACGATGGCGTCGACCCGCTCGAACTGGTGAACGACCTCACCCTCATCGCCCTTGCAGGCATCGTCGACCCGCCCCGCCCTGAAGCGAAGGTGGCGATCGCCGAGGCCCACAGCGCAGGTATCCGGGTGAAGATGATCACCGGCGACCACGCCTCGACCGCCGCCGCGATCGGCCGCGAACTCGGCCTCACCGGCCGCTCGGTCACCGGCGCCCACCTCGACACGATGAGCGACGAGCAGCTCGCCGCCGAGATCGACGACATCACCGTGTTCGCCCGGGTGGCCCCCGAGCACAAGATCCGCCTCGTCGCCGCCCTGCAGGCCAAGGGCAACGTCACGGCCATGACGGGCGACGGCGTGAACGACGCGCCGGCACTGAAGAAGGCCGACATGGGCATCGCCATGGGCATCACCGGCACCGAGGTCACCAAGGAAGCCGCCACCATGGTGCTGGCCGACGACAACTTCGCCACGATCGTTCGGGCCGTCAGCCGCGGCCGCACCATCTACGACAACATCGTCAAGTTCGTCCGCTTCCAGCTGTCGACCACGCTCGGCTTCGCCGTGCTGTTCCTGCTGGCCGTGGCGTTCGACATCGCCAGCGGCAAGCCCTTCACGGCGATCGCCATCTTGTGGGTGAACATCATCATGGACGGCCCGCCGGCGATGGCTCTCGGCCTCGACCGTGGCGGCAACGACGTGATGACTCGGCGGCCGCGACCCATCGACGAAAAGATCCTCACCAAGCCGCGGTGGGCTGCAACGGGG
>JBAXSU010000225.1:0-4723 GCA_037130535.1 Actinomycetota bacterium
GAAGATGTCGTTCGGGTCGGCGGTCATCGGCCAGGCGATGTCGTTCCACAGCACGTCGATCGCGAACCGGTCGATCAGTTCGTGCACGTGAGCCGTGGCGTACTCGACGTACTCGGCGCTGGTGGGGATCTTCTGGATCATCGCCATCAGGCTGTCGATCGGCGGCGGCTCGAAGGTCCAGTCGAGCCCGCCCGAGTAGTAGGCGCCGAAGCGCATCCCGTGGGCGCGCACTGCGGTGGCGAGCTCGGCGATGAAGTCGCGCCCGGCCATCCACCGGTCGCGATGCGGGTTGGGCACGTTGCTGTCCCACAGGAGGAACCCGTCGTGGTGTTTGGTGATGGGCACCACGTACTGCGCGCCGGCCTGCACGAACAGCTCGGCCCAGTGGGCGATGTCGAAGCCGGCGGCACGGCCGTGGAACTCGTCGACGAAGCTGGCGTAGGTGCGGTCGCCGTAGGTGGCGGCGTGGTGCAGCGCGGTCGAGCTGCCCTCGAGCGACCACGAGTTGAGGTACCACTCGCTGTACGGGCTCTCACGGAAGGCCTGGGCCCAGTCGCCCGCTTCCATCATCTCGCCCATGTTGTGGTTCACGGGGGCGAAGGACGGCACGGTGAACGGGCCCCAGTGGATGAAGATGCCGAACTTGGCGTCGTCGTACCACCGCGGCAGCAGTCGGTCGGCGAAGGGATGAGCAGCGTTGGCGGTGTCGGTCACCTGCCCAGTGTTGCATCCCCCACCCTCGAGATCACCGTGAACGGCGACCCCGCTGGCGGGCGACTCGCTGCCCGAGGCCGACCCGGATCGGTCAGGGCGTGTGGTCGAACTCGCCCATCGGCGCCACCCGGCCGAGTCCGGCATAGGCCCGGGTAGGGCTACGGCCCTCGTTCACGACGGCATCGACCTCGGCCACGATGGGTGCCTCCACCCCGTGCTGCTCGGCGAGCTCACGCACCACCCGCGCGGTCTTCACCCCTTCGGCCACCATCCGCATACTGGAGGTGATCTCGTCGATCGACCGGCCCTTCGCCAACTCGACGCCAACGGTGCGGTTGCGGCTGAGCGGGCTCGAACATGTGGCCAGCAGGTCGCCCAGGCCGGTGAGCCCGGAGAACGTACGCGGGTCACCGCCCATGGCCACCCCGAGCCGCGTGATCTCGGCCAGACCACGGGTGATCACCATCGCTTTGGTGTTGTCGCCAACACTCAGGCCCTCGGCCATGCCAGCCGCGATGGCGATGACGTTCTTCAACGCTCCACCGAGCTCGCAGCCCACCACATCGGGGTTCGTGTACACACGGAACCGCAGGCTGGTGAAGATCTGCTGCAGCGAGGCAGCCACGTGCTCGTCGGGCATCGCGATGACGGCAGCAGCCGCATAGCCCGACAGCACCTCCTTGGCCAGGTTGGGCCCGGCCAGCACACCGGCCGGCCGGCCGGGTAACTCCTCCTCGATCACCTCGGTCATCCGCATCCGGGTGCCCTGCTCGAGGCCCTTGGTGAGGCTGACGATCGGCACCCAGTGGCGCAGCAACGGGGCGATCTCGCGAAGGGTCGCTCGCACGGCGTGCGACGGCACACCCATCACCACCACATCGGCATCCCACACCGCCTCCTCCAACGACCCTGTCGCTCGCAGCGACGGATGCAGTTCGAGGTCACCGAGGTACCTGCTGTTGCGGTGGTGCTCGTTCACATCGGCCACCGTCTGCGCATCCCTTGCCCACAGCGTGGTCGACGCATTCGGCGACGCAAGCGACGCGACCGTGGTGCCCCACGATCCGCCGCCCAGCACGGCCACCTGCACCGGTCGAGTCATCTCACGTCTCCCCCTGTTCGCTGCGGCGCACGGTAGTGGCTGAGCGAGCGGGCACCGAACGCGACGCCTATCGTTCGGCCGTGCCCACCTCACCGCCGAACTTCGCCCTGCGGCGAGCCACCGCGGCGCTGGCTGCGCTGCTGGTGGTGGGAGGGGGTCTCGGCTTCCTGCTCTCGCTCGGCAATGACGACAGCCCCGACAGCGACACGGCCGGCACCGGCATCGAGGCGTCAGCGGCCTGGGACGTCGTGGTGCTCGACGACCCGGTTGCCGGCGTCGTCACCGTGCACGACACCGAGGGCGCCGAGCTGGCCCGAGTGTCGACCCAACTCCAGGGCGTGCTCGACGTCGGCCTGCCTGGCTCCGTCGTCCTCGGCGTGGCGGGCGATCCAGCCGCCGACGGCCTCGAAGTACTCGATCTCACAACAGCGGCCATCACCCCCATCGATGTGCGCCTGCCAGTGGTGGAGCGGCTCGGCACATCGTCGTACCTGCTCGCATCCGACCAGAGCACCGGCGCTGTCGAGGTGGTCGACGTGGCCCGCCGCCGGGTGATCGACCTCACCGCCCTGGCCGGCGACGGCGCCGTTGTCGCACCCGACACGGTGCGGGTGACCGACGATGCCTCACGCCTCGCCTTCAGCGAACTGCGCAACGGCCAGACCGTGGTGGTCGACCTCACCGCCACCAACGACCCACCCGCCACGGTGGTACTGCCCGGCCTGCTGGCCGATCTCACCGACACCCGCGTCGCCACCACCACCAACCGCGGAGCGACGATGTTGGTCGACTTGTACGACGCCGCCGGAGCGCGACTGGGCACCACCGAGACTGCGCCGCTCGTGGGCGTGATGGTGGTGGGCGACACGACCATGGTCGGCGTGGCCACCGATGCCTCCCTGCTCCGCATCGACGCCGCAGCTGCAACCGCCGATGCAAGCGACGACCTGCAGCAACGAGTACGAGAACTGGTCGGCGACAGTGCCTCGCCGGCCGCGGTTCGAGGTGCTCAGGTGGTGCTCGAGCACCGCCGGCTCGCGGTGGTGGGCGCCGGCTGGTCGGCATTCATCGATACCGACGGCACCGTCGTGTCGGCATCGGCCCTCGACGTCGTGAGCACCGTCATCGACGCCGTCTCGTCGACCCAGCGGTGTGTCCTCGTGTACGGCTCGCCCACCGAGCCGTCGACCCTGTTCGACGCCACCGATGGTGCAGTGGTCGCAACCTTCGACCCCAGTGTGCCGATCGGTGGCTCCGTCGATGGCTGCACCATCGCCCGTCAGGGCTTCGGCACCCTGCCCGGTTCGTGGCGCGGCTACCGCGTCGTCGGCCCCGACCTCGATGTCGCTCCCACCCAGCGAGTGGTGGCGCTCGCCCCCGACGGCACGGCCGCCCTCGTGAGCGGCGGTGGCATGTCGCTGCTGTGGTTCGACACCGACGCCACAGTGCCCCTCACCGCCACCCCGACCCTCGGAGCATTCGCCCGACTCGCTCCCTGAGGGGCTCAGGCCCCCGGCGCAGGCACGTGCTCGCATACGGCCGAATACGCCCGTGGCCCGTACACCGTGCCCGGCCCACCCGACATGAGAATGGCCACGCCGATGGCCTCGGCCGCCTCCTGGCGGGTAGCGCCGGCGCGTGCGGAACCGGCTGCGTGGGCGGCGATACACCCGTCGCATCGCTCGACCACGGCGATGGCGAGCGCGATGAGCTCCTTGGTCTTCACGTCGAGCGCACCGGCCGTCATGGTGCCCTTGTGCAGTTCGGCGAAGCCACGGAACACATCGGGGATCGCCTGGCGCAGCTCGCGGGCGAGCGGACGCAGTTCGTCGCTCACTCCCTTACCGTACGAGTGCTCATGGCCCGGGGCGGTGGCGTCGCTGTGTTCGCTCATCGCGTCAGTCTGGCGCGCTCACGACCCGGCGGCCACGCGCTCGGCCCGCAACGCCGACCGACGCACTTTGCCGGCGTCGTCGCGCAGCGGCTCGGTGACGAACTCCCACGTGCGCGGCACCTTGTAGGTGACCAGTCGCTCGCCCACGAAGGCACGGAGGTCGGCCTCGCTGACCGCACCCGGATCGGCCTCGACGATGGCGTGGATGGTGTTGCCCTTGTCGTCGTCGGGCAGACCGATCACAGCCACCGAGTGCACGGCCGGATGCTCCTGCACGGCTGCCTCCACCTCGGCCGGGTAGATGTTCGCCCCACCCGACAGGATCATGTCGGCCGAGCGGTCGCCCAGGTACAGATAGCCGTCGGCGTCGAGGTAGCCCATGTCGCCGAGCGACTCCCACCCGCCATCGCGGCGGCGAGCCTCGGCGCCGACGTAGCGGTACGTCGGCGTGTTGCGGGCCACGCTGCGCAGCCACACCTCGCCCATCTCGCCCGCCGGCAGCACGGTGCCGTCGGCGTCCATGATGCAGACAGTCCCATCAGCAGGTCGTCCCACCGAACCACGGTGCGCCAGCCATTCGACACCGGTGATGACGGTGGAGGTCTGCCCCTCGGTACCGCCGTACAACTCGACGATCCGCTCGGGCCCGAGCCAGTCGATCCACACCTGCTTCAGCCAGTCGGGGCAGGGTTCGGCGAGATGCCACACCACCTGCAACGCCGAGAGGTCGAAGCCCAGGCGCACCTCGTCGGGCACCCGCCAGATGCGCTTCATCATCGTCGGCACCAGGTACACGGCATGGGCACGCGACCACTCGAGCGCCGCGAGCGTGGCCTCGGGGTCGAAGCGCTCGAGCACCACGACGTGGTTGCCGTACAGCAGTGCCTGCCACGACCAGATGAGCGGCCCGTTGTGATAGAGCGGGCCGGGCATCACGAACGCGCCGTCGCGACCGAGCAGCAACCGGGAGGGTTCTTCGGGATCCATCACCGACGGATCACCCGACACGATCA
>JBAXSU010000226.1:0-4685 GCA_037130535.1 Actinomycetota bacterium
TGGACGTCTCGTAGCGGTACCCCGGCATCGAGCGCAGCCATGATGAACGCACCGCGCAGCATGTGCGGGTGGACGTGGCCGAGGCCAGCTCGTCTGCCGATCGACTTCACCCACCGATGCGCCGTACGGCGGTCAAGGCGTTGGCCGTCGTGGCGGATCAGGATCGGTCCCTCACGCCGTTCACCGATAGCGAGATCGACAGTGCGTGCGGTGCGTGGCACGAGCGGGATCACTGCAGGCTTGTGGCCTTTACCGAGAATCCGCAGAGTGCGGTGGCCGCGGTCGAAGCCGAGGTCGCCGATGTCGGTCTCGCACGCCTCGCTCACCCGCAGCCCGTTCAAGCCGAGCAGCACCGCGAGCGCTGCGCGTTGGTGGCCGAGTTGCTCGGCGGTGAACAGAAAGCGGCCGAGCTCGGTGCGGTCCATCCCGTGGCCCTGACTCGGATGCACCTTTGGGCGCCGCACGTACTGGGCTGGGTTCGAGCCGATCCGGCCGTCGATGTGCGCGAACCGATACAGGCCGCACACAGTCGCGAGCCGTCGGTCGATCGTCGAGGCCGCGAGCCCTCGCTGTTCCATGTGATGCCGGAACAGTTCGATGTGCGGACGTGTCGCCCCGAGGACCTCGAGCCCGACCGAGGCGGTCCAGGCGAAGAAGAACCGAAGATCCTGCCGATACGCCTCCAAGGTGCGGCCGCTGTACCGGGCAAGGAACGCGACGGCCGCGAGTTCCGCTTCGTCCACCTCCCGCCGAACGAGTACCTGATCGAGGTCGATCTGATCCGATGACATGAGAACCTCCCGAAGGTCGTGGAAACCCTCACGGTCCTCCGCCTGTCAACCGGCGGTAGGGGGCGCCCCAGTCGTTGTCATACGCGGTCATCGGCATTACCTTTACACTCATGAC
This sequence comes from Actinomycetota bacterium, assembly GCA_037130535.1. Lineage (GTDB taxonomy): Bacteria > Actinomycetota > Acidimicrobiia > Acidimicrobiales > Ilumatobacteraceae > VFMC01. Next base: position 907 of record JBAXSU010000226.1, read on the forward strand.
AAATGTAAAGGTACGTCGACGTGGGGCAACGACGATCAGCACCAAGCATCAGGTGACCATCCCGGTTGCAGAACTACGCGCCGCCGGACTCGAAGCCGGCGAGCGCCTCGTGGCCCGCGCCGACGGACCAGGCCGCGTCATCCTGGAGCGTGAACACGACGTGTTGTCCGAGTTCGCCGGTGCCCTCACCGGCGCCTACTCCGACGCCGGTCTCGACACTCTCCGAGACGAATGGGACTGATCCACCTCGACACTGGCGTCGTCATCGGGCTGCTGGACACCACCGACGCCCACCACGAATCGGCCACCGACGCCCTCGCTGGGGCCATCCGATCCGGAGATCGGATGGCCATGGCCGCCTCAGCGTTTGCCGAATGCCTCGTGGGCCCTTCGCGTCGTGGCCGAAGCGCCGTCGACACCGTGAACGAGCTCTTCGGCCGGCTTCCCATCGAGGTCGTGGACCTCTCCGCAGACATCGCCCGATTCGCTGCGAGCATCCGCGCCAAGCACACCTCGGTTCGGCTCCCCGACGCGCTCGTCATCGCGACGGCCGCTCACGCCGAAGCGGATCGACTCATCACCACCGACCGTCGATAGCCGACCGCTCGAAAGCTCGGCTTCGTCACCACCATCACGACCCTGTGACTTCCGCACCATCACGCTCCCGTCTCCGTCACGGCGGCCTGTTGCAGTGCGCCTTCCGATTTCTCGCGGGAAACGGTCGTGTGACCGTGCCGGCGGTATGTGGCAGTGAGTGATCTAGTGGGCTGAGCGCGGCAATGGGATGCTGCGAGCGGTTGACGCAGGCGAGTGGGGTCGGGTTCCGAAACTCGGACGAGCAGAGCGTTCCAGTTGGGCCAGACTCGCCGCAGGGATTGGCAGGGGCAGGGAGGGAAGCAATGGAACAGGCGAATGGTCAACATCACTTCCACATTCCGCTGACCGAACACGACGTTGCACGAACGGCGTTCATCGAACCATCGCAGATGATTTCTCCGCAGGATGTTCCGAGCGCCTGCGTCATCACATTCTTCGGCGACGTCGTTGACCGTCTCGTCGAACGACGAGGAGCGCGGGTCCTGTCACAGAATCGCTGGGAAGACGGCCCACATCCCCTGCTCGAGATCGAGCACGAAGGGACGCGTCTCGCCGTGCTCCGCTCCGGGGTGGGCGCGCCCCTGGCCGGCGGCCTCCTCGAGGAGACCATCGCCATGGGTTGCCGTGAGTTCGTGGTGTGCGGCGGCGCCGGGACACTCCACGGCGAGTTGACACTGGGTCACTTCGTCGTGGTTGCGTCGGCCATTCGCGACGAAGGCACGTCCTTCCACTACCTCCCCCCGTCTCGAACCATTCAGTTCGACGAGGACGCCCGACGAGTCCTCGAGGGTGTGCTGGAAGCCCGAGGAGTGCCCTTCGTTGTCGGTCGAACGTGGACGACCGATGCTCCGTACCGGGAGACTCCATCGAAGATCGCGGCTCGTCGAGCGGAAGGCTGCCTGACTGTGGAGATGGAGGCGTCGGCGCTCGCGGCGATCGCCAACTTCCGCGGGGTGCATCTTGCCCAGATCGTCTATTGCGGTGACGACCTCGCCGGTGACAGCTGGGATCACCGCTCGTGGCAGGACCTATCTGACGTCCGTGAGGACCTGTTCGACCTCGCGGCGTCCGCTGCTGTGGCGCTCTCACGATTGAGTGGATGAGTCATGCGAACAACTTGCGCGGCGTCGGCCGCGTTTCGCAACGAGCCTCACCGCCCTGCCGCGAGATGCTCTCGCCCTTTGGCGCCTCGCTCGCTCCGCATGACGCCACGACCCGGCGATTGGGGGCACACTCAGATCGGATGATCTGTGCGCGATAGTGCCTTGCATTCCGCGCCCCGAGCGGGCATTACGAGCGCTCGCGACAGCAAGCACGGGCAGCCGAATCGTGGCGACGCAGAAGACGACAGCTCCCACGCCGTTCGGGCTCGGGCACCACTCGTAAGGGCCGTACCCGAGTGGAAGGCGCCGGGCGGCCGGGCGCTGCACTTTGGCTGGAGTGTGCGGGTCGGTCGGTGCGCGCTACCGCGCGCCGCGTCGCGGCGTGCGGCAACTACGGCCTTGGGATTCGCCGGCGTTTACCAGGGAAGTCCGTTCATGTCGATGACACCGGTCGGCCAACTCGCTGAGCCGAGTTCGATGAGCATCGGCAGTTCGGGTGATTTGTAGGTGTCGCCGTCGGATTGTCGACAGACGAGGGACTCGGGCATGTGTCGCCAGCCTCGTGCCGCGTAGAACGGGACGAGGTCCGGAGTGCATTGCAGAAGTCCGAACGATGCGATGCTCCGGTCGCGGGTGAATCGGAGTGCAGCATCGACGAGACGACTTGCGCTTCCGCGGTTGCGGTGGCTGCTGTCGGTCGCCACGCCACCTATCCCTGCCACTTGGACTGGGCGACCATCGACGAGAACCTCGCGAAACAGCAGCCCGGTCACGGCCACGATCTCCGACTGTTCGATGGCGGCGAACCAGTGGTCGAAGTCCGAGAAGTCCCGAAGCGACTCCGTCTCATCGTCGGCGTCGTCGAACGCTGCGCTGAGGACACGACGAATGCTCGCGTACACGGTCGGATCGATTCCTGCGTAGTCGATGCGCTCCACGCTCACGCCGGCAGCGCTCTGCGCGACGCTAGGCGAAGGCTCGCCACGTCGGCCGGCGGTCGAATTCTCAACCGTAGAATGGGAGTCTGCGTCGGACGCGGGAGCGAGAAGCATCGAGTACAACACTTGCGGGAAGGCAACGAATCCGTTCCGTTCGTATGTCGCCCGCGCCGGCGCATGGCCTGGATCGCCGCCAGTGGAGACGACCGCAAGGGTGATGCCGTGTGAGCGCATCTCGGCGAGGGCGTGTTGAGTGAGCAGCGTGGCGAGTCCCTGGCGTTGATGATCTGGGGCGACAGCGATCATGTAGATCTCGCCCATCGATGTCTCGTCGTCGAACTTCACGTTGACAAATCCCGCTACAGAGTCACCTACGACGGCGACCCAGGTCGGGTTGGTTTGGAGAGCCGCAGCGACATCGTCGCTTTGGCTTTGCTTCCAGTCGGGGTAGAAGCGTTCGTAGAGCGATGGCCCCCACACGGTGCGGAACGACCTGAAGACAGGCTCCCACGCCTTGAGGGACAGTTCGATGATCGGTTCGTGATCGCGCGCGTCGGCCGCGCGGATGAAGGGTGAATGCATGTTGGGTTTCTCCGTTCGTTGGAGCGCGCGACAACGCGCTTGTTGGTCTGATCCGTGGCAGTCGGGTGACAGCAGACCGTCAGCGAACGCGCTCAGCAGCGAAACAATGCATTGGCCATGATCGTACGACACGTCGACGCGTTGGAGGAACGAGATTTCCGATTCGACCCGGTCCGCCCGAGGCGGCACCACGCGACCGCACACTTCAACTCGTGAGAGCACTCGATAACGCTCTGCGCTTCGACCACGAACCCGCTGCATCGTGCCCGAAGTGTGCGGCCCGTGGCTTACCCTCCGGCCGCTCATACCCGGCGATACGCAGCGCCCGCGATGCTCTCCGTCCAGGGCAAGGTGGCTTCCAACACGATGCTGCGGGTGCTCGCGCCAGCAAGCACCAGACTCGCTCACCACCCTGAAGTCGCGCCCGAACTGCCGCTCGGCGCTATCCGGCGATTCGGCTCGGGGAGCGCATAACGACGGCTGCCACGAGCCGGCGGTAGGGGGCACGGTGGCACTCTGAGTGGCAGCTCGGCTAACGGATGGCCCCCTGGGTTTTGCG
>JBAXSU010000227.1:0-4613 GCA_037130535.1 Actinomycetota bacterium
GGAACTTGGCGTGGATGGCCTCGGCCACGGCATCGGGCAGGAACGACAGGCTGCGGAGGTCGTCGAGCGAGGCGGCCTTCACCGCATTCACCCCGCCCATCGCCTTCACCAGCTTCTGCTTGCGCGCCTCGCCCAAGCCGGCGATGCCGTCGAGCGAGCTGGCGGTCATGCGCTTGCCGCGCAGTTCGCGGTGGAACGTGTTGGCGAACCGGTGGGCCTCGTCGCGGATGCGTTGCAGCATGAACAGCGCATCGCTGCCACGCGGCACTTCCACCGGCTCGCTGCGGCCGGGCAGATACACCTCTTCGAACCGCTTCGCCAACGAGGCGATGGGGATCTCGTCGGCCAGACCGAGCGACGTGACCACCTTGTGCGCCACACCGAGTTGGCCCTTACCCCCGTCGACGAGCAACAACTGCGGCGGGTAGGCAAACCGTTTCGGCCGGCCGCGCTGACCCTCCTCCAACTCGTCGAGTGGAGCGTCGCGCTCGTCGAGGTAGGCGCTCAACCGACGGGTCAGCACCTCCTCCATCGCCGCGTAGTCGTCGTTGCCAGGCACGTCTTTCACCTTGAACCGGCGGTACTCGCGCTTGTTCGGCAGGCCGTCTTCCAGCACCACCATCGAGCCCACGTAGTCGGTGCCCTGCAGGTGCGCCATGTCGTAGCACTCGATGCGCAGCGGCGCCTCGGCCAGGCCGAGCAGGTCTTGCAGTTCGGTCAGCGCCCGGCTGCGGGCATTGTGATCCGACGCCCGCCGCAGGCGGTGCCGCATGAACTCCTCACGGGCGTTGCGGGTGACGGTTTCGTGCAGCTCGCGCTTGTCGCCCCGCTGCGGCACGCGGATCTGCACGCGCGATCCGCGCAGATGCGCCAGCCACTCCTCGTACGTCGGCGCGTCGTCGGGCAGGGTGGGAACCAGCACCTGCTTAGGGATGCCGGTGGGTGGCTCGTCGCCGTACAGCGCCTCGAGAATGCGGTCGATCAACCCGCCGGGCGGCAGGTCTTCCACCTTGTCGAGCACGAACCCCTTGCGTCCCACGACGCGCCCCTTGCGCACGAAGAACACCTGCACGGCTGCTTCCAGCTCGTCGTCGGCCAGGCCGATGAGGTCGAGATCTTCGTCGCGGTCGGCCACCATCTGCTGCTTCTCGACCGCACGCTGCACCGAGGCGAGCCGGTCGCGCAGACGGGCCGCGCGCTCGAACTCCAACTCCTTCGCCGCGCTGCGCATCTCGACCTCGAGCCGAGTGACGATCTCGTCGGTGTCGCCATCGAGGAACTCGCACAGCTCGGTTACCAACTGCCGGTACGGCATCTCGGCGATCTCGCCGACGCACGGGCCGCTGCACTTCTCGATGTGGAACAGCAGGCACGGCCGCCCGAGCCGGTGGTGCTCGTTGAACTTGCTGGGGCTGCAGGTGCGCACCGGAAAGCTGCGCAGCAACAGGTCGAGCGTCTCGCGGATGGCGTAGGCGTGCGCGTACGGCCCGAAGTAGCGCACCCCCTTGCGCTTGCGGCCCCGCATCACCATCGCCCGCGGGTACTCCTCGTCGAGGGTGACGGCCAGGAACGGATAGCTCTTGTCGTCGCGCAGGCGGATGTTGAACCGCGGCCGGTGCTGCTTGATGAGGCTGTACTCGAGCATGAGCGCCTCGACCTCGTTGCGCACCTCGATCCACTCGACCGTCTCGGCCGTGGCCACCATCTGGGCCGTACGCGGGTGCAGGTTGCGCGGGTCCTGGAAGTAGTTCGACAGCCGCTGGCGCAGACTGGACGCCTTGCCCACGTAGATGACGCGACCCTGCACATCTTTGAACTGGTACGAGCCAGGCGCATCGGGAATCGTGCCGGCCGGCGGTCGCGTCACCACGTGGTTCACTCTAGGGCACCCCTCCCCCTCTGGCCCGGGGACGAGCGGTAGCGTTCCATCCGTGATCAGTCGCTTCCAGCTGTCGTTCCCCGAACCCCGCCGCCGCGACGGTTGGTTCCGCATCGGCAACATCGATGTCACCACCACGGCGCTGCTGTGCTTGCTGAACCTGGCCTCCATGCTGCTGTACGCCATCAGCCCCACCGCTGTCAGGAAGCTCGCGTTCATCGCACCGCGGGTGCGCGACGGCGAGTTGTGGCGGCTGATCACCTGGCCCATCGCCAGCGAGCCGAGCTTCTGGGTGCTCATCGGCATCGTGTTCTTCTGGATCTTCGGGCACTACGCCGAAGACACCATCGGCAAGCAGCGCTTCGCCGGCCTGGTGGCCCTGGTGGTCGTCGTGCCCGCAGCCCTCGTCACACTGGTGCCGGGCCTCGACGTCACCGCCGGGTCGGCCGGCCTGTCGTTGCTGGGCACCGTGATGCTGGTGCTGTTCGCCGCCGAGCGCCCCAACGCCCCGTTCTTCTTCGGTATCCCCGCCGTGGTCATCGCTACCGTGTTCGTGAGCCTCGACGTGCTGCGCTACACCGGCCTCCGGGCGTGGGGCATCCTCGTGCAGGAACTGCTGATGCTGGTGTTCGCGCTGGTGATGGCGCGCCAGTGGGGCCACCTCAGCGACCTCGCCTTCATCCCCCGTTTCACCAAGGGCGGCGGGAAGAAGAAACCGGCCAAGCGCCGCAAGCAGAGTCGCGACTTCGACCGTGTGGTCACCGGGCCGTGGGCGGCACCCAGCCTGTCGGATCAGGACGAGATGGACCGGCTGCTCGACAAGATGAACTCGGTGGGCCTCAGCGACGCCGAGCGCAAGCGACTGACCGAACTCGGCAAGCGCCTCCGCGGCAACTGACTCGACGCTAGGTCGCGACCGAGCGGCCCACCGGGGCAGAACGGCCGCGGGCGAACACGATCAGCGCCACCGCCACGAGTGCAGCCGACATGGCCAGGGTGCCGTACCCGAACGATTGCTTCACGAAGCCCGAACTCAGTGCCGCAGCGCCGCCGAACAGGCTCAACAACAAATCGCCCGCACCCTGCACTTCCACGCGTGTCTCGGCAGGCACCGACTCGGTGAGCAGCGTGCTGCCCCCGACCAGGCAGAAACTCCAACCCACGCCCAGCAACAGCAGGCCGACGAACATCAGCAGCGACGAGTAGCCGAACGCCACCGACACCGCCGCCCCGCTGCCCAACACCAGCGCGCCCAGCATGATCGACCGCGGCCGACCGAGCCGTTCGACCACGCGCCCGACGAACGGCGCGAACCCGTACATGCCGACGATGTGCAGGGCGATGACGTACGCGCTGAGGTCGTCGTGGTTGTTGTCCTTCATGTGGGGCGGGGTCATCGTCATCACCGCCACCATTGCCGTCTGCGACACCACCATCGAGGCCAGACCCAGTTGGGCCAGCGGGCGGCTGCGCAGCACACCGACGGCACGGCGCACCTGCAGCATCGGCCGCACCCGCTCGGCCGACGGGTCGACCAGCCCGGCCACCACCAGCGGATCGGGCCGCAGGCGCACGGCGAGGATGGTGGCCGACAGGGCGAAGAACATGCCCGCGAACAGGAACGGCCCCACCAACGGTTCGAGCCCGGCCGCGTCGGCCACATGCCGCTCCCACGGGGTGAGCAGCGGCCCGAACGCCGCACCCAGGGTGCCCACCCACACCACCGAACCAATGGCACGCGACCGCTCGTCGGGCTCGGCCAGGTCGGCGCCCACGAACCGCGCCTGGAGCGCTGCGGCCTGACCGGATCCAAACGCCAACATGCCCACGAGGAACAGCGGGAACGACCCGATCTGCCCACCGAGGGCGGCGACGAACCCGCCGATGGAACCGAGCGTGAAGGCCCGCACCAGGCCGGGCCGCCGGCCGTTGCGCCGCATGTAGCCCGACAGCGGCACCGCCACCAGTGCCGCCCCGAACGTGAAGGCTGCACTGCCCGTGCCCGCCAACCGGTCGCTGTCGAGCAACTCCTTGCCCAACAGGGCCACCACGGCCACCACGCCCGCGAAGGCCGCCTGCGCCGGCACCTGCGCGGTGCGCATCGTCAGCAGTGTGCGCCGCTGCACTGCGGCGCGGTCGGGGGCGACGGTGGTGGTCACCGCCGCAGTTTCACAGACCGAGCAGCGGCCTCAGGAATCTGCCCGTGTGGCTGCCCGCCACCGAGGCGACATGCTCGGGCGGCCCCTCGGCCACCACCGCACCGCCCCCGCTGCCACCCTCGGGGCCGAGGTCGATCAGCCAGTCGGCCGTCTTGATGACGTCGAGGTTGTGCTCGATGACGAGCACCGTGTTGCCCTGGTCGACCAGTCGCGACAGCACGGTGAGCAGACGGCGGACGTCTTCGAAGTGCAGGCCGGTGGTGGGCTCGTCGAGCAGATAGATGGTGTGGCCGGTGCTGCGCTTGGCCAGTTCGGCCGCCAGCTTCACGCGCTGGGCTTCACCGCCCGACAGGGTGGGCGCCGACTGCCCCAGACGCACATACCCCAGGCCCACGTCGACGAGCGTCTTCATGTGCCGGGCGATGGCGGGCTGGTTGGAGAAGAAGTCGACCGCCTCGCTGATGGGCATGTCGAGCACCTCGGCGATGTTCTTGCCCTTGAACGTGATGTCGAGCGTGTCGCGGTTGTACCGAGCGCCCTTGCACACCTCGCACGGCACGTACACGTCGGGCAGG
>JBAXSU010000228.1:0-4608 GCA_037130535.1 Actinomycetota bacterium
CCCACCCCACCGTGCAGGTAGCAGGCGTCGAGCAGGGTGATCCGCAGACCGGCTTCACCGGCCGCCGCGATGAGCGCCTCACCCATCGCGTTCGGCTCCTCGTACGGAGCACCGTCGCTGTCGTGGTGGAGGTAGTGGAACTCGCCCACGGCGGTGATGCCGGCCAACACCATCTCGCCGTACACCGCACGCGCCAGCGCCCGGTACGACGCTGGAGTGAGCCGCGCTGCCAGGCCGTACATCTGGTCGCGCCAGGTCCAGAACGAACCGGAGCCCGCATGGGTGCGGCCGCGCAGCGCCCGATGAAAGGCATGGCTGTGCGCGTTGGCGAACCCGGGCAGGGTGAGCCCGCGTAGCGCCACCGCACCGGCAGGCGCGCTCACGCCGGCGCGAATGTCGGTGATGATCCCGTCGGTCACCTCCACCAGCACACCAGCCGCAGCGGTATCGCCGCCCAGCCAGGCCAGTTCGCAGTGGAACGCTGTACTGCTCACGATCCGACGCGGTTCACGAACTCGGTGATGCGCTCGATGAACGCGGCACGGTGGTGCTGCTCGAACTGTTCCCAGGTGGTGAGCGTGCGGGTGTCGACCACCCGGTCGAGGAACAGCAGGCCGTCGAGGTGGTCGCACTCGTGCTGGAAGGTGCCCGCGGTGAGACCCCGGCGGATCTCGTCGTACTCGTTGCCGTGACGGTCCCGGTAGCGCACCCGTACGTTCACGTGCCGGAACACGTTGCCGCGCAGGTTGGGCACCGAGAGACAGCCCTCGTTGATCTCCACCAGTTCGTCGTCGATCGGTTCGATCACCGGGTTCACGACGATGGTGAGCGGGATCTGCGGCTTGTACGGGTAGCGCGGGTTGTGGTTCACCTCGATCACGGTGATACGCACCGGCACGTGCACCTGGTTGGCAGCGATACCGGCGCCGTTGGCGTGGCGCATCGTGTCGATCATGTCGTCGATGAGCTGCTGCATCTCGGGGCTCGCCAACTCGTCGCGGGTGAGTTCGCGCGCCCGCTCGCGCAGCACCGGATGGCCGACGGTGGCAATGGGCAGCACGGTCATCGCAGCCTCCTCACACCAGCACCGGGAACAGCGGATGGTCGAGCGGCGCGCCGGCAGGCAGGTCGTCGGCGAGACCGGGGAACGGCGGCGAGGTGACCCAGGCGCGCGGCGCGTGCACCATGTCGTCGCCCAGGAAGCGGACCGACAGCACCCGGCGCCGACCCGGCCCGGGGTTCCCACCCGCGGCGTGCAGCGTGGCCATGTGGAAGCACACCGCATCGCCCGGTTCGAGCGCCCAGCCGAGCACCGGGAAGCGATCGGGATGCGCGTCGATGTCGGGCAGTTCGTCGAGCGAGCCCTCGGGGAACCACTTGGCCTGGTCGTCGAGGAAGCTGCGCGGCATGTACCACGGGCCGAGGTGCGAGCCCGCCACGAACTCGAGCGTCGCCTCACGGCGCACCGGGTCGACCGGTATCCACATGCTCACGTTCTGACGGCCATCGACGTTGTAGTACGGGATGTCCTGGTGCCACGGCGTGCGCTGGCGAGTACCGGGCTCTTTCACCAGCACGTGGTCGTGGTACAGCCGCACGCCGGTGCTGCCCATCACCTCGCGGGCGATCTCGGCGGCACCCGAGGTGCGGATGAACTGCTCCATCGGTGCGATGCGCTGCCACGAGCAGAAGTCCTCCACGAACGCCGCGTCGTCGACGCCGCTGGCCCGCTTCGCGCCGGGCGACAGGTCGGCGAGGTTGGCGTCGATGGCCGCTCGGGCGAGCTCCACCTGTTCGGGCGTGAACGCACCGCGCACACACACGGCGCCATCGCGCCAGAAGTCACCCTCGACGATCATGCACCTGTACCTTCGCGCATCGGGATGCGCACACCGCGTTCACCCGCCACTTCCACCGCTCGCTCGTAGCCCGCGTCGGCATGACGGATCACGCCCATGCCCGGGTCGGTGGTGAGCACCCGTTCCAGCTTCTGTGCAGCCAGGTCGGTGCCGTCGGCGAGGCACACCATGCCGGCGTGGATGCTGCGACCGATGCCCACACCGCCGCCGTGGTGGATGCTCACCCACGAGGCGCCCGACGAGGTGTTCACGAGAGCGTTGAGGAGCGGCCAGTCGGCGATGGCGTCGCTGCCGTCGAGCATCGACTCGGTCTCGCGGTAGGGCGAAGCCACCGAGCCCGAGTCGAGGTGGTCGCGTCCGATCACGATCGGCGCCTTCAGTTCGCCGCGCTTGACCATCTCGTTGAAGCGAAGGCCGAGACGATGCCGCTCGCCGTAACCCAGCCAGCAGATGCGCGCCGGCAGGCCCTGGAACGCAACGCGCTCGCCGGCGAGGCGGATCCAGCGGGCCAGGCCCTCGTCGTCGGGGAACTCGTCGAGCACGGCGCGGTCGGTGGCCGCGATGTCGGCCGGGTCGCCCGACAGCGCCACCCAGCGGAACGGCCCCTTGCCCTCGCAGAACAGCGGGCGGATGTACGCCGGCAGGAAGCCCGGGTAGTCGAAGGCCCGGTCGAAGCCGCCGAGCCTGGCCTCGGTGCGCAGGCTGTTGCCGTAGTCGAACACCTCGCTGCCCTTGTCGAGGAAGCCAACCATCGCCCGGCAGTGCGCGGCCATCGACTCACGCGACCGGCGGATGAGTTCCTGCGGGTTCGTGCGCGCCAGTTCGGCCGTTGCCTCGGGCGTGAGGTCGGCGGGCACGTAGCTGAGCGGATCGTGGGCGCTGGTCTGGTCGGTCACGATGTCGGCCGGGAAGTCGAGATCCAGCAGCCGCTGCAGCAGCAGTGCTGCGTTGCCCACCAGCCCCACCGACAGCGGCCGCCGCTCGTCGCGGGCACGCACGCAGCGGGCGATGGCGTCCTCCACCGAGTCGGCGATCTCGTCGAGGTAGCGCGTCTCGACACGGCGCTCGATGCGCCACTGCTCGACGTCGATGCACAGGGCGACGCCATCGTTCATCGTCACGGCGAGCGGCTGTGCGCCACCCATGCCACCCACACCTGCGGTGAGGGTAATGGTGCCGGCGAGCGTGCCACCGAACCTGCGCCGGGCGATCTCGGCGAAGCACTCATAGGTGCCCTGCAGAATGCCCTGGGTGCCGATGTAGATCCACGACCCGGCGGTCATTTGGCCGTACATCGTCAGGCCGAGGTCTTCGAGGCGACGGAACTCGTCCCAATTGCCCCACTCGGGCACGAGGTTCGAGTTGGCCAGCAACACTCGCGGCGCCCATTCGTGAGTGCGGAACACACCCACCGGCTTTCCGCTCTGCACCAGCATCGTTTCGTCGTCGCGCAAGGTGCGCAGGGTGCGCGCCATGGCATCGAACGCGTCCCAACTGCGCGCAGCCCGCCCGGTGCCGCCGTACACCACGAGGTCGTCGGGGCGTTCGGCCACCTCGGGGTCGAGGTTGTTGTGCAGCATGCGGTACGCCGCTTCCTGCTGCCAACCGAGCGTGTTCAACTGCGTGCCGCGCGGGGCGCGTACGGGGCGAGGACCAGACATCAGAGCACCTCCAGGTTGCCAAGGGCATGTTCCACAGCGGCGAGCACACTGCCATCGGCCAACAGCTCCTCGGCCGCTCGCAGATCGGGCGAGAGCCAGCGATCGGGGCCCGGGCCCGCCACCGCTTCGCGTAGCGCGCCGAGCGCAGCACCGGTGCCGGCCGCCGGTGCCAGCGGCGCACGCAGGTCGATGGCAGCCCCGGCGCACACCATTTCGATGGCCACGATGCGGCGTAGGTTGTCGATGGCTCGACGCAGTTTGCGGGCAGCGGCCCAACCATTCGACACATGGTCTTCCTGCATGGCGCTGGTGGGCAACGACTGCGTGCTGGCCGGTACCGCGAGGCGCTGATTCTCCATGGCCATGGCCGCCTGTGTGTAGTGGGCGATCATGTACCCCGAGTTCACACCGGGGTCGGGGGTGAGGAACGGCGGCAACCCGTGCGACCGGGCCTTGTCGAGCATGCGGTCGGTGCGACGCTCGGCGATGGCCGACAGTTCGCTCACCGCAATGGCGAGGAAGTCGCACACCAACGCGAGCGGTGCGCCGTGGAAGTTGCCGCAACTCTCGACCCGACCATCGGGCATGACCATCGGATTGTCGATGGCAGCATCGAGTTCGCGTTCGGCCACCGCACGGGCGTGCACGAGCGTGTCGAGCGCTGCACCGTGCACCTGCGGTGTGCAACGCAACGAGTAAGCATCTTGCACCCGACCATCGCCCTCGCGATGGCTGGCCACGATGGGCGAACCAGCCAGCAGCCTGCGCAGGTTGGCAGCGCTCACTGCCTGGCCGATTTGCGGGCGTAGCGCCTGGAGGTCGGCGGCAAAGGCGCGGTCGGTGCCGAGCAGGCCCTCCACCGTCATGGCCGCGGCAACATCGGCGAGGCGCACAAGCGCGCTCAGGTCGGCCAAGGCCAGGGCCAGCATGCCGAGAATGCCGTCGGTGCCGTTGATGAGCGCCAACCCTTCCTTGGCTCGCAGGGCAACCGGTTGCAGCCCTGCCGCGGCGAGGGCCGATGCGGGTGAGGCGGAGGCGGATGCGGGTGCGGCGGCCGCGGCGGAGGCGGGTGAGGCGCGGGCGGAGAC
>JBAXSU010000229.1:0-4579 GCA_037130535.1 Actinomycetota bacterium
GGGGTCCTTTCACGTGATGTTGTGCGCCAGCGACACTACTGGCCCGCATTGTCAGTGATGTATATCCCGATGCGTCACGCGGGGCCGGTGCCCCATGGCCCGCAACCACGAGGCGATCTCCTCGGTGAGGGCCACCGAGCGGTGATGGCCGCCGGTGCAGCCGATCGCGATCGACAGATAACTCTTGCCCTCGGCCATGTACGACGGCAGCAACAGTTCGAGCAGCGACTCGAAGCGGCCGAGGAACTCTTTGGTGACCGGCTGGCCGAGCACATAGTCGCGGACATCGGGGTCGAGGCCGGTGTGAGGCCGCAGATGCTCGATCCAGTGCGGGTTGGGCAGGAACCGCACGTCCATCACCAGGTCGACGTCGAGCGGGATGCCGTGGCGGAAGCCGAACGAGGTGACGGCGATCTTCATCGCCTCCGACTCGGTCTCGGGCGCGAAGGTGTCGACGACGAGAGCCTTCAACTGGTGCACGTTCAACTCGGTCGTGTCGACCACCAGATCGGCCGTCGCCTTCACCGGCTCGAGCAGTTGCCGTTCGCGTTCGATCGAGTCGGCGATTCCGCTGTGGCCGTCGTCGAGCGGGTGTTTGCGCCGGCTGCTGCCGTATCGCTTCACCAATTCGGGCGTCGACGCATGGAGATAGAGCACCCGCACACGGTGATCGGCCCGCAGCCGGGCAATGGCATCGGCGAGAGCGCCCGGGTTGGTGGTGGGGCCTGCGACCAGACCGAGCCGGTCGAACGAACTGGTGCTGGTGCCCAGTTCGACGATCTTGTCGAGCAGCTCGATGGGCAGGTTGTCGACCACGAACCAACCGAGGTCTTCGAGGAAGTCGGCGGCCTGAGAACGGCCTGCCCCCGAGAGCCCGGTGATGACGAGGATGTCGGTCACGTCGCTGATCGTACGCCGTTCACCTTGCGGGTGCGGAGATAGAGCAGCCGCGGAATGGTCGCCGCTTCGGCGTACTCGGATGCACGGTCGATGAACCCGCTGGGCGGCGCCGGTTCGAGCATGTGCTCGAGCAGCAGGCCGTTGCCCGCCAGGGCGTTCACGTAACGGCTGAGTGGGCGGTGGATGAAGGGAATGAACACGCCCTTCTCCACCTCCTCGATCGTCTCGTCCTCGATGAGGTAGGGCCCGATCCGCCAGTACTGCTCGGGCGGATCGAGCACCTGATCGTCGATCCAGCCGCTATTGGGGGTCTGGAGCAACGGGTGGTTGAGGAAGAAGCAGAACCGGCCACCGGGCGCCAACACCCGGGCCACTTCGGCGATGGCGTCGTCGACATCGCGGATGTGCTCGAACACCAGGCACGCCACGACGGCATCGAAGCTTCCGTCAGCGAACGGCAGCGCGCCGGCACCCGACCGGGCGAACGACGCCCCTCCCCCGCGCTCGGCGGCCACACGCACCTGGTTCCACGTCGGGTCGATGCCCACCACCAACTCGGCGCCGATACGCACGGCCAGTCGGCTCACCTGGCCGTCGCCGCATCCCACGTCGAGCACGCGCCGGGCGCCCGCCAACTCGGCGGCAGCCAGCGGCAGGATCTGCTCTTCGTACTCGGGGTCGGCTCCGTCGGTGAACCCCTCGATCCACCAGTCGGCGTGGGTCTCCCACAGATCGTCGCGCTCCGTCTCCCTGTCCACGTGCGCCAGCGTACGCCCGCACCCTCTCCCCCACCCCCACCCGTCCGTGAGCCTGGGCCCGGTGGGCCCCGGCCCCGGCTCACCGACCCCAACCATTCGTGCGGTTCGACCCGGGTGGCCCGGGGCCAGGCTCACGGAGCGGCGCGACGTAGGGTCGGGGGATGGACTTTGCGGTATGGCCTTCGTACGGACGCTCGTGGGACGAGGCGATCGACCTTGCCCGCTGGGCCGAGGCCAGCGGGCTGCAGGGCTTCTGGTACGCCGACCACTTCATGCCCGACACCAGCACCACCACCCCCGACGACGGGTCGGCCCTCGAGTGCTGGAGCGTGCTGGCCGCCGTGGGCGCCCTGGTACCGCGGCTGCGGCTCACCTCGATGGTGTCGCCGGTAAGCATCCACCACCCGGTGGTGCTGGCCAAGCGTGCCGCCACCGTGGCCGAGATCACCGGCGGCCGAGCGGTGCTGGGTCTCGGCGCCGGATGGCAGTTGAACGAGCACGCCGCCTACGGCTTCGACCTGCTGGAACCGGGCGAGCGGGTGAGCCGGTTCGCCGAGGCGATCGAGGTGATCCACCGGCTGCTGCACGAGCCGGCCACTACGTTCGCCGGCCGCTGGTACCAGTTGGTCGACGCGCCGTTCTCGCCGAAGCCGACGCTGCCGATCATGGTGGGCACCGGCAGCCCGCGCATGGCTCGCATCACCGCCCGCTGGGCCGACGAGTGGAACACGTGGGGCAACCCCGACGAACTCCAGCGCCGCACGGCACTGTGGCTGGCCGGCTGCGACGCCGTCGACCGCGACCCCGCCACGATGCGCCGCTCGGCCCAGGCGCTGGTGTTCCTCACCGACGACGACGCCCGCCGCGACGCCATCCGCGCCGCGGCGCCGGCCGATCGGACGCTGGCCGGCGGCCCCGCCGAGTTGATCGACCTGATCGGCACCTATGTCGAGGCGGGGATCGACGAGTTCGCCATCCCCGACTTCACCCTCGGCGACACACCCGAGCAGCGCCGCCACACCTATGCCCGCCTGCGTGACGAGGTGCTGTCAGCCTTCCTCCCGCGATGAGCAAGTTGCGCAGCCAGCGCACCCACTGCTCATCGCGCTGACCCGGCCCGCTCCAACCACCGGCCGCGATGAGCAACTTGCGCAGCCAGCGCACCGATTGCTCATCGCGCTGGGGGGGTCAGCGGTCGTCTGAGCACCAGGCGCGGGCGATGCCGGTGAGTGCTGCGGTGACTCGGCGGAGGCTGTCGGTGCTGACCCACTCGAGCGCCTCGTGCAAGCCCTCGCCACACGGGCCGAACACCACCGTCGGCGTGCCGGCCGCCATGTGCAGCGCCGCATCGGTCCAGTAGGGGGCGGCGCCCACCACGGCCTCGCGGTGTTCGGCGATCCCGACTGCGGCGCACACGGTGAGCACGAACGGATGGTCCGTCGCCAACGCCACCGGCGGACGGGCGAGCGAGATGCGCGACGACACGTCGGCATCGCCAACGGCACCGGCGATCACGCGCATCACCTCCCCCACCTGCGCGCTGGGCGAACCAGCCGTGGTGCGCACCTCGACCGTGAGGTGGCAGGTGGCCGGAACGGTGAACGTCTCACCCTCGCTGCGCACGCCACTGACCAGCACGGCGGACCGCTCGACCGGGTCGACTCCCCCGGCCCAGCTCTCGTCGAGCGCTCGCAACGCGTCGACCACCCGCATCGCCGCGTGCACGGCGTTCACACCCCGTTCGGGACGCGACGTGTGCGCACTGCGGCCTGTCACCTGCACATCGAGCACGGCGAACCCCCGGTGGCGAGCGATGACGACGGCCTCGGTGGGTTCCAGCACCACGGCGCCATCGGCCCCCCATCGCTGCACGAGCGCAGCAGTGCCGATGCTGGCGTACTCCTCGTCGACGGTGCCCGCCACGATCACGTCGCCGGCCAGCTCGCCGTCGGCGAACGACGCTGCGGCCAGCAGTGCGGCGGCGAGACCACCCTTGGTGTCGAGTACACCGCGACCCTCGAGTCGGCCATCGCCCAGGCCCACCTCGGCGGTCGACGCCTCGACCGTGCCGACGGTGTCGAGATGGGCGTTGAACAGCACCGACCTGCCGGTGCCCCGCCCGCGGCGGATGCACACCACGTTGTCGCGCCCGGGGGCAACCTCCTGGCGATGCACCTCGAGACCGTGGGCCACGGCCCATTCGGCCACCGCATCGCCTATTGCCGCCTCGCCCGGCGAACCGGGCACCAACGACGGGTTCACCGAGTCGATACCGGCGAACCGCGCCGTGAGCGCCACCACGTGGGTGTCGGCATCGAGCACCATCAGCCAGCAGTCGCGCGCCTCGCCCTCGTGCACCTCGTGCTCGGCGAGCAGCTTCGACCGCCGGAAGCCCACCTTCTCGTACGCGCGAATGGCCCGCTCGTTGCCCACCCACGGGTCGATGACAACGTGCCTTGCACCCTCGGTGACGACGAGGTGATCGACCAGCAGGGTGAGGGCCGCTGTGCCCAACCCGCGACCCCAGCGAGCCGGATCGCCGATGACGATGTCGACGCCCCACACATCGGCCGCATCGTCGTGCCACTCGTAGTCGTGGGCATCGATGGGATACCACTGCACGAAACCCACCGGCCAGCCGCCGTCGCTGATGATGCCGGCCTGCACCTGTTCGGCTGTCAGCGCCTCGGGCGCGTACCGGCGCCGCACCGCCTCGGCATCGTGCGGCCGGTCGCGGCCCTCGAACCACTCGAGCACGCGCGCGTCCGACAGCCATCCGGCCAGCAGGGCTACGTCGCCCGAGTCGCCGCTGTAGGCCCGAATCGCGGTGCGACCGGAACGAGCGATGGTCATGAGGCCTCCGGGTGGAACTTGGCGTGGATGGCCTCGGCCACGGCATCGGGCAGGAACGACAGGCTGCG
>JBAXSU010000023.1:0-27224 GCA_037130535.1 Actinomycetota bacterium
TTGAACAGCAGTGGGGTGCTGCGCGAGCCCACCTGCTGCACATAGGCGAGCGAAAAGTCGTACGTCAGCAGCGCCCGCCACATCACGACGAGGGCAGCGACCGCGGCAGCGAGCGCGAGCCAGGCGTAGTTGGGCGCACTGCGCAGCACGCGAGCGTCGCGTCGGGTCGTACCGACGACAGTGACGAGGGCGCCGAAGGCAGAAGCAACCAAACCGATGATGAGTACCGAGTGGCCGAGCAGGCCGTTCAGGCTTTGGCCGAGCACGCGCTCTCCGCCTCGTCGAGCCGGTCCTTGTTGGCAGCCGTGTACTCGTTCGAGTGCTTCACCTCGACCCGGTCTCCGTCGAACACACCGTCGGTGAGGCGGCCGTGCACCACCACCGGGATGCACTCCTGGAAGATGCCGCCCGGTTCGCCCTCGTAACGCACCGGCATCTCGACCCCGTTGAACGAGACGAGGAACGTCGTGACGCCGTTGGCCGATTCGACCGAGCCCTCCTCGACATTGCCCTGCACCCGCAGGCGACGGCCGGCATCGCAGCCGTCTTTCACGCCGAGTTCGTCGACGTTGCAGTAGTAGTCGATGGACGAGGTGAGGAACTTGGTGAGCACCACACCGCCACCGATGAGCACCAGCACCAGCACGGCGATGGCCGGCCAGCGCTTGCCGCGGCGCACACGCGGCGCCGACGGGACGGCTTCGCGAGGGCTCAGGTCCACGGCTTGTCCTCGTCGGGCACCTGCTCGGACAACTCGCGGCCTCGCCTGATGACCCTCCAGCCGAGCAACAGCACGGCACCGAAGCTGACCAGATAGCAGGTGAGGATGAACCCGATGTCGTCCATCAGCGCTGCGACCCTTCCGCCTCGCGGCGACGCTCGGCGAGCGCATCGTCGAGCCCGCGGTCGTCGACGAGATCGGCCAGCAGCAGCACGCGCTGGCGGTGCAGCACGAACCACACGTACAACATCGTGAAGGCCAACACACCGAGCAGCAGGGTGAACAGCATGAGCCCGTCGAGGGTGACGTCGCCGCGACCGGCGACGCTGGCGTCTTGGTGCACCGAGCGCCACAACTTCACGCTGAAGTGCACCAGCGGGATCTCGAGTACGGCCAGCAGCGCCACCACCGCCGAGCGTCGGGCCCGCTGCTCGTGGGTGCCACCCAGCCCGCGCACCGCGAGGTACCCGACGTAGGTGATGAACAAGAACGCCGTGGTGGTGACCCGGGCGTCCCACACCCAGAACGTGCCCCAGCTGATCCGACCCCAGAGCGCACCGGTGAACAAGGTGACGGCCATGAACAGCACACCGATCTCGGCGCTGGCCCCGGCGATGCGATCCCAGGTGAGCGAGCGGGTGCGCTTCCACAGATATGCCGCCGACGACACGGCGGTGACGACGAAGGCGAGATAGGCCACCCACACGGTGCCCACGTGCACGTAGAGAATGCGCACGCTCTCGCCCTGTTGCGCATCGGCCGGCGAGAGCACCAGGCCGAACAGGGCGAGCGCCGCGAAGGCGACGATGGTGGCGATTCCGAGCACCCGGGTGAAACCGGTGCCGGTGCCACGCGCCGGGCCAGCCGGAACCGTCGCTGTCGTGCTGGGTGGTGCAGTCGTGCTCACGTGGGGTCTCGCCTCATTCCTCGATGAGCGATCCGAAAGCCAGCGTGCCGCCGACACCGAACAGCGCTGCGAACACCACGAGCAGAGCGACCCAGGGCCACCCATCGGCGGTTGCAACACCACTGGCATCGAGCGCCGCTTCGGTCGCTCGAGTTGCACCAATCAGAACCGGCGCCACCACCGGGAACAACAGCAGCGGGAGCAGCGTCTCGCGACCTTTGACCCCGGCAGCGAGGCCGCCGTAGAGCGTACCGACGAAGGCCAGTCCTGCGGTCGCGGGAATGAGGGTGGTGACCAACAACACGATGCCCTCGCCCGACGACTCGACGCCGTACAGCACGAACGCCAGGCCGGCCAGCATCACCTCGAGGACCGCCAACTGGGCAGCCAGTGCCAACGACTTCCCCAGGAAGATACCCACCGGATCGACACCGGCCACCCGGAGGGCATCGAGCGCCCCGTCGGCAGTCTCGATCGCGAAGGCCCGCTGCACCATCACCAGCAAGCCGAACACCGTGGCAAGCCAGATGAGACCGGGGGCAACGCGGGTGAGCACCGCGTCGCTGTCGAGCACGAACGCGAACAGCACCATCACCAGGCCGGCGAAGGGCAGCACCTGGTTCACCACGACGCGACTGCGCCCCTCCACCCGCAGGTCCTTCGCCGCCACCAGGTGGGCCGTGCGCCAGGGACTCACCGCGACCCCCCGGGGCCATCGGCCGCGATCACCTGGCCGGCGACCACGTCGACCACCCGGGTGGCGAGCGATCCGGCACGCTCGAGTTCGTGGCTGGCGACCAACACGGTGGCGCCCATCGCGACGGCAGTGCGCAGTGTGTCGTCGAGGTCGTCACGTCCGGCTGCATCGAGACCGGCGTGAGGTTCGTCGAGCAACCACACCTGTGCCCGACGAGCCACCAGGCACGCCAGCGCAGTGCGCCGCTTCTGCCCGGCCGACAGCCGCCGCACAGCCACCTCCGCCAGACGACCGGTCAGGCCGAGCCGTTCGAGCGAGGCATCGATCTCGGCGACGTCGGCCCCCACGGTGTCGCCCCAGAACCGCACGTTCTCGCGCACCGTCAAGTCGCCGTACAGCCCGTTGGCATGACCGAGCAGCCCTACGCGGCGGCGTACATCGTCGCGCTCGGTGCGCAGATCGCAGCCGGCCACCCGGCCCTCACCGCGGCTGAGGGGCACCAGGCCGGCGCACACGCGCAACAGGGTGGTCTTACCGGCGCCGTTGGGCCCACGGAGCAGCACGATCTCGCCGCGAGCGACCGTGAGCGTGGCACCGGCCAACGCAGGGAAGCGCCCGAGCACGGCCACCGCGTCGACCAGGCGGACGACAGGTTCGCTACCCGACGGATCAGCGTGGGCCGGACCTGGGTTGGCCGGTTCGGTGGCGGGCGCGGAGTCCACGATGATCGCACGCTACCCGCGACCTCATCGACCCGACCCAACCGATAGCGTCGCACCCGTGGTGGACGAGACGGCAACGGGCCGACCAGCACGGCAACGACGGCCGAACCGGTTCGACCGGCCGCCCGAACCGCACGACTGGCGCTGGTTCGTCGGTGGCGTCGGCCGCACACTCATCGCCACCGGCGTGCTGCTCTTCGCTTTTGTTGCCTACCAGCTGTGGGGCACCGGCATCCAGACCGCGCGCGCCCAGGGCCAGCTCGAGCGCGAGTTCGACGATCTCCTCGCCGCCGCGCCCACCGCGGCGCCAACGACGGTACCTCCCGCCGTTGCCACCACGGTCCCCGCCTCCACCACCCCACCCGCTACGGGCGACACCACATCCACCACGTCGCCACCCACCACCACGGTGGCGCCACCGTCAGCGGCCGCGGCCCCGCCAACCGGTGAGGTGCTGGCACGTCTCGAGATTCCCGGCATCGGCCTCGACAAGATCGTCGTCGAGGGCGTGAGCCCCGACGATCTGAAGAAGGGACCAGGACACTTTCCCGAGACGCCACTGCCCGGCCAGTTCGGCAATGCCGCCATCGCCGGCCACCGCACCACCTACGGCGAGCCCTTCATCGACATCGACCAGATCCAGATCGGCGATGAGATGCTGGTGACGGCACCCTGGGGACGATTCATCTACGTGGTCGACAACATCATCATCGTGGGAGCCGACGACTACGGGCTCGTCATCCCCACCGTCGACCCCACCCTGGCCCGGATCACACTCGCGTCGTGTCACCCGAAGTACTCGGCCAAGCAACGGTATGTGGTGCAGGCCATCCTCGACACCGCCCGATCCGACCAGGCCACCTTCCCGAGCCTCCCTACGTCACCCGAACCCGCTGTCGTGTCCACCACTGTGCCCCTCACCGTGCCCAGCAGCCTCGGGCCCGCGACCACCAGTGCCCCCACCGTGCCCACCGTACCCACCGTGCCCACCGTGGCACCCGAGACCACCGTGCCGGTCAGCACGTCCAGCACCACCGTGCCCAGCAGCCTCGGGCCCGCCGAGGGGAGCGACGACGGCTCAGGCGCCGAGGTGTTCGGCAGCAAGTGGTTCGGCGACGACGACGCGTACGTGCCGGTGGCGATGTGGGGATTCCGACTCATGGTGATCGCCTTCGTCGCCACTGCCATCAGCCGGTTCACCCGACGGAACTGGGTGGGCGCACTGGTCGGCATCGTGCCGTTCGTGGTGTGCCTCTACTTCTTCTTCGAAGACCTCAGCCGTCTGCTGCCGGCGAACCTCTGACGTAGCGACGCACAGTGGTCGATCAGCGGCCCTCGAAACGCGGCCGTCGCTTCTCGAGGAACGCGCTTCGTCCCTCGTCGACATCGGCGCTCGCCCAGGTCGCGGCGAAGGCTTCATCGAACACTGGGTCCGGGTCCGCCGCAGCCCCAGCCCGTTCGAGGCCGAGCTTGTGGGTGCTGATGGTGAGCGGCGCGAGCTGCGCCAACTCGTCGGCCCACACCAGCGCATCGGCCAGCTCGCCGAGCCGGTGCACCCCGCCAGCCGCATGCAACTGCTCGCCTCGATACGTGACCGCCCCCAGCAGCATCGCTCGGGCGGTCGACCATCCGAACTCGCGGGCAAGGCGCTCGATGGTCCATCGGTCGACCGCGAGCCCCAACTTCGCAGCAGGGACCCCGAAGATGCTGCTGGGCGTGGCCATCCGCAAGTCGCAGGAAATCGCCAGTTGCGTGCCGGCTCCGAGCGCTGGGCCGTCGATGGCGGCCAAGGTGATCGCACCGAGTTCGGTGAACCCTCGCAGCGCAGCCATGAGGGCTGCCACGAACGCACCGTTCTCGACACCGGTGAGGTCGGCACCGGCGCTGAAGGCCGGCGGTGCACCGGTGAGCACCACCACACGTGCCCCACCCTCGGCCGCCGCGCGCTGGGCCTCGGCCAGGGCCAGCAAGGTGGCGTGATCGACAGCGTTGCGGCGTTCGGGTCGGTCGATGGTGAGAGCGAGCACCCGATCACGCCACTCCACACGTACCATGAGCCGACTGTATGCCTGCCTCCCCCGTCGATCCTCATTCGGCCGATCACACCGGCCCCGCCGCAGGTGCCACCGGAACCGATCCGGTGCGCGAGCGGCGCCGCCGCATCGCCCGGTGGACGGCGCTGGCCAATCGACTCGGCTACCTGGCCTTCGGCGTGGCCATCGCCGCGTTCGCCCTCGGGCTGCTGACCGACTTCACCTCGACGATGGCCTCCATCAGTATCGGCGGCCTGGTGGTGGGCACCATTCTGCTCGCCCCCGCCATCGTGCTGGGCTACGCCATCAAGGCCGCCGAACGCGACGACGTCGAGCGCGGACTCTGAGCAGTTAGCCTCTCTCGCCGGTCATGAACACCCGACTCCCGGCCGGTGAACGGCGCGAACAGATCATCGCCGTCGCCGTCCCGGTGTTCGCCCGCAGCGGCTACCACGGGGCTTCGATGAACGACGTGGCCGATGCCGCCGGGGTCACCAAGCCGGTGCTGTACCAGCACTTCGCTTCGAAGAAAGACCTGTACCTGGCGCTCATCCATGAGGCGGGACAACGGATGATCGCTGCCATCGGCAAGGCAACGGCCGGCACGACCGACGGCCGTGCCCAGACCGAACTCGGCTTCCGCGCCTACTTCCGCTGGGTGGCCGACGACCACGACGGGTTCCTGCTGTTGTTCTCCACGCAGGCCAACCGCGACGCTGCTGCCACCAAGGCAATCCGCGCCATCACGTCGGATGCGGCCTCGGCCATCGCCCCGCTCATCGCCATCGAGATCGACCACGAACAGCGGCGCACGCTGGCCCACGGCCTGGTGGGTCTCGCCGAAGGCGCGTCGCGACGTCTGGTGGAACGCGGCGACGACTTCGACCCCGACGCACTCGCCCGCCTGGTGGCCAACCTCGCGTGGGCCGGCCTACGCGCCATCGGGCCCGACCCGGCCCGCTGAGCCCGGCCCGCGTCAGGCGCGTACGGCGAAGCCGCGGTAGGTGCGCACGAACCCGGCCTGCTGCAACACGGTGGCCACCGCACCAGACGGGTCGACGACCTCGCCGTCGACCTTGCGTACCTCGACCGTGCGGGCCCGGCCGTCGGTGGCCAACGCCCCCAGCGCAGCAGCCCACGAGGGGTCGGTGGCAGCTGCCGGGAACGTGACCAGGTGATGACCGCGCCGGTCGAACCACACCACCGGCAGCCCCTGGGCCAGCACCACCAGCGCGCCTGCGCTGCGCGACGGCCGACCGGGCGACACCGGCCACGCGAGCGACGCCCCATAGGGCTGCGCAGGATCGGTGGCGGCCACCACCACCGGTGCGGGCACGTCGGCGGGATGCAGGTACGGGTCGACCAGATCGCGGGTGCCGCGCAGTCGGTCGACGGCCCCGGGCAGGGTGAACTGCGCTGCACCCAGGCCACTGATGAAGTAGCCGCGCCGCGTCTGGCCGCGTTCTTCGAGCACCTTCAACACCCCGTACACACCGGCGAACCCACCGACGACACCCTCGGCGAGCACCCCCTCACGCGTGACCACGCCCTGTCGTTCGAGTAACTGCAGCGCCGCAGCGTGCGCGGCCGCGGTGGCGGTGGGGGCAGGCTGTAGCAGCGGTGCGACCAGGCTCCACCGTCCCGCCCCGGCGGGCGGGCCGAGCCGGGTGAGCCGACCCGGCCGAGGCCGCGACCGTGTGGTCCGCGAGGCCGTGCTGCGACCGGTGCCGCCCGACAGCACGGCTCGGAGCGGCGCCAGTGAGTCGTTGGTGACCTCGCCGGCCCACACCAGGTCCCACAGCGCGGCCAGCACCTCGGCCTCGGTGGCCGACGGCGCCGCGGCGCGCAACTGCGCCCAGAAACTGGCCCCGCGCTGAGCCAGCAGCAGCCGGATGGCGTCGTGGAGCGCACCCTCGGGTGCCTCGGGCGGTTCGACCGTGGGTGCCAGCAACGGCAACTGGTCGGCGAAGTACAGCCGCACCCGGCCGTCGCTCGACCCGATGGAACCCGCCCCCACCCACACGATGTCGCCCGAGGTGCACAGTTCGTCGAGATCGGTGGGGCGGTAGCCGCGCACCCGCACGGGCAGCACATCGCGCTCGAGCGCGCTTGCCACCAGCGCGGCGCCCTGCAGCAGTCCCAGCGACTCGACCAGCGCATCGAGGCCGCGACGTTCGGCGGGAATGCCGTGCCACCCCAGCAGGAAGCGGGCATAGGCATCGGCCTCGACCGGCTCGACCTCGCGACGCAACGCCGCCAACGACCGGCGGCGCAACTGGCGCAGCACATCGATGTCGCACCATTCGCGGCTCGCCCCGTCGGGCCGGAACTCGCCGCGCACCACTCGTTCCTCGGCCTCGAGCGCGGCCAGCGCTCCGGCAGCACGGGTGGCGGTGATGCCGAACCGGCGGGCCACATCGTCGGTGAGGAACGGGGCGTGGGTGCGGGCGTAGCGGGCCACGAGCGACTCGAGCGGCAGCGGCACCGGTTCGGTGAACGCCCGCGGCAGACCCAGCGGCAGCGCGCACCCGAGAGCGTCGCGATAGCGCGCTGCGTCGTCGGCAGCAATGGCCCGCGTCTCGCCACCGATGGCCAGTTCGACCGCGCGTCGTTCGTGCAGCAACTCGGCCAGCCACTGCGCGCCGGGCCCGTCGCAGCGCAGGTCGATCTCGGCCGCCGACAGATCGCCCACCGTGCGCAATACGTCGTGCAACTCGTCGGCACTGCGCGCCCGGCGTCCGTCGGCCAGGCGCTGCAGTTCGAGTTCGAGATCGGCCAGCACCCCGGGGTCGAGCAGTTCGCGCAACTCCTCGGCACCCAGCAGGTCGCGCAGCAGGTCGCGGTCGAGCGCGAGCGCAGCTGCCCGGCGCTCGGCCAGCGGCGCATCGCCTTCGTACATGTAGGCCGCAATCCAGTTGAACAACAGGCTTTGCGCGAACGGCGACGCCTTCGGGGTGTCGACGCTGACCACGCGCACCGCCCGACTACGCACCTGGCCCAGCACCTCGCGCAGCGCGGGCAGGTCGAACACGTCTTGCACGCACTCGCGCGACGTCTCGAGCAGGATGGGGAAGCTCGGGTACTTCGCCGCCACGGCCAGCAGATCGGCGGCGCGCTGGCGCTGCTGCCACAGCGGTGTGCGGCGGTCGGGCCGACGGCGCGGCAGCAGCAGCGCCCGGGCCGCGCACTCGCGGAACCGGGCGGCGAACAGCGAGGTGGTGGGCACGGCCGACAGCACCAGTTCGTCGATCTCGTCGGGGTCGACCAGCAGATACTCGAGCGGCAGTTCGTCGGCGGCCTCGGGCAGGCGCAGCACGATGCCGTCGTCGCCCCACATCGTCTCGACCGGCA
Organism: Actinomycetota bacterium; assembly: GCA_037130535.1. GTDB lineage: Bacteria > Actinomycetota > Acidimicrobiia > Acidimicrobiales > Ilumatobacteraceae > VFMC01. Next base: position 8,432 of record JBAXSU010000023.1, read on the forward strand.
TGTCGAAGCGCTCGACCAACCGACGCTCGATGGCCATGGCCCATGGCGCGTGCACCGGGGTGCCGAACGGGCTGAGGATGCACACCCGCCAGTCGCCGATCTCGTCGCGGAAGCGCTCGACCACGATGGTCCGGTCGTCGGGCACCACCCCGGTGGCCTGGGCCTGTTCGTCGAGGTAGCCGAGCACGTTGTTGGCGGCGAACGCGTCGAGCGCGTACTCGCCCATCAGCCGACCGAGCGCCTCATCGGCGGGCATCGCCCGCACCTCGCGCTGGAACGCCCCGAGTGCGCGGCCCAGTTCGAGCGGGCGACCCGGCCGGTCGCCGTGCCAGAACGGCATCTTGCCGGGCTGACCGGGCGCCGGCGACACCACCACCCGCTCGAACGTGATGTCTTCGATGCGCCAGGTGGAGGCACCCAGCAGAAAGGTCTCGCCCGGCCGGCTCTCGTACACCATCTCCTCGTCGAGTTCGCCCACCCGGGTGCCGTCGGGCAGGAACACCCCGAACAGGCCGCGGTCGGGGATGGTGCCGCCGCTGGTGACGGCGAGGCGCCGAGACCCGTCGCGGGCGCGCAGTGTGTCGTTCACCCGGTCCCACACCAGGCGCGGCCGCAGTTCGCCGAACTCGTCGCTCGGGTACCGGCCGGCCAGCAGATCGAGGGTGTTCAGCAGCAGGTCGTCGCTGAGTTCGGCGAAGTTGGCGCAGCGCCGCACGAGGCGGCCCACATCGGCGACCGAGCATTCGTTGGTGATGGCCACATGGGCGACGATCTGCTGGGCCAGCACGTCGAGCGGATTGCGCAGGTAGCGGGTCGACTCGATCGCCCCGTCGATCATCCGCCGCACCACCACCGCTGCCTCGAGCAGGTCGCCGCGGTGCTTGGGATAGATGGTGCCCTTGCTGGGTTCGCCCACCGAGTGACCGGCGCGGCCGATGCGCTGCAGACCGCGGCTGACGGCGCCGGGCGACTCGACCTGCACGACGAGGTCGACAGCCCCCATGTCGATGCCCAGTTCGAGGCTGCTGGTGGCGACGATGCCGCGCAGCACACCCCGCTTCAGTTCGTCTTCGATGACGATGCGCTGCTCGCGGGCGAGCGAACCGTGGTGCGCTTTCACCAGTTCGATGGGCGCAGCCTCGGGGTCGGCGCTGGTGACCTGCTCGAGGTACAGCTCGTTCAGCTTGGCTGCCAACCGTTCGGCCTGGCGGCGCGAATTGGTGAACACGATGGTGCTGCGGTGCTGCAGGATCTGGGTGAGGATGCGCGGGTAGATACTGGGCCAGATGCTGGTGCGCTGCGGGGTGAAGGCCACCGCTGCAGGCCCGCTGCGCAGTTCGGTGACCGGCTGGCCCAGTTCGCCCATGTCTTCCACGGGGATGACCACATCGACCTCGAGTGGTTTGCGAATACCGGCGTCGATGATGACCACCGGGCGCGGCGTGCCGTCGTCGGCGCGGCCGCCGAGAAAGCGGGCCACCTCCTCGAGCGGACGCTGCGTGGCCGACAGGCCGATGCGCTGCGCCGGGCGTTTGGTGACCTGCTCGAGCCGTTCGAGCGACAGCATGAGGTGTGCGCCGCGCTTGGTGGGCGCCAGGGCATGGATCTCGTCGATGATGACGGTCTCGATGTTCACCAACGCGTCGCGCGCCGACGAGGTGAGCATGAGGTACAGGCTCTCGGGCGTGGTGATGAGCAGGTCGGGCGGTCGGCGGATGAGCGCCTGGCGGTCTTTCGCCGAGGTGTCGCCGGTGCGCATGGCAACAGTGGGCTCGGCGTAGGCCTCGCCCAGCCGCTCGGCGGCCAGGCTGATGCCCAGCAGAGGGGCGCGCAGGTTCTTTTCGACGTCGAACGCCAGGGCGCGCAGCGGCGAGATGTAGAGCACCCGCGTGCGCTGCTTCGGATCGGGCGGCGGGGTGGTGCCCAATCGGTCGATGCTGGCCAGGAAGGCAGTGAGGGTCTTGCCCGAGCCGGTGGGCGCACAGATGAGTGTGTGCTCGCCTGCAGCGATGTGCGGCCAGCCCAGCACCTGCGGTGGCGTGGGTTCGGGGAACGACGCGGCGAACCAGGCCCGCACCGCAGGCGAGAACCGCTCGAGCACCGGATGATCGGCCACGAGCAGAGGCTACGTGGCCGGTGTGTCAGAGATGCCGAGAGCAGCCTCAGCGGCCGAGGCCGTCCAACCCGTCGAGGGCCTGCGCCACCACGGTGCCACGCTCCGGCGAGGTGGCGAGCGCCGATGCGGCCTCGGTGAGCTGCTGGGGCAGCACGCCGGCCACTGCACCGAGCACGTCCTCGATGCGGTCGGTGGCGATGCCGGGACCGATGGCCAGACTGCGCGTCGGTGCCACCGGTTCGAGGCTGTCGAGCACGAGGGCCGCCAGCATCTGATCGGCTGCATCGCCGTAGGTGCCGTCGAGTAGGCGTTCGAGCGGGTCGCCGACGTCGAGTTGCCCTGCTTCTGCCAGCCGCAGCCGGGCATCGAGCGCGGCGAAGAATCCACCCCGCGCGCTCACCTGGGCCAGGTACACCGCGAGTTGCGGCTGGACGCCGAAACGCTCGACGAGGGCACCGGCAAGTTCCTGATTGCCGTCGGCAGGTCCGCCAGCAAGGGCGCACACCACGAAGGCCAGCTCGTCGACACCTACGGCTGCAACGAGGTGCCGGGCGATGCGGGGATCGCCCGCCTTCACCGCCATCGACGCCGCCCACCAGGTCGACTCCTGCTTGGTCGGCTCGCGCATCAGGGTGAGTTGGCGGAGGGCGAGATCGTGGCGGCCCGCCATGGCTGCCATGAACACATGCAGCGCCCGCACCTCATCGGGCGAGGCGACGAAGTTGTAGTACTGCACCGACTCGAGCCCGGTGAGCATCTCGAGCGCCAGCTCGGGCTCGCCGAGCGAGGCCGCCATCACCCATCGCGCCGCATCGCGAGCAGCAGGGTCCTGATGCCCGTCGGCGATGGGTCGCAGGAGTGCGGGCACGTTCATCGTCCGTTCGGTCTCGCACCACAGGCATGCGGTCAGCAACGTCGACAGCACGAACGCCGGCCCGTCGGTGTACTTGGCGATCACCTGCGACAGAGCGTCGAGTGCCTCTTCGACCCGCCCCGCGTACTGCAGTGCTCGTCCGTACTCGTACAGGTCGAGGCCGTTGTTGGCAGCGACATCGGCGTCGGCAAGTCGCTTTTCGGCGATGCGGAGATTGCGCGCCGACTTCTCCGGGTCGTACACCGAGTAGCCCCAGTGGATCATGGCCAACTGTTCGAAACGCAGCTCGTCGGGAAGCGTCCCATCGGGCAGCACGACGACCTCGTGGAGGCGGTATTGCCAGTGCAGGTGCCGGGGGAAGAGGCGGCGCTGCCACAGCCCGCTCAGCACTGCACCGGTCACCTCGTTGTGCACGCTCTTCACGCGAAGCGACACCACCGTGTCGGCGGGCACACTGCGGAGCAGTTCGCGCGCCTCGGCGACCTGCTCGGGTGTGGTCTCCACCGTGTCATCGCCGTCGATGAAGAAGCTCCAGTCACCCCGCATCATGGCCCGGGCCTCGTTGCGGGCCCGCCCGAAGTCGTCGTCCCAGTAGCCGAGGCGAACTGCGGCACCCATGGCCCGGGCCAGTTCGACGGTGTCGTCGGTCGAGCCGGTGTCGTACACCACCACCTCGTCGGCCACCAGTTGGGCAGCAGCGATTGCTCTCTCGATGCGAACCGCCTCGTTCTTCACGATCATCGTCGCGCTGATGAACGGCGCCTCGCGGTGGTGGCACCACACGGTGGCCACCACATCGGCGCGCTCGCCCAGATCGCCCACGAGCACGGGCCGGGTACGGATGCGGCTCGCATCCGCCAATGCGAACACTGCAGGCAGCGGGAACGACGCATCGACGAAGTGCTCGCTCGCCCGACCGGCGATCGCCGCGGCATGGGCCTCGAGCTCGGCGGCATCGGCGGCGCCGCGTGGCGGGTAGAAACCGCACATGGGCCAGATGCCGATGTTCGACGACGGCACCGCCACGTCGCTGCCCGCCAGCACTGCGCCTGCGAGCGCCGCCACACCGGCGGGTGACAGGTGGACGAAACGGTCGGCGTCGATACAGACGGCCGGGCCCACCGGTAGATCCTCCCAGGATGCCGCTTCGGTCAGAGCGATCACCCCGAGGAGGCCGGAAACCTGCCGGCGCGCCTCGTCGCTGCCGACGAGTACGACACCGACTCCGACACCGGTACGCGTCGACACCCGCCCACCCGCCTCCAGGTCGGTCGGCACAGCAAGTGTGGCGGTGGTCGTACGGTCGTCGCTCGTGGCGGGGTGGTTCATGAGGACTCCTCTCGCAGGTGATCGTTCGGGAATCCCCCAGTTCGGCAAGCACTTTCTCGGCGGCGCGTTTGTGCCCTCGTGCACTGCCAGACTGATTGGCCCCATGTCGTCGTCCGAATCGCTCCGCACCCCGGCCCAGCCCGGCCTGCACGAGCACCCGACGGTGCGTCTGCGCCACTGGCAGCGGGCTGCATTCGACCTGTTCAGCACCCATGAGCGGCCCGATTTCCTGGCCGTTGCCACGCCCGGCGCCGGCAAGACCACGTTCGCTCTCACCTGCGCCCGTTGGGCGCTCGCCCAGCAGCGGCGGCGCCTCATCGTGGTGGCCCCGACCAGCCACCTGAAGATGCAGTGGGCCCTCGCCGCTCACCGCCTCGGGCTGGAACTCGACCCCGACTGGTCGCCCGCCGGCGGCTTGGCCCGCGACATGCACGGTCTGGTCACCACCTACCAGCACCTCGCCACGGCCGGGACAGCAAAGGCGCTGCGCGGCCTCGCCCACGACGCGTTCGTCATCCTCGACGAGATCCACCACGCGGGCGACGAACGGGCCTGGGGCGACTCGGTGCGCCATGCCTTCGACACCGCCCACCGCCGCCTGTGCCTGTCGGGCACGCCCTTCCGCAGCGACACCGCCTCCATCCCCTTCGTCGAGTACCAGGTCACTGCCGAGGGCGACGCAGCCTTCAGCCACTACACCTATGGTTACGCCGACGCCCTGCGCGACGGCGGCGTGGTGCGGCCGGTCTACTTCCCCCGCTTCGACGGGGTGATGGAGTGGAGCGCCCCCGACGGCAGCGTGGTGAGCGCCGACTTCCACGACGAACTGGCCCGCGACGGCATGTCGCAGCGGTTGCGTACGGCGCTCAGCCTCGACGGCGACTGGCTGGCGGCCGTACTGCGTCAGGCCCACGACCGATTGATGTCGCTGCGCACGATGCCGAACGGGCAGCCCGACGCAGGCGGCCTCGTCATCGCCATGGACCAGGCCCACGCCCACGGCATCGCTGCGCTCATCCGGCGGCACTTCGGGGTGCCCGCCGAGGTGGTGGTGAGCGACGATCCCACCGCCTCCGACCGCATCGCCCGCTTCGCCACATCCGAAGCCCCCTGGCTGGTGGCCGTGCGGATGGTGAGTGAAGGTGTCGACATCCCCCGTCTACGCGTGGGTGTGTACGCCACCACGGTGACGACCGAGTTGTTCTTCCGCCAGGCAGTCGGCCGGTTCGTTCGCTGGCAGGCCGACCGTGGCTCGCAGAAGGCGTACGTGTTCCTGCCCGACGATCCGCGCCTGCGCACCCACGCCTTCCAGATCGCCGAGGCGCGCCGCCACGTGCTGCGCCCCCCTGTGCCCAACGACGACGACCCCGAGGGGCCCGACCGGGCCGACGACCTCACCGGCGGCATCGAGGCCTTCGAACCCGAGCAGCTGTCGCTGTTCTCGGTGCTCAGTTCGGTGGCGACAGGCATGCGCATCAGCGCCGTCACCCCCGATGGCGTCGCCTACGACGACGAACCCGAGCAGTTGGCCACCACCGATGCCGACCCCGAGCTCGACGGCCTGCTCGACCTGCTGCTGCCCGACATCCCCACCGACGCCGGCTGGACGCGCGACCTCGGCCGCAGCGTGGCCGAGGTGAAACAAGACCTCCGGGCCCGCAACGCAGCCGTCGCGCAGCGACTCGTCGACCTCACCGGACTGTCGCACGGCAAGGTGAACGCCGAGATGAACCGGCTTGCGAACGTGGCCGCCGTGGGCGCCGCCACCACCGACCAACTCGACCGGCGGCTGCGCCAGGCCGAGGCCTGGCTGGGCCGCATCCGCGGCCGCGGCCCGTCGGACCGGCCACGGTAGCCTGAGGCACATGCCGGCGTCCGGAGAGCACCACCCTGCGTTCGAGGAGTATTGCGAGTGCATCTTCGAACTGCACGAAGACGACGTCGACGTCATCAACGCGCGCATCGCCGATCGCCTGCAGGTGAGCCGCCAGGCCGTCGGTGAGATGATCCGCCGCCTCGAGGCCGAGCAGCTCGTCTCCACCGCCGACGGCTCCATCGTGCTCACCGACCGCGGTCTCGTGCTGGCCCAGCGGGTGGTGCGCCGCCACCGTCTGGCCGAACGATTCCTCACCGACATGCTCGGGCTGTCGTGGGCCGAGGCCCACCACGAGGCCGGGAAGTGGGAGCACATCATGAGCGACTCGGTCGAGCAGGCAATGGACCGCGTGCTCGGTAGCCCCACCACCTGTCCGCACGGCAACCCCATTCCGGGTTCTTCCTACGACGCGCCGGCCTCGCGGCCGCTCAGCACCATCGCGGTCGGACAACGGTTCGTGGTGAATCGCATTCCCGAGGAACTCGAGTTCACCCCCGGTCTGCTCGAGTTCCTCGAACAGTCGAGTATCACCCCGGGCAACGATGGGGTACTCGCTGCTGCGTCACCCGACGGCACGCTCACCGTCGCCATGAATGGCACCACCATCGGCCTCAGTGCATTCGCCAGCGCCCGCATCCTGGTCACCGCCTGATGCGTTCTGCTGGTCGAGTCGGGCTCGTCGCCGCACTCGGTGTCGCCGTGCCCATTGTCGCCGTGCCCATTGTCGCCGTGCCCATTGTCGCCGTGTTGGGTCTCAGCGCCTGCGCGGCCACCACGTACGACTCCGAACTCGTCGCCACCACCACCATCGTGGTCACCACCACCGTGCCCACCGGCGCCGCAGTCGACCTGCTACCCCGCATGGTGGTCGAGGGACAAAGCGTTGGTGGCCTGATGGTCGACGGTGGCGATGCCAGAGCCGCGGTCGAGCGCCTCACCGCCCTCTGGAAGGCGGTCCGCGACGAGGTGGCGGCCAGCCGACCCGATCTGATCGACGGGTTCGACCAGCAGGTCGACCGGTTCCAGCGCGCCGTGCAGTACAAGCGCGCTGCCGACGCCGACAAGTCGGCACGCAACCTCGTCGTGCTGGTCGACGCCTACCTGGGCTGACCGGCGCTCAGCGCATCGACGGAGGCAGGACCTCGGCGTGCACGACGGTGAGGCGGCGCGTGCTGCGGGTGAGGGCGACGTAGAGCGCTCTGAGCCCCTGCGATTCGGCATGAACGATGGCGGCCGGCTCGACCACCACCACACCGTCGAGTTCGAGTCCCTTCACCACGCTGACCGGCACCACCGTGGTGCCTACGTTCAGACCCTGCCGCGTAGCCCTGCCATGCTCGATGCCCGCCAGTTCGAGCGCGGCCGACACATCGTCGACCATCGCGTCGGGTACAACCACCGCAATGCTGCCACCGGGCAGTGCCGCGATCAGGTCGGCGGTGGCCGAGGCCGCGGCGTCGAACAGACCGGCCGGCTGATCGACGGCCACGAACTCGGGTCGCTCATCGCCGGCGCGCACGCTGATGGGTGCCCGCAGCGACGGCGTGGCCGCCATCATCACGCGGTTGGCCAGTTCCATGATGAGGTCGGGAATGCGATAGCCGACGCTCAGGCCGATGACCCGCGACGGGCGGTTGTCGGGCAGGTGGGCCAGCACCTCGTCCCAGCTGTCGGGTGCCAGCGCACCAGTGGCTTGGGCGATGTCGCCCACCACGGTCATGCTGCCGTTCAACGACCGGCGCGAGGCCATCCGCAGTTGCATCGGGGTGAGGTCTTGCACCTCGTCGATGACGATATGGCCGTACGTACGGATCTCGTCGGGGTCGGCCCCCTCGCCCGGCACCGCGCTACGGCGCACGGGGCGGGGTCCGAGGTAGTTGCGGGCCTCGTCGAGCAGCGCAACGTCGTGCTCGCTCCAGCGCACCTCGGCCACATCGGCCGAGCGGAGCCGGTGGAGCGACAGGTACTCGGTCTCGCTGAGCACCGTCGACGCGGCGAGCTTCAGCAGCGCCTTCGAGCCGAACAGGTCGTGCAGCAGTTCGGCCGGCGTGAGCACCGGCCACATGCGTTCGAGCGCCTCACGCACCTCGGGCAGCGACCGCACGGTCTCCTTCACTGACGCCGGATCGGCCGAACCGTCGCGCCAGGTTGCCGCCATCGCCGCCCACACTTCGCCCTCGAGCCACTTGCGCGCTGCATTGTGACGGCGGAAGCGACGCTGCGCGGCACGCACGATACGCGCCGACTCGTCGGCCCGCAGGCGAACGTAACCCGACCGGAAGGGCACCACCAGGTCGGCTCGCAGCGGCCGCTCGCGGTCGGTGACGGCCTTGTCGATGACATCGGCCATACGGATGTCGCCCTTCACCCGGGCAGTCAGGGCCGACTCGGCCGGGTCGACGCCGAAGCGGGCCCACTCGACGTCGGGCACGAGATCGGCGAGCACCACCTGCTCGACGCCGGCCTCACCCAGCGACGGCAGCACCCGCTCGATATAGCGGAGGAACACCCGATTCGGGCCGATGACCAGCACACCCTGATCTTCGAGCGGGAACCGGAACGTGTAGAGGAGGTACGCAGCGCGGTGCAGCGCGACAACGGTCTTGCCGGTACCCGGGCCGCCCTGTACCACCAGCACCCCGGCCTGCGGGCTGCGGATGATCTCGTCCTGTTCGCCCTGGATGGTGGCGACGATGTCGCCGAGCTGGCCGGTACGGCCGCGGTTCAGCGCAGTGAGCAGCGTGGAGTAGCCGCGCAGGTTGCCGGGTGCCACCGGGCTGGCAAGGCCTTCGTCGCCCACCACCCCGAGGTGACCCTCGCCGAACATCTCGTCCTCGAGCCCGAGCAGGCGGCGACCCTCGACAGCGAAGTGGCGGCGACGCACCAGGCCCATCGGCTGACGACCGGTGGCGCGGTAGAACGGTTCGGCGACGGGCGCCCGCCAGTCGACCACCACGGGCTCGCTGGCGGCGTCGGCCACCGCGAGCCGGCCGATGTGGAAGCTCTCGACACCCTCGGGATCCTCGGCCAACCGATCGATACGACCGAACACCAGTGCCGCGTCGCCCAGATCGAGCGTGGTGAGCCGGTTGAGCAGCGCCTCATCGAATACGTCGCGTTCGTAGCGAGCCTGGAAGGTGCCACCGAGGGTGGCTTCGCTCAGCTCACGGAGCTTCCAGGCGTCGGTTCGACTCTGTTCGAGGCAGTGGTAGGCGTAATCGATGTACGCCTGCTCAGCCGCCAGATCGGGGTGCTGCTGCGTCATGGGTCTGACGAGCCTACCGGCGCCGTCTGCAGGTCGGACGGACGGACGATCAGCCGAACCAGACGCCCCCAGGCGTGATGACGCTGTCGATGGCCAGGGCGATGTCGTACGAGCTCTCGTTGTCGACCGCCACCCACACCTCGATCCGCATCGAGCGATCGATCGACAGGCGCTGCACCCCGAAATCGACACCCACCTTGGTGAACGTGCCCTCGGCCACCTTCCACGGCCACCCGTCGTCGAGCCGTGACCCGACCTTCACCCGGTCGCGATCCACCTCCTTGCAGCTGGTGCCGGTCTCGTCGCACACCATCAACGACACCCGCAGGATGCCTACCAGTTCCTTCTCATCGGAGTCGTCGGGGAGCAGTGCCCGGGCGAACAACGTGGCCGACACGGTGCTGTCGATCGTGAGCGATTCCGGACCCGCCACTACGAAGCGGGCCACAGGAGGCCGCGTGCCGCCTGGTTCCTTCCCGTCGCCGGAGGACGCCTCGTCCCCGTCTTTGTCGTCGTGCAAGCGGAACAGCGTCAGTCCTGGCAGGTCGTCGATGTCGGCGTCGACGTTAGGAGGTACCTCATGGTGAGGTTTGCGCTGTTCCAGCGCGAACCACAGCGGCCGCTTGGTGTCGCCGCGCTCGGGGGCTGCGAACAGGTAGCCACCCCTCAGGCGGCCGTCCTTGACCGGCTCGACAGTCGGCGGCGGCGGCACAGTGGGCGACACCGTCGGCGGCGGCGGCACAGTCGTGGGCGGCACAGTCGTGGGCGGTGGCACAGTCGTGGGCGGCGGCACGGTCGTGGGTACGGCCGTCGACGGCACCGGCTTGGGCCGTGCGATCGTCGGCGGTGGCACGGTAGCGGGCACGGTCGTCGGTGGCACCGGCTTGGCCGGTGCGGTCGTCGGCGGCAGGGATGTGGGTGGAACCGTGGTGGAACTGTCGGCTTCGGCCACCGCGACCTCTGAGGTCTCAGTAGCCGCCGTTTCGACGCCGGGCCCGGGAGTGGCCGACAGCAACTCTGCGGATGTCGGATCCATCGGCACCGGGTCCTCTCCTGCGGCCACTCCTGCACCCGATGCCCCGGGGCTCGAGGCGCCGGCGACGACGACCGGTGCCCCCGGATCCACCGTCGTGGTCGTCGAGGCCACCACGGCCGCTGGCGGCGACGGAGGCGATTCCGCCACCACCGGAACAGGAGCCACCAGAGCGCCCAGACCGGTGGCGGCGATACCCGCGACCGTACTCACACCGGTTGCCAGCGTGGCACTCGTCGCTGCGGCCCCTGCACTTGCGGCAGCCGAGAACGCTGACGACGCCGCCGACGAGATCGCACCGGAGAACGATGCCGTCGACGTCGCCGTCGCAGCACTCGACGCCGCCGACGCCACGGTCGTCGTGGCCGACGAGCCCGCCGAGGCGATGGTCGTGGTCGTCGTCGTGGCCGTGGTCGTGGTCGTTGCCGTGGTCGTCGTTGCAGACGCCGACGACCCCGCACCAGTGGCACCGGAGGCATTCGAGGCGTTCGAGGGCGCCGCCGACACCGGCCGGGCCGCCACCAGCCAGGCCGTTGCCCACGACAACGGGCCCATCACCCGCCGCAGACTGCCCATCGACAGGTTCAGAAAGGCCCGCACCACCGCCGGGTCGAAATGGGTGCCTGCGCACCGCGCCAGCTCAGCACGTGCCTCGTGAGCGGTACGTGCCTGCTGGTACGAGCGAACCGAGGTGATCACGTCGAACACGTCGGCTACCGCAACGATGCGGGCCGGCGTCGAGATGGCGTATCCACTGATGCCGTTCGGGTACCCCGTTCCGTCCCACTTCTCGTGGTGCTGGGCGACTGCGAGCACGCTCTCACCCAGCCAGTCGGCCAGCGGCGCCGCCAGTTCGGCACCAAGGGCTGGGTGGGTCTTGATGATCGCGAACTCCTCGTCGGTCAACCGACCGGGCTTGTTCAGGATCTCACCGTCGATGCGGAGTTTGCCGATGTCGTGGATGAGACCGGCCCAGCGGAGCCGATCGAGGTCGTCGCCCGACAGACCCATCGCCTCACCGATCATCTGGGCATAGGCCCGGACGCGCTCGGAATGGCCGCGGGTGATGCGATCGTGACGACTGAGGGCGGCGACGAGTTCGAGCAACCGCTCGGCGGCCGCGGCCGCACCGTCGGCGCCTGCTCGCTGATACCGGTCGAGCAGGTCGCCCAATTCCTGGGTCGACGCTGCACGCATGGCCATCTTCAGGCGCGAGGGCGCCTTGTCCGGGAAGGCCAGTGACAGGTCGAGCAGAGCTGCCAGCGGCAGGGTACGCCGCATCATCGCGTCGACCGTGCGCATGACCACGGTGGCGATCGCGCCAACCACCACCAACCGACCGGCCGCGAGCCACCACCCGGACACAACCGGCAACGCGAACGAGACGGCTACCGCAGTGACCGTGGCGGCGACGAACGGAACCACCACCACACCCCAGCGCAGCGCACGCGCCGAGCGACGCCGCGATGCCCAGCGAGCGGCGGACGAATGATCCGTGACGGTGACCATGCCGGAGGCATCGGTTGGTCGACCTCAGAGCATGAACACATTGATCCAACCTTGAGGGTGGCACCGCCGACGGGCCCACCTGCGCAACGCAACCACCGAGCGATAGCGTGCCGAGCAGATGTCGAACGCCGCTGCGACCATCCCCCTGCTCGACGCCGCACACGGTCGGCCGTCGAGCCACACGCCGGTCTGGTTCATGCGCCAGGCCGGAAGGAGCCTGCCCGAGTACCGCGCTGTGCGCGGACCAGGCAGCATCCTCGACGCCATCAAGCAACCCGACCTGGCAGCCGAGATCACCATGCAGCCGGTACGTCGCTACGGGGTCGACGCTGCCGTGCTCTACAGCGACATCGTGGTACCCGCGCATGCCGTTGGTTTCGGCATCGACGTTGCGCCCGGCACAGGACCGGTAGCCGACCGTCCGCTGCGCACCCACGACGATCTGGCCCGCTTGCGCCCCCTCGAGCCGTCGATCGACATTCCCTACGTGCTCCAGACTGTGCGCATCCTCGCCCGAGAGCTGCCCGCATCAGTGCCGTTGCTGGCGTTCGCCGGAGCACCGTTCACGGTGGCCAGCTACCTCATCGAGGGCCGGCCTTCGCGCACCTATCAGCACACCAAGGCACTCATGCACACCAACGGCGAGTTGTGGCATGCGCTGATGGACCGACTCGTCCAGCACGCCGCCACCTTCATCGGCTCACAACTCGGTGCCGGTGCACGCGCGTTCCAACTGTTCGACTCGTGGGCCGGGGCACTCAGCCGCGACGACTACGACGTCTACGTGGCGCCCTACACCCGCAAGGTGTTCGCGCTCATCGGCGCGTCGTTCCCCGGTGTGCCCGGTATCCACTTCGGTATCGGGTGCGACCACCTCCTCGAGTCGATGTATGCAGCGGCGGCGGCGAACGGAGTGGGCACACCGGTCATCGGCCTCGACTGGCGCACCACCATCACCGACGCCCGCCGCCGCATGGGCGCCGACCTGGTGGTGCAGGGCAACCTCGACCCGGCGCTGGTGCTGGCCGGAACCGCCACTGCGCTCGCCGGTGTCGACGCCGTGCTGGCCGACAATCGGATGCTCGATCTCCGTCAGCACCCGGGGCACATCTTCAACCTCGGCCACGGGGTTCAGCCCGACACCGACCCCGGCGTGCTGGCCGCGGTGGTCGACCGCGTCCACGAAAGAACCCAACGATGAACAGCCCCACGACGCCAACCTCAGGCCCCGACACCGAGTCCGCCCACGACCGCATCGGTGTGGTGCTGATGGCCTACGGCACCCCGCGCACACGCGACGAGATCCTGCCGTACTACACCGACATCCGCCGCGGCAGGCCGCCCACCGACGAACAGCTCGCCGATCTGGTTGCCCGCTACGAAGCCATCGCCCCGCCGGGCAGCGACATCCTGTCGCCGTTGGCGGCGCGTACCGAGGCCCAACGCGATGCGCTGCAGGCCGCGCTCGATGCCATCAACCCCGGCCGCTACCAGGTGGCGCTCGGCCTGAAGCACGCCTCACCGATGATCGAGGACACGGTCGCCGACTTCGCTGCCCAGGGCTTTCGTCGCCTCGTCGGCCTGGTGCTGGCCCCCCACTACTCGAGCTACTCCATCGGCCAGTACATCGGCCGCGCGCGCACCGCTGCCGAACCGCACGGTATCGAGGTGGTGGGCGTCGACAGTTGGGCGACAGAGCCCGCCTACATCGACTTCCTCGCCGACGACCTCCGCGGTCGCCTGGCCGACATGCCGGCCGACACCAAGGTGCTGTTCACGGCGCACTCACTGCCACAACGCATCATCGACGCCGGCGACCCGTACCCCGACGAACTGCGCGCCACCGCCGAGGCCGTCGCCGCCCGGGTGGGTCTGGCCGAATGGAGCCAGTGGGCCATCGCGTGGCAGTCGGCTGGCCGCACACCCGAGCCGTGGCTCGGGCCCGACATCTTGCAGGTCATCGACGATCTGGCCGCCAGCGAGTCGAGCGTCACCGAGCGCGGCGTCGTGGTGAGCGCCTGCGGGTTCGTGGCCGACCACCTCGAAGTGCTGTACGACCTCGACATCGAGGCGGCCCACCGCGCTCGCGGGCACGGCCTCGCGTTCGACCGCACCGCCTGCGTGAACGACGACCCCACAGTGATGGCGGCGCTCGCCCGGCGAGTCGTCGCAGCCTGAGGGCCAGCGCCATGCGAGCCGCAGGCCGCCCCTCGCGTGTCACGATCGTCGGCGGCGGCATCAGCGGCCTTGCGGCTGCACATCGATTGCTCACCCTGGCCGCCGAGGCCGGCGAGCCGATCGACGTGACCGTCCGCGAACGCGAGCAGGCGCTCGGCGGCAAGATCCGCACCACCCCCTTTGCCGGTCTGCCTGCGGTCGACGAGGGTGCCGATGCCTTCCTCGCCCGAGTGCCGTGGGCCGTAGCCCTGGCGCGCGAGGTGGGGCTGGGAGATCAGATGGTGTCGCCCGCCACGGGTAGCGCGGCGGTGTGGTGGAACGGTCTGCAACCCATCCCGGCCGGCCTGCTGCTGGGCATGCCCACCGACCTACTGCGCTTGGCCCGCACCCGGCTCATCAGTTGGCCCGGCAAACTGCGCGCAGCCACCGAGATGCTGCGCCCCCGCACGCCCATCGACCACGGCCCAGGCGCCGACTCGATCGGGGCCTATGTGCGTGCTCGTTTCGGTGACGAGGTGCACGAACGGCTGGTCGACCCGCTGGTGGGCAGCATCTACGCAGCCGACACCGACCGCTTCAGTCTGACCGCAGTGGCCCAGATCCACGATCTCGCTGCAACGCATCGCAGTGTGCTGCTCGCCGCCCGACGCCGACCCCCGGCACCCGAAGGGCCGGTGTTCTTCGCCCCGGCGCACGGCATGGGCCAGTTCGTCGCGGCCATCGCTCAGGCGGTGCATTCGCTGGGCGGCACCATCCGCTGCAACGATCCGGTGGGCTCGGTCACTCTCGACGGCCCCGGATGGCGCGTCGACGACGAGCACGCCGATGCGGTCGTCCTGGCCGGCCCCGCAGCGGCGTCGGCCGACCTGCTCGCCACAGCGCTGCCCGAGGTGGCCGCCGGACTCGCGGCAGTCGAGTACGCCGACGTGGTGATGGTCACCATCGCCATTCCCGCCCACACCTGGCCCGACCGGTTGCAGAGCCTGAGTGGCTACCTGGTCCCGAAGCCAGCCCAGCGGCTGGTGACGGCGGTGTCGTTCGGCTCGCAGAAGTGGGCGCACTGGCGCACCCCCGACATGGTGGTGCTCCGCATCTCGCTCGGCCGCGACGGCCTGCCCGTGCTGCACCTGTCCGATGAACAGCTCGTCGAGGCGGCACTGCGCGACACCGGAGAACATCTGGGCCTCGTGCTCGAGCCCACTGCGGTGCGTCTCACCCGATGGGCTGGCGCGTTCCCCCAGTACCGACCCGGCCACGCCGCCAGGGTGGCTGGGCTCGAACGGGCACTGCCCGCCGGGCTCGCCCTGGCCGGCGCGAGCCACCACGGCATCGGCATCCCTGCCTGTGTGCACTCGGGGCAGCGAGCCGCTGCCGCGACGCTCGACTCGGTCGCGAATCGGCGACAATGACCACCATGATGCAGCACAGGCGACCGACGACTCGCAGATGGGCCGTGGCGGCGCTCATCGTCCTGCTCGCAGCCTGCGGCGGCGCCGAGCCCACAGCCACAGTCGACGACTATCCGGTGTTCCAGCTACCGACCACCCTCGCTGCACCGACCCTGCCTGCGACCCTGCCGGCGACCAGCGCAGCACCTGCCACCGCAGTGCCCGTCACCGAAGCTCCCACCACGACGGCTCCGGTGACCGCAGTGCCCACGACCGCTGCAGCCGACACCACTGCCCCGGCGGGTCCGGTTGCCGCCGACCCAGGTGCGGCCTTCACCCCGAACACGGTGCTGCTCCCCCAGCCGCAGCCTCCGCCCGATCCGGCCGCTCCCGAGCCGCGCGTCGACATCGGCCGGATCGAGATCCCCCGGATCGGCCTCGACACGTCGATGTTCGAAGGGGTCAGCCTCGCCACCCTCGACAACGGACCCGGGCACTGGCCCGGCACCGCGATGCCGGGCCAGATCGGCAACGTGGTGATCGCCGGACACCGGGTGAGCCACAAGCGACCCTTCCGGCACATCGACCAACTCGAGGTCGGTGACGAGGTGATCCTCACCACTGCCGATGGCCGGTTCGTATACGTCGTGGCTGGCGCCGAGATCGTCGGCCCCGACGCGCTGCGCATCGTCGACCAGACCGCTGAGCCCACCGCAACGCTGTTTGCCTGCCATCCCCCCGGGTCGACACGACAGCGCTATGTCGTCCACCTCGTACTGCGGGTCGATGGCTAGGGTGGCCCTCGCCCTCGGGGCCGGTTTCTGCGTTGCGCTGTCACTCCCTCCATGGGGGTTCTGGCCGCTCGCCTTCGTCGGGATTGTCTTGTTCGAAGTGGCGCTCGGCGAGTCACCGACAGGACGCGAGCGCTTCATACGCGGCCTCGTGTTCGGTGTCGGTTGGCTGTTCCCCGGTATGGGCTGGATGTGGTTCCTCACCGCGCCGGGGTACATCCTGGCTGGGTTGCTGTTCGCTGCGCTGCACGGCCTCGCCGCAGTAGTGGCTCCGATCGGCCCGTGGCGTGTGATCGGGCGGCCCGCTGCGCATGCCGTGGTCGAGGCACTTCGTCTCGCCGTCCCGTTCGGTGGGGTTCCGCTCGCCACGATCGCCATCGGCCAGGCCGGTGGACCACTGCTCGGCGTCGCTCGGGTGGGCGGCGTGATCCTGCTGTCGTGGCTGGTGCTGCAGGTGGGTTTCGCCCTTGCAGGCCCTTCGCCCTACGTGCCTGCGATGGTGCGGCGCAACCGGGAGAGCGCGCTGCACGGGGCCGTCGGGCTCGGCGTGGCCGCGCTGGTCGTGGTGCTCGCTGCAATCGCCCCCAGCGGCAGCGAACGTGGCCGCCTGCTCCGGGTGGCGGCGGTGCAGGGTGGCGGGCCGCAGGGCACTCTGGCCATCAACTCGAACAGCCGCGACGTGGTCGAGCGTCATCTTGCTGCCACCGCCTCCATTCCGGCCGGGTCGGCCGATCTCGTCGTATGGCCCGAGAACGTGATCGACGTCGCCGTGTTCGCCGACAGCCCCGAGCGCGCCGAGGTAGCGGCCGAAGCAGCCCGAATCGGGGCCCCCTTTGCCGTGGGCATCACCGAAGATGTAGCCCCCGGCGAGTTGGGCACCGACCCCGATGGCCGCGGTGGATTCCTGAACGCGCAGGTGGTGGTCACCCCCGACGGCGAGGTGACGAGCCGCTACGACAAGGTGCGCCGCGTGCCGTTCGGCGAGTACATGCCCATGCGCGACCTGCTCGCCAGCATCGGCGCACCGGTCGACCAGGTGCCGCGCGATGCGGTGGCAGGTACGGGCCCGGCGGTGCTCGACCTGCCCGACGGCACCCGGATGGCCGTGGTCATCTCGTGGGAGGTGTTCTTCGGTAGCCGAGCGCGCGACGGCGTGCGCAACGGCGGCGAACTGGTGCTGAACCCCACCAACGGGTCGAGCTACACGGGCACCATCCTGCAGAGCCAGCAGGTGGCCTCCAGCCGGTTGCGCGCCGTCGAGTCGGGCCGCTGGGTGGTGCAGGTGTCTCCCACAGGCTTCAGCGCGTTCGTCGGCCCCGACGGCACGGTGTACGACCGCACTGCGGTCAGTGAGCAGGCAGTCATCACCCACACCGTCGCCCTGCGCTCGGGCCGCACCTGGTACACAGCGCTCGGCAACCTACCGTTCCTGCTGGCCGCCCTCGGTGTGCTCGCCCTGTCGCTGGCAGCGGCGCGAGGGTTCAGAGTTCCAGCATCACCGTGACCGGGCCGTCGTTCACCAGGCTCACCAGCATCTCGGTGCGGAACCGGCCGCTCGCCACGGTGGCACCCTGCTCGCGCAGGCGAGCCACTACGGCCTCCACCAGTGGTTCGGCGTGCTCGGGGCGGGCGGCGGCGATCCAGCTCGGCCGACGGCCGGCCGAGGTGTCGCCGTAGAGGGTGAACTGGCTCACCACCAGCACCGCTGCCTCCTCGCCTGCGGCCGCTCGATCTGCCAGCGACCGGTTCATCACCCCGGCCTCGTCGTCGAGGACACGCAGGGTGAACACCTTGTCGGCCAGCTTGCGCGCCGTCGCCTCGGTGTCGGTGTGGGTGACGCCCACCAGCACGCACAGGCCCGGGCCGATGGCGCCCACCTGCTCGTCGGCCACCGTCACCGCTGCCTGTGTCACCCGCTGCACCAGTCCTCGCACGAGCATCGATCCTGTCAGGTGCGCCAGACTGAGCAGATGATCGAACTGGCAGCAGGCTCCGCCACGGCCACCGTCAGCCCCGTCGACGGCGGCCGTCTCGCCTCGCTGCGCATCGACGGGCGCGAGGTGCTGGTCACCGGCGACTCGTCGTCGAACCCGTTGCACTGGGGCAGTTACCCGATGGTGCCGTACGCCGGCCGCATCCGCCGTGGGCGGTTCACGTTCGCCGGACGCGAGCACCACCTGCCCATCAGCCTCGCCCCCCATGCCATCCACGGCTCAGGGTTCACCAGCCGGTGGGAGGTGCTCGATGCCGGTCTCGACCACGCCGAGCTCGAGACCGATCTCACCTGGTCGCTCGGTGGGCGTGCCCACCAGCACCTGCAGCTCACCCCCGACGCCATCGTGTGCGTGCTCACCGTGATGGCCGCGGGCGAGGCGATGCCGGTCACCATCGGCTGGCACCCCTGGTTCGTGAAGCCCGCCGACGACCGCCTCGT
>JBAXSU010000230.1:0-4570 GCA_037130535.1 Actinomycetota bacterium
CTGTGCTGGTTCCAGCGCATCTTCATGTACCCGCTGGCGATCATCCTGTTGGTGGGTGCCATCCGACGCGATCGCGGTGTGCGCTGGTACGCCATGCCGCTTGCCGCACTTGGCCTGCTCGTCTCCGCGTACCACTACTTCATCGAGTGGAACCCCCAGTTCGAGTCCGACTCATGTGCGGTAAGCGTTCCGTGCAGCGTTCCTTACTTCCGCGAGTTCGGCTTCGTCAGCCTCGCCTTCATGGCGCTGTGCGGCTTTGCCGTCATCCTCGCACTGCTCTCCATCCCCTCCCAGGAGTCACGTCATGACGAACACGAATCCGAACCAGTCATCGCCGACTGACGCAGGCAGTCGAACGCGCAACCGATTGTGGGTCTGGCTCGGCCTCGGCGCGGTGGTTGTGCTGGCTGCCGTGGCCGCGCTGGTGTTCAGCGGCAACGATGAGTCGTCGTCGTCGACCACCGTGCCGGTCACCGGAGGAGGCGTCGGCCCGGCCGAGTCGCAACCCGTCACCCTCACCGGTGCGTCGCTGGTGCCGCTGCCCGAGTCGGGTGCCGACCCGGCCGTGGGTATCGAGGCCCCGGGGCTGTCGGGCTACGACTTCGACGGCAACCCGGTGGTGGTCGACCCCTCGAAAGGCCCGGTGATGCTCGTGTTCCTGGCGCACTGGTGCCCGCACTGCAACCGCGAGGCGCCGCAGTTGATGGAGTGGAAGGCCAGCGGCGACGTGCCCGACGGGCTGCAGGTCATCGGGGTGACCACCGCGGCGTCGCCCGACCGCGACCACTATCCGCCGTCGAGCTGGATCCGCGACGAGATGAAGTGGGACTGGCCGGTGTTGGCCGACAGTGCCGACAACGAGGCGGTCGTGGCGTTCGGAGCGAGCGGCTTCCCGTTCGTCGTCATCCTCGACACCGACGGCACGGTGCTCAGCCGTTGGTCGGGCGAGCGAGGGCTGGAGGGCATTCAGGAGTCGGTGGACGCAGCGCTCGCCTCGGCAGCCTGAACCGCCAGGTCGAGCACCGTACGCAGCGGCAGGCCCAACACGACTGCGGCGGCCGCCGCGTCGTCGTTTTCCACCTTCACCCGTTGCGCGCTGCGCTTCACGCGGATGGGCTGACCGCCCACCTCCACCACCCCTTCGGCGCGTTGTTGCGGCCAGCGGTGCATCACGGTGCCGCGCACTCCGAGCGTGCCGGTCTCGGCCACCATCACGGCCCGCACAGCATCCGCCCGGGCCGGGTCGCACAGGGCGTGCATCGTGTGTGCCGGGCGGCCCTTCTTCATCACGATCGGCGTGGCCCAGGCGTCGTGCGCGCCGGCGTCGAGCAGCCGTCCGATGGTGTGGGCGAGCACCTCGCCGGTGACGTCGTCGACGTTGCACTCGAGCAGTTGCACGGGCTGGCCGGGGCCGGCCGTGTCGTCGCGCTGTTCGCCGATCACCACCTGCACCACGTTGGGGCGGCCCTCGATGTCGCGGGTGCCGGCGCCGTAGCCGACCGTCTGCACGGCCATCGCTGGCAGCGGGCCGAACTCGTCGGCCAGTGCCACCATCAGCGCCACCCCGGTGGGTGTGGCCAGTTCGCGGCGGTCGTCGATGCCGCGGCTAGGGGCGCTGTACATGGCCAGCAGTTCGGTGGCGGCAGGCGCTGGGTTGGGCAGCGTGCCGTGCAGAGCGCGTACCTGGCCCTGCCCGACGGTGATGGGGCTGCACACGATGTGCTCGATTCCCAGCACCTCCAGCGCGGCGCAGGCGCCGACGATGTCGACGATGGCGTCGAGCGCGCCCACCTCGTGGAACTCGACGTCATCGGGGTCCATCCGGTGCATCCGCCCCTCGGCCTCGGCCAGGGCGCGAAAGGTGCGCAGGGCACGGTCGCGCACGCGTGGCGGCAGATCCGAAGCGGCGATGAGGTCGCGGATGGCGCGGTAGGGCCGGTGCCCGTGCGCAGCCGGATCGAACGCGCCGTGCTCGTGCCCGTGATCGTGCCTGTGATCGTGGTAACCCTCGATCGGGTCACGCGGCGTCTCGTGGCCGAAGGCGTCGGTGACCACCACGGCGTGGGTGGCGGCGATCCCGCACCGCAGCACCGGCTCGAACGTGAGCGCATACCCGTCGACACCGAGGCGGCCGACGATGTCCATCACGGCCACAGGGTCGGCGCCGGCGTGCACGAGGGCGCCCATCGTCATATCGCCCGCCGTGCCGGCGAAGCAGTGGAACCACGCCGTTCGCGTCAACGGGGTACCGACATCATCCGGGCGATCGCCACTGCGGCACCGAAACCGTTGTCGATGCCCACCACCGTCACCCCACTGGCGCACGAGGCGTGCATGGCCAACAGCGCCGTTACACCATCGAGGCCCGCGCCGTAGCCAACGCTGGTGGGCACCGCCACCACGGGCACGGCGGTGAGCCCACCCACCACACTGGCCAGCGCCCCCTCCATACCGGCCACCACCACCACGGCCTGGGCCGAGGTGATGCGGTCGACGTGAGCGAGCAGGCGGTGCAGGCCGGCAACACCCACGTCGGTCAGGCGATCGGGGTCGAATCCGTAGGCACGCAGAGTGAGCACCGCTTCGTCGAGCACCGGCACATCGGCCGTGCCAGCGCCCACCACGAGCACTCGTTCGGTGCGGTGCGGTTCGGGCAGGCGCCACACCGCGCATCCCGCGACGACCTCGCCGTCGGGGTGTGCGGCCAGCACGGCGTCGCGCTGTTCGGTGGTGACCCGGGTGAGCAGCACCGGGCCGTCGCCGTGGATGAGCAGTTCGCCGACGATGCGCACGCACTGCTCGGGCGACTTGCCCGGGCCGTAGATGGCCTCGGGCACACCCTGGCGGAGATGGCGGTGATGATCGACCAACGCGTCGCCCACATCGACGAACGGCAGGCGGCGCAGTTCGGCCACGGCGGCATCGGGTGAGGTGGTGCCGTCCTTGATCCCGTCGATCAACCGCTGCAGGTGGGCCTCGTCCATGGAAACATGCTGCCAGCAAACCGGGCCGTCGCCCTAGCCTGGGCCCGTGATCGCTCCCGGCACCCGCATCGGCTTCCTCGGCCCGTTCGGCACCTTCACCGAACAGGCCCTCATGTCGCAGGCCGATCTCGCCGCGTGCGACCTGGTGCCCCACCGCACCATGCCCGATGTGCTCGACGCCGTCGAGGCCGGTGAGGTGGACTACGGCTTCGTGGCCATCGAGAACTCGATCGAGGGCATGGTGAACCTCACCCAGGACGAGTTGGTGTTCAACCATTCGCTACTCATCCAGCGCGAGGTGGTGCTCGACATCGAGCACTGCCTACTGGCCCAAGCGGGCACCTCACTCGCCGACGTGAAGGTGGTGCTGTCGATCCCGGTGGCCACCGCGCAGTGCCACGCCTACCTGCGCGAGCACGTCGGTGCGGCCGAGGTGCGTGCCACCAACTCCACCGCCGACGGCGCGCGCCTGGTGGCCGAGATGGGGGCCGGTGTGGCAGCGGTGGCCCCGCGCGCTGCGGCCCGGGTGTTCGGACTCGACGTCATCGCTGCCGACATCGCCGACCATCCCGGTAACCAGACCCGGTTCGTCCTCGTCGGGCGCACCGGCATCCCCGCGCCCACCGGGCACGACCGCACCGGCCTGGTGGTCTACCAGCGTGCCGACGAGCCGGGCAGCCTCATCTCGATCCTTCAAGAGTTCGCCGCTCGCCGCATCAATTTGTCGAACCTGCAGTCGCGGCCAACCAAGGGCGGCGGCCTCGGCGACTACTGCTTCATCATCTACGCCGATGGTCATGTGGCCGACGAACTGCTGGCCGATGCGATGCGATCGCTGCGCAGTAAGCAGGGTCGGGTGAAGTTCCTCGGCTCGTACCCGGCGGCGGGCGAGCACGCGCACGAGGCGCGCGAGCACGCCGATGCTCGCTGGCGCGAGGCCGACGACTGGATCACCGATCTACGCGGCCAGATCACCGACTGAACCATCTCGAAAGAGGCATGCGATGAGCGTGAAAGAGCAGATGCAGCAGGCGTTGACCGCGGGGATGAAGGCGCGCGACGAGGTGGCGCTCAGCGCGCTGCGCCAGGCCCTGTCGGCACTGGCCGTGGCCGAGACCGCCGGTGCCGAGGTGGCCGTGCTCGGCGACGACGCCGTGCTGGCCGTGCTGGCAGTCGAGGTTCGTAAACACCACGAGGCGGCCGATGCGTTCGGTGTCGCGGGTCGCCCCGAGCGGGTCGAACGCGAGCGCGCCGAGGCCGCGGTGCTCGAGGCCTATCTGCCCGCGGCCCTCAGCGTCGACGAGTTGCAGGCCATCGTGGCCGACGAGATCGAAGTCGCCGCCGCCGACGGCGCCACGGGGATGAAGGCGATGGGTCGCGTCATCAGCGCCGTTCGTGCCAGGGCCGGTGCCACCGCCGACGGTTCGGCCATCGCCGCCATGGTGAAGTCCGCCCTCAGCGCCTGAGGCTCTGTTCGGACACGCCCGGTAGCGTGGCGGGCGGAACGGTGGCAGAGCGGACAAATGCAGCCGCCTTGAAAGCGGCCGGCTCACAAGGCCCGGGGGTTCGAATCCCTCCCGTTCCGC
>JBAXSU010000231.1:0-4569 GCA_037130535.1 Actinomycetota bacterium
GCAACGGCATCGAGAACTACTCGATGCACATCGACGGCCGCAGCCCGGGCGACCCACCGTTCACCCTGCTCGACTACTTCCCCGACGACTACCTGCTCGTCATCGACGAGAGCCATGTGGCGGTTCCCCAGTTGCACGGTCAGTTCGAGGGCGACCGCAGCCGCAAGGGCGTGTTGGTCGAGCACGGCTTCCGCCTGCCCAGCGCGGCCGACAACCGCCCGCTGCGGTTCGACGAGATCATGGAGCGGCTGAACCAGGTGGTGTTCCTGTCGGCAACGCCGGCTGCGTACGAACTGTCGATGAGCAGCCAGGTGGTCGAGCAGATCGTGCGCCCCACCGGCCTGGTCGACCCGGAGGTGATCGTGAAGCCCACCAAGGGTCAGATCGACGATCTCATCGAGATGGTGAACGACCGCATCGCGCGCGGCGACCGGGTGCTCATCACCACGCTCACCAAGAAGATGGCCGAAGACCTCACCGAGTACCTGCTCGAACAGGGCCTGCGCGTGCGCTACCTGCACAGCAACATCGACACCATCCAGCGCATCCAGATCCTGCGTGGTCTGCGGCTCGGCGAGTTCGACGTGCTGGTGGGCATCAACCTGCTCCGCGAGGGTCTCGACCTGCCCGAGGTGAGCCTGGTGTGCATCCTCGATGCCGACAAAGAGGGCTTCCTGCGCAGCGAGACCTCGCTCATCCAGACCATGGGTCGCGCGGCCCGCAACGTCGACGGACAGGTGGTGATGTACGCCGACACCATCACGGCCTCGATGCAGCGGGCGATCGACGAGACCCAGCGCCGCCGGGCCCGGCAGATCGCGTACAACACCGAGCACGGCATCAACCCGCAGACCATCCGCAAGGCGGTGGGCGACATCTTGTCGATGCTCGGCCTCAGCGACGGCACAGCGCCCGTGCCGGGGAAAGACCGTCGCCGCCAACGCGAGAGCGAACGCGACAAGGTGAAGCGCGAGATCCAGACACTGCCGCAAGAAGAACTGGCGCGGCTCATCCAGACGCTCGAGGAGGAGATGCACGAGGCATCGGCCGAGCTGAAGTTCGAGTACGCCGCTCGTCTGCGCGACGAGATCAACGACCTGCGCCGCGAGATGCGCGAGGCGGGTTAGCGGCTGCTCACCAGCGGCGCGTCGATCACATCGGCCAACGAAGCGCCTGGCTGCGGCACCGCGAACAGGTACCCCTGGCCGAAGCGGCACCCGAGGCGGAGGAGGCGGTCGATCTGGGCCCTCGTCTCGACGCCATCGGCGACGACCTCCAGGCCGAGATCAGTTGCAGAACCGATGAGGTCGGCGGCGGCCTGGAATTCGGCCTCGCCGTCGGTGATGCGGCTGACGAAGCGGCGGCTCAGCTTGGTGCCGGCCAGCGGCACGCCCGGCAGCGCCTCCACCAACGTGGCGCAGTGCTCGATGTCGGCCAGTACCAGTTGCACGCCCAGGTCGGTGAGTTCCCGCAAGGCCAACACGGCGGGTGTGTCGATGGTGGTGAGGCTGCGCTCGTTCAGTTCGACGGTGAGCGCGTCGGCCTCGATGCCGTGGGCAGCCAGCCGTTCCGAGACGTGGGCGGCGAGGCCTGCTGCTGGCACGGCGGCGAACTCGAGCTTCACCGAGGCGCTGAGGTGCGGGGCCACGATGCGCTGATCGGCCAGGAACGAGAGCGAGTCGTCGAGCATGCGGTGGAACAGGGCCAGCATGGTGCCCGGTGTGTCGACTGCGTGGAGGAAGGCCTCGGGGCCGAGAATGGCGCTACCGGTGCTGAGTCGAGCGAGGGCCTCGACGGCGACCACCGAGCCCGTGACGAGCTCGACGATCGGCTGGAAATGGGCGAGCAGTCGCCCGTCGAACGGGTCGTCGGGGCGCGCCTGGGGCGCTGCAGAGGCCACCAGGTCGAGATCATCGGTTTCGGCCGCGACGAGCAGCGACATCGCCGCAGCCACCGACGAGCCAAGCCGACGGTATCGATCGGCGGCATCGAGGTCGAGGAGGCACAGGTACGTGATGGTGACGCCGTCGTGGTCGGTGACCGGGAAGGCCATACCACGGGGACGTTGTTCGACGGTCCAGCGTGCCGACGTGACCGAATGGAGGTACTGCAGCAGGTGGCGACCCACTCGGTTGACCGAAGCGGGCGCAGGAGCGAGTGCGGCAGTGTTCATCGATTGGGTATCGGCAGGGTCGGTGTGACCCTTGAGCACGCCGCGACAATTCCGGCATGGGTAGCCTCGCCGTGATGCCATCCCAGGTCGACACCGGCAAACTCGTCGTACGCGGCGCGCGCGAACACAACCTCAAGAACATCAGCGTCGACCTACCGCGCGACCGGCTGATCGTGTTCACCGGGCTCTCGGGGTCGGGCAAGAGCAGCCTGGCGTTCGACACCATCTATGCCGAGGGGCAGCGCCGCTACGTCGAGAGCCTCAGCGCCTACGCCCGCCAGTTCCTGGGGCAGATGGACAAGCCCGACGTCGATGTGATCGAGGGGCTGTCGCCCGCCATCTCCATCGACCAGAAGTCGGCGAGCCGTAACCCGCGCTCCACCGTGGGCACCATCACCGAGGTGTACGACTACCTGCGCCTGCTGTACGCGCGTATCGGTGTGCAGCACTGCCCGAACGACGGCACCAGGCTGGCCCGCCAGACACCGCAGCAGATCGTCGACCGCATCCTCGAACTGCCCGAGGGCACCCGGTTCCAGGTGCTGGCGCCCGTGGTGCGAGGCCGCAAGGGCGAGTACGACACGTTGCTGGAAGACCTGGCGGGGCAGGGTTTCGTGCGTGCCCGGATCGACGGCGAGGTCATCGACATCGCCGAGTTCTTGAAGCGCACCGACCGCCTGGCGCGCTACGAGCAGCACCACATCGAGGTCATCATCGACCGCCTCGTTCGACGCGATGGCATCGAGCGCCGCCTCACCGACTCGCTCGAGACCGCGTTGCGGTTGGCCGAGGGGGTGGCCCAGGTGGAGTTGGTGAACCGCGAGGGCCTCGACGACGAGACGCTCACCTTCAGCCAGCACCTCGTCTGCCCGTCGTGTGGCACCAGCTACGAAGAACTGGCGCCGCGCAACTTCTCGTTCAACTCGCCGTACGGCGCGTGCGAGGCCTGCGACGGCCTGGGCACGACGTTCGAGGTCGATCCCGAACTGGTGGTGCCCGACACCGACCTCAGCATCACCGAGGGCGCCATCGCCCCGTGGCGCTCGGCCCACACCCAGTACTTCAACCGCATGCTCGAAGCGGTGGCCGATGTGTACGAGATCGATCTCGCCGCGCCGTACCGCACGCTCACCGCCAAGCAGCAGAAGATCATCATGCACGGCGTGTCGGGCAACATGACGGTGAAGTACCGCAACCGCTACGGGCGCACCCGTCAGTACTCCACCGAGTACGAGGGTGTCATCACCTGGATCAAGCGCCGCCACGAGGGCGCCGAGAGCGACTGGAGCCGCGAGCAGTACGAGGGCTACATGCGCGAGGTGCCGTGCCCGGCGTGCGATGGTGCCCGGCTGAAGCCCGCCACGCTGGCGGTGACGGTGAACGACAAGCACATCGCCGAGGTGTGCCGGCTCAGCATCGGCGAGTCGGCGGCGTTCCTGGCGAAGCTCGAGCTGAGCGAGCGCGACCGCATGATTGCCGAGCGGGTCACCAAAGAGATCAACGCCCGGCTCGGGTTCTTGCTCGACGTGGGCCTCGACTACCTGTCGCTCGACCGTGCCGCGGCCACGCTGGCCGGTGGCGAAGCCCAGCGCATCCGCCTGGCCAGCCAGATCGGTTCGGGCCTGGTGGGCACGTTGTACGTGCTCGACGAGCCGTCGATCGGCCTGCACCAACGCGACAACCGGCGCCTCATCGACACCCTGCTGCGCCTGCGCGACCTGGGCAACACGGTGCTGGTGGTCGAGCACGACGAAGACACCATCCGCGAGAGCGACTGGATCGTCGACATCGGCCCCGGTGCCGGCGAGCACGGCGGCAGCGTGGTGTACAGCGGTCCGGTGAAGGGCATCCTGAAGTGCGCCGACTCGGTCACGGGGCAGTACCTGGCGGGCAAGCGCAGCATCCCGGTACCGCACGAGCGCCGCAAGCCTGGCAGCGATCACCTCGTGGTGAAGGGCGCACGCGAGCACAACCTGCTGAATCTCGACGTGAAGATCCCGCTCGGCTGCTTCGTGGCTGTCACCGGCGTCAGCGGCAGCGGCAAGAGCACGTTGGTGCGCGACATCCTGTTGCCGGTGCTGATGCAGCGCATCTACAAGAGCAAGGTTGCGGCAGGTCGGCACAAGGCCATCACGGGGATCGAGAAGCTCGACAAGGTCATCGACATGGACCAGTCGCCCATCGGGCGCACACCGCGCTCGAACCCGGCTACCTATACGGGTGTGTTCGATCACATCCGCAAACTGTTCGCCACCACGGCCGAGGCCAAGGTGCGCGGCTACCTGCCGGGTCGGTTCAGCTTCAACGTGTCGGGCGGGCGCTGCGAGGCGTGCTCGGGCGACGGCACCATCAAGATCGAAATGCACTTCCTGCCCGACGTGTACGTGCCGTGCGAG
>JBAXSU010000232.1:0-4540 GCA_037130535.1 Actinomycetota bacterium
CACCGCGACGTCCGCCTCCGCAACATCCGACGCGGCCGCACGCACATCCAACACCGCCCCACCCAAATGCCCCACCGCACCAGGCTGCTCACTCACCACCGTCACCGCACCAACACCAACCCCATCAACCGTGCGAGACGCGTCCGACGCCGCATCAGCCACCCCACCAGCAGCATCAGCCATGTGACAGCCGCGTCACCCAGATGCCCCACCGCACCCGGCACATCACCATGCACCACCGCGACGTCCGCCTCCGCAACATCCGACGCGGCCGCACGCACATCCAACACCACCTCGCCCACACGACCCATGTCGCCCACATCGCCGACCACACCCTGGGTCTGTCCGGCGGCTGCGCCCAACCGATCGGACGCACCCGCCAGGTCGCCACGCGCCATCGAGTTGGCGGCCCCGACCACGTCGCCCATGCCGGCGATGTTCCCTCCGGCATCGGGTGGGAACGAGTCGATGACTGCCTCGGCCGCGCCTGCAGCGGCTTGTGTCGCCGCCTGGCCCTGGTCGGTCACGGTCGACACCACGGCGTCGAGGGCATCGCCTACGGCGCCGCCGGTCGGATCGGGAAGAGAAGGAGGAGTGAAGCTCATGGGCGGCACCGTACGGATGGGCGCCGGAGCCCGCATCGGTAGACCTACGGAGGGATTCCCTCGAGAGGTATCGTCGGCACGCATGGTCGCCCCGCGGATCGTCGGACGAGAGCGCGAACTGACGGCCGTACGCGCACTCATCGACGGGCTTCCGCATGGCGGCGTGTTGGTGGTCTCGGGCGAGCCGGGTGTGGGGAAGACCACGCTGCTCGACGTGGCCATCAGCCGTGCTGAGGCGGCAGGCGCGGCCGTTGCCCGGGTGAGCGCCGACGAGTTCAGCGCCGCCCGTCCGCTCGGTCTGGTGCCGACCGGGGTGATCGGAACCGGGTTCGATGCCGATGCCGTCCTCGGCCATCTCGAGACGATGGCAGGCGGGCGGCCATGCGTCGTGGCGTTCGACGACCTGCAGTGGGCCGACCCGGCGAGCCTGGCGCTGCTCGGTCCGATGGTGCGTCGCGGTGTGTCCGCAGGGATCGCCTTCGTCCTCGCCCATCGCTCATGGCCACGCAACGGCGCGCTCGACGAGATGCTCGACCGGGTGGCACCCCTGGCGCCGACGATGATCACGCTGGCACCGCTGTCGACCGCCGAGGTGAAGGTACTCGCGGAACTGCGGGTCGGTCAGCAGGTCGGTGGCGAGGTCGCCGAGTTGCTCCACCAAGCCGGCGGCAACCCGTTCTACGTGCTGTCGCTCGTGAACCTGCTCGAGGCCGACGGGACGCTCGACAGATCGGACCCCGTCGCTCGCCTCGTCGGCCGGGCACCGATGATCAATCGCTCGTCGCTCGCAGCATCGGTGGTCAGGCGCGTCGCGCTGCTCGGCTCCGGGGTGGAGCGCACCCTGCAACACGCCGCTCTCATCGGGCGCTCCTTCCCACTCACGATGTTGGCTGCACTGCTCGAAGCACCAGTAGTGGAGGTTATGTCACACCTCGACACCGCAGTACGCGGCGAGGTGGTGCAGGCCGATGGCGCACTGTTCGCCTTCCGCCACGACCTGCTGCGCGAAGCCCTGGCGGCTTCGCTGCCCGTACCGGCCCAGATGATGCTCCACCGACGGATTGCCGAGTTGTGTGAGGCAGCCGGCGATCCGGCGGTGGCCGGTGTGCATCTGCTGCGTGCCGAGTTGCACCCCACTGATGCCGGGTGGCTTCGCAGGGTGGCCGCGCACTGCGCACCCACGGTGAGCCTGGGTCTGATCGACCGCGCCCTCACCCTGCTCGCCGACGACGATCCGGCGCATCTCCGGCTTGCCGTCGAGCGCACCGACTTCCTCTTGTGGAACGGCCGGCCGGCAGACGCGGTCGAGGCGGCTCGGACGCTCCTCGATTCGGGGGTGCCCGACGACGCTGCGGTGCAACTGCGCTCGACGATCGCCCACGCGTTGTTCGTCCTCGGCAGGGCTGGCGAAGCCGTCGACTCGTGGATTCGCGCTCCGCTCACGGCACCGGCCGAGATTCGGGCCCTCGAGGCGGCCGAGCTGTCGTTCGCAGCGATGTTCGCCGGCCGGCTGCTCGACGCTCGTCGCCTCGCCACGGAGGCCCGCCAGTTGGCTGACGACCACACCTCGACCACGGTGGCGTCGGTGGTACTGGCGTACACGAGCGCTGCGGCAGGTGAGGTGGCCACCGCACTTGGTCACGCCGACACCGCCGTGGCACACATGGACCTGGCCGACGAGAACGCCCGCCGCCTTGGGCCGCTGGTGCTGCGCGCCGCAGTGCGCGACTTCGCCGGGCGCTCAGACGACGCCCTGGCCGACCTAGCGGCCGACGAGGCCAGCGGTACCGCCGATCGAGGGTCGGTGATCCGCGAGCCGTTCCGTCTGGCGGTCACCGCCACGGCTCAGTTCCGCACCGGCCGGTGGGACGACGCCTTGGCGACAGCCGAGGCCGGCGCCCAGGCTGCCGACGATCTCCAGGTCGGCTCGATGGACGGCTGGCTCAGCGCAGTTCCGATGCTGGTGACCTTGTTCCGCGATGGCCCGACGGCTGCTGCCGCAGTGCGCCTGCCGAGAAGCGGCGGATCACTGGGAAACGACTGGTTGATGTGGGCCCAGGCACTGGTTCACGAAGCGGAGGGCCGAAGCACCGAAGCGGTCGACCTGCTCCATCTGGTGGCAGCAGTCGGCGCGACTCTCGGGAGCGGTGCGGCCGCGTTGCAGGTTGCCCCCGACCTCGTCCGGCTGGCCCGGGGGTCGGGTCGGAGCGAGTTGGTTGCCGAGGTGCTCGAACTCACTGCCTGGGGCGCGGTCTCGGGAGCCGGAGTCGATCGACCTGTGCCCGCTGTCGCTGAGCGGGCCTGGACGGAAGCGCTTGCGCACGGTGACGCAGAGGGCATCGCCGATGCGGCCCGCGCCCTCGGTGCGCAGCGGCCGTTCTCGGCAGCTCGGGCCTGGCGCGATGCTGCCGTGATCGGACTCGGCAGGATGGGTGACACGCCGTTCGTTCGCGAGGCAGCGGCGAAGGCGATGTCGGCGTTCGATGCGCTTGGTGCGGTCGATGCCGCCGCCCGACTTCGAGCCGGACTGCGCGACGACGGAGTGCGGCTACGCGTCGGCAAGCCGGCCTCCGCGCGGGTGGGTTGGGGAGCTGTCACGGCTACTGAACGGATGGTGGTCGAACTGGCGGCACAGGGATGTTCCAACGCCGAAATCGCAGCGCGGCTCTACACCAGTCGCCGCACTGTCGAGTCGCACCTGGTGCACGTCTACGCCAAGGTGGGCGTGAAATCGCGGGTCGAGTTGGCCCGCGCTGCAGCAGCCGAATGGTCGTTGCCCACCAACTGACGACGAGCCCAGCGGTGCGACGTGGGGCGACTGTCAGCCCACCAGCTCCGAGTCGCGGTGCTGACGGCTGATCAGCGGGTCGCCCAATGGCACCGCCGCGCCACTCGGAGGCGGCAGCGGGCGCTGGTCGGCCTTGGGGTCGGCGGGAACGATCGGGCTCGGTACGCGTGCCGACACCGAGTCGGACGATCCTCGGTGGCCGGTACCACGACCGGCACGGCCCATGGTCACCCGCAGCACCGCGGCGGTGACCGCAACGATGATGAGCAGCAGCGCCACCCCCTGATACACCCGGTTGGCCACGTCGGTGCCGGCCAAGCCGGCGTGCACGAACACCAGCCAGGTGAGCACGTAACTGCTCATGTGGATACCGCGCCACACGCGCTTGGGTAGCCGCTTCATCGCCAGCGACGTTGCCTGCACCAGTACCAACAGGTACATGGCCACCACACCGAGGGTGACCGCGCCGGGCTTCCACGACGATGACATCGGCACCAAGATCTCCTTGGCACCGAAGTGCACGTAGCTGTCGGCGACGAGCGCGGCGATGTGGATGGCCACACCGGTAACGGCCAGCCCGCTGAACCAGCGGTGCATCGCCAGCATCCAAGCCGGCCTGTCGACCGGCTTCAGCGCACGGGTCGCCATCAGCACACCCCACACCAGGCTGGCCACCAGCAAGACGGCCGCCACCATGCCGCTGGCGCGAGCGAAGTACCACCACAGTTGCGGATTCATGATCGGTCCTCCTCGGAGCGGGCGACGACGTACGCCGCCCAGGTGTCGTTGCACAGTTCGTGGCCGTCGGCCAGCACCGCTCGCGCCGCCAGGCCGAGGCTGTCGAGCATCGGCAGCGCGGTCCGCGGCCCGCGCACCAGCACCGCTTTGGTCCATACCTCGGCCCAGGCGGCGGTGCCTGCCACCACGGTGGCCTCCACCGCAGCATCGATGGCCGCATGCATCGGCGGTTGACCGGTCGCCGGGTCGAGCAGGTGGTGCACCGCACGGCCGTCGGCCGTCGTCCAGGCACGCTGTGCGGTGCCCGACGTGGCCACGCCGCCGGCAACAAGACGGAGCCGGCACTGCTCGATGCGGTCGTCGTGCGGGTCGGCCACACCGATCGACCAGCCACC
Organism: Actinomycetota bacterium; assembly: GCA_037130535.1. Classification (GTDB taxonomy): domain Bacteria; phylum Actinomycetota; class Acidimicrobiia; order Acidimicrobiales; family Ilumatobacteraceae; genus VFMC01. The sequence goes on from JBAXSU010000232.1 coordinate 4,527, forward strand.
CTCTTGCGGCGCGA
>JBAXSU010000233.1:0-4444 GCA_037130535.1 Actinomycetota bacterium
TCTGCACCGGCGAGCCGAGGTGGTTCAGCACGACTGCACCTCGGGTACGGTCGGCGCATGACCGGGAACGACCCCCGCGACGACCGCACCGCGATCGTCGACCTCACCATTGCCTACTGCTGGGCGCTCGACGAGCACGACTGGCCGGCGCTGCATCGGGTGTTCCTGCCCGATGCCCGTGCCGAATTGGGCTTCCCCGAGGTGACGGGAATCGACGCCATCGTGGGCATCGTGTCGAACGTGCTCACCCCGCTCGACACCAGCCAGCACATGGTGACCAACCACCAGGTGCGCATCGACGGCGACACGGCCACGAGTCGCTGCTACTTCCACGCCCAGCACGTGCGCCGGGCGGCAGCGGAGGGGCCGAACTTCATCGTGGCCGGCCGCTACGAGGACGACCTGGTGCGCACGGCCGATGGCTGGCGCATCGCCCGCCGCCGGTTGGTGCCGATGTGGCGCGAGGGCAACCCCGGCGTGGTGCGCGGCGACCGCTGAGCGCCGGTCAGTCGCCCACATAGCCGCTGAGCAGGGGTGAGACGCGGAGTTCGGCCGGGATGCGGTCGATACCGATCATCCGGTCGAGTTGTTCGTGGAAGTGCCAGATCCGACGCTCCTGGTAGTTGATCGGCACACCGCGTAGGGCGGGCGACTCGATCGAGCGCTGCATCGGCGCCATGTTGGCGAAGTCCTCGTCCATGATCTCGTCGAAGCGCGCCAGTCGGGCCTGCCATTCGGGCGGCGGGTCGTCGATGTCGAAGTCGTCGCCCACGGCGGCGTAGTGGGTCCACTCGATGCGCGTGGTGCGCCGATCGAGCGGCCAGAACGTGATGAAGGGAAAGCCGTTCATCGCAATGGGTGTGATGAGGTTGGGGAACACCGAGTAGGCGGTGCTGGTGCCGCGCACCATGCCCTCGAACGAGGCGGGCCATGCGTCCCAGGTGGCCATGCCCATCGCCGCGCACGCTGCCGCCGAGAACGGTGTGACCATGCGCGACGCGCCGTTGGGCAGGAGGCCCATGGTGGCGCCCCGGTTGTCGAGGCTGGTCACCCCGTTGCGCTGGTGGATGTGGCGGAAGTGGTACACCTCGAGGAAGGCCTCGGCCGTGATCTTCCAGTTGCACGCCACCACCGTGCTGCGCCGGGCGACGGTGCGCAGCGTGCCACCCTGCAGGCCGGCGAGTTGGGCGGGGATGGGGGCCAGCCACTCGGCGAGGGTGGGTGCGTCGGGCGATTGGTTCACGAACACCCAGCCGTCCCACACCTCGCAGCGCAGGGTGGGCAGGCAGCGCAGCGACGTGTCGAGGTCGACGAAGTCGCGGCGGTCGGGCACGTGGAGGAGCGAGCCGTCGGTGATGTCGTAGGTCCACGAGTGGTACTGGCAGCGCAGCGTGCGCGCCGTGCCGCACTGGTCGCGCACCACCGGGGCACCGCGGTGCTGGCAGGTGTTGTAGAACGCGCGCAACACACCGTCGGCGCCGCGCACCAGCAGCACCGGTGCGTCCAGACCGTCGAACGTGCGGTAGTCGCCCGGATTCGGCAGGTCGTCGGTGCGGCCGGCCAGCACCCACGCCTGCGGCCACAGGTGGCGGCGTTCGAGGTCGTAGAACGCGTCGTCGGTGTAGCGACCCATCGGGATGTCGGGGAACCGCGGGAACCCGGGCGGCGGTGCAGTGCGGGCGAACTCGGCGTGCATCTCGGCACGCAGTCGCTCCACCAGCGCGGGGTCCACGATCAGGCCTTCGGCCGGAAGCCGATGTGCAGTTCGCGCAGGGCGCGCAGGCAGAAGTTGGGGTGGTGGCGGAAGTCGTTGGCGTCGTCGACGAACCACATCTCATCGACTCGGTCGACGAGCGCCCGGAACCCGATGGTCAGCTCGCGGCGGGCGAGTGGTGCACCCAGGCAGTGGTGAGTGCCGAACCCGAAGGCGAGGTGCGAGCGCAGGTTCTCGCGGTCGAGGTCGATCTCGGCCGGGCAGTCGAACTGCTCGCCGTCGCGGTTGGCCGCCGCATAGCGGACGTTGATGACCGAACCGGCCGGGATGGTGACGCCGTGCATCTCGATGTCGACTGCCGCGGTACGGAACAGGCCCTGCACCGGCCCCTCCAGGCGCAGCACCTCCTCGGCCAGCTTCGGCACGTACTCGTCGGGGTCGGCCTGCACCTGGGCCCACACGTGTGGATTGGCGATGAGCAGGCGTACCCCTTCGGCCAGGGCGTTGGTGGTGGTCTCGCTACCGCCCACGAACGTGTCGGCCATCATCTCGGCGTGCAACTCCTCGTCGGTGAGGGTGCGGCCCCACTCGGGGATGACGGTGTTCACCAGATCCGACAGCAGTGTGTCGTCGGGCTGCTCGCGTAGCCGCTCGAAGATCGGCTGGAAGTAGTGCTGGGCAGCGATCTCCATCTCGGTCGACCAGATGGCCTCTTCCTCGGTTTGCATCATCCCGAGACGCTGCACCCAGGCGTCGGTCCACGCCTTGATCTGCCAGATGTCTTCCTCGGGTGCGCCCATCTGGCGGCCGATCACGATGAGCGGCAGCGGAATGGCGAACGCCCGCACCCAGTCGCAGTCTTTCTCGCTGATGAACCCGTCGATCAACCGGTGCGCGAGCTGCTCGATGAACGGGTCGAGCTCTTTGATCTTCGCCGGCCGGAACGCGTGGTTGAACAGACCGCGCATCTCGCGGTGCTCGGGGTCGTCGCGGCTGGCCAGGGTTGCGGCCGGCACCCAGCCCTTCTCGGCGTAGAGCTGCTTCAGCATGGCCGAGCGCGGGTCGACGCGGCCGCGATGGCGGGCGCTGGTGAACCGCTCGGTGTCGAGCAGCACGGTGCGCACGTCGTCGTAGCGGGTGATCACGTACATGCGGCTGACCGGGTCGCGGTACACCGGTGCCTGTTCGCGCAGTGCGTCGTACGCGGCGTACGGGCAGTCGGATACATCGGGGTCGAGGAAGGTGAGCCGCTCGAGGTCCATCGCAGGCGTGACCGTATCGCTGCTGCGAATGGCACAATGCACCGGAGTCATCGTGTGGGGCGACAGGGGGTGCGATGGTCCACGAACCGACCAGAGGCGATGTGCCGGTGCGCCTGGGCCCCGGGGTGCGCCAGCTGCCCGACCACGGCCCCGGCACCACGTCGGCCGATGTGTACGCCGACCCGGCGCGCTACGAACTCGAACGCGAGCGGGTGCTGGCGCGGCACTGGCTGCTCGCCGGACGAATCGAACAGGTGACTGAACCGGGCGACTGGATCACCTACGAGGGCCACGGCGAGACGGTGGTGGTGGCGCGCCAGCCCGACGGGTCGCTGGCGGCGTTCCACAACGTGTGCCAGCACCGCGGTCCAGCCATCGTCGGGCCGCTGCAGGGCTGCGCCGCCCGGCGCTTCACCTGCCCCTATCACGGCTGGGTGTACGACACCGCCGGGGTGCTGGTGGGTGTGCCCGAACGCGACGACTTCGACCCGGCGCACCTCGACGGGTTGCGCGCCCCGGCCGTGGCCGTCGACACGTGGGGCGGGTGGATCTGGATCAACCTGCTCGGCCCCGATGCGGCGCCGCCGTTGGCCGATGGCATCGGGCCCGAGATCATGGCCGACCTCGGGCGCTACTGCATGGACGACATGGTGCTCCACGAGGTGCTCGAGTTCGATGTGCCCGTCAACTACAAGGCCATCGTCGACGGTTTCAACGAGGTGTACCACGTCACCGAGTTGCACCATGTGCCGCCGGCATTCACCAAGTCGGTGCGGGGGACGAGCTTCTTCATCGTGGGCGACAACTCGATGTGCTTCGTGCCCAAACCGCAGCACCTCGACGATCTGGCCACCGACCCCGACCACCACCGCTACGCCATCTGCCACTACGTGGTGTTCCCCAACACGGTGTTCAACTGCAACCCCGAGCACATCCAGGTGTTCAACCCGGTGCCCGTGGGCGTCGACCGCACCCGGTTCCGCTGCTGGGAGCTCGTCTACCGCGGCGACCCCGCCGACCCCGAGTACGCCGATTACCACGCCCGCACGCTGCGCCTGTGGGACGGCCTGCAGCAGGTGGTGGGTGAAGACCTGTCGATCTACGCCCAACTCGCTCGCACCAAGCAGAGCAGCGGCTACACGCGCAACGTGCTGTCCGAGCGCGAGTGCAAGATCGCCCACTATCACGCCACGATGGACGCGAAGATCGACACCAAGATCCGCGAGTGACGGCGTTCGATCACCCGCGCTGATCACCCACATAGTGTGGTGCCCGCAGCGGCAGCAGGCCGCAGAGTGGCAGCGGGTGCAGGGTGCATCCGCTCATGATGGGAGACGACATGATCGACACCGATGCCATCGGCCCGGTCGACGTGGCAGTGCTGGGCTTCACCGGCGATGCCCGACACGGCCAGGTCGCCGAGGCAATCCTCGAACTCGTCGACGCCGGCATCGTCCGCGTGATCGAC
>JBAXSU010000234.1:0-4330 GCA_037130535.1 Actinomycetota bacterium
CGGCCCAGTCATCGGTGCGGGGTGCCACATGGCCGGCGGTGAGTTCGATGAGCGCCGCAACCCGTTCAACCCGGGCCGGCTCCCAACCGCAGTCGGCCAGCACCCGGCGGGCGAGCACGGCACTGTCGTGCTCGTTGGTGGGTGAGCGCGGGTCGTAGACGGCGTCGTGGTACAGCGCTGCCGCCCGCACCGCATCGAGATCGACAGGGGTGCTGGTGGTCGCGAGGTCGTCGACATGCCGGAGCACCCACATCACGTGGGTGGCCGTGTGATAGCGCCGATGCGGCTGGCGGTGGCGGGCGAGCAGCTCGTCGAACGCGGCGTCGCCCGCCCGGCCGGCATCGACGCCGACCAGTCGCCGCCACACGCGGCCCAACTCCACCTCGGGTGCGGTCACGCAGCCAGCGTAGGTGCCGGACACGACGGCCAGCAGGCCGACCTGTGACGATGTGCGCGTGGCGGTGCTGATCGACGAACCGATGTGGCATCACCGCGGGCGGCGGTGGTCGCACGTGGTGAGCGATGTGAGCCTCGATGAACTGCACGAGTTCGCCGAGCGGGTGGGCATGCCCCGCCGCGCGTTCCACGGCGACCACTACGACGCGCCCGAGGAGTACTACGACGACTGCGTGGCCGCCGGGGCGGTGCCCACGCCGAGCCGGGAACTGCTGCGCCGACTGCGCGCCGCAGGGCTGAGGCTGAGCCCGGCGGCACGGCGCAACAGCACCGACGCCTGAGCCCCCGATCACCATCGCTCGGGGTCGCCCGCCAGCAGGCGCGGGCAGGTGGCGCCGTGCCGGCCGACCACGAACCACTCGAGCAGATCGACCCCGTTCGCACGGGCGAGCCCGTCGGCACGTCGCCAGCGGTCGGCGTCGCCATCGACCAACCAGCCGTCGGGCCGGATGCTGGCCACCACCAGCCCATACGCGCCATCATCGGAGGAGGAGGGCGCCGCCTGGCTGAGCAGTTCGACCATGCGGCACACCGCGTCGTGGTCGTGCTCGGGCACGTCGCCGACCACGACGATGGCGCCGCCGCGGTTGTTCGGGTCGAGCAGGAAGCCGATGAGCTCGGGCACCATGGGTGACTGCATGGCGAGGTGGACGACCGACAGCGCATCGGATGCGCTGTCGATGGGATCGAGGTACGCCCGGGGTAGGTGGGGCGAAGCGGACACGGTGGGCTGCGACATGGCGACCTCCGAGGATGCAGCGCACGGCGCGCCCGGTGGGCAGGCCGTGCGGGGGGCAGGTTCGGGGGAAGTGGCGCCGACCCTACGGCAGGGGTGTGACACGGCGGCGGTCCCTACCATGGGCGCCATGGCCAAGCACCCGGGCGTCACCGTCTACCACAACCCGAATTGAAACTCGTCGAGCAATGCCGTGCGCATTGCCGAGGAGCTCGGTGTGAACGCCGAGGTGGTGCTCTACCTGAAGACCCCGCCTGATGCCGAGACGCTGCGGTCGATCATCGCCAAACTCGAAGACCCCGTCACCGACCTCGTCCGGCGCGACAGCATGTGGACCAAGTTGGGCCTCACCGAGGCCGATGCCGCCACCGACGAGCAGGTGGTGGCGCTGCTCGTGAAGCACAAGCAGTTGCTCCAGCGCCCGGTGGTGGTCACCGCGACGAAGGCCATCGTCGGTCGGCCGAAGGAACGCGTGCGAGCGCTGCTGGGCGGCTGACCCGGCTCGAGCCCAGGGTCAGTTCGGCATCCAGTTGCCGTGGAACCCGGCGGGCACCCGTTGGGGCAGGTGCACCCGGGCCACCGGGCCGGCAGCAAGGTCGCGTGCGTCGATGATGCACAGGTCGGTGCGCAGTTCGGCCAGATCGGTGGCGTACACCATCAGCCAGCCGTCGGTCTCGGCGCTGCCCTCGGGATCGGCGGCGAACACGGCCTCGCCGATGGCGGTGCCCTCGCCGAACGGCAGCAGTACCTCGGCACCCGTCTGCAGGTCGTAGCGCACGATGCCGTTGAACGTCAGCGACATCGGCCCGTCGAGGGTGGCCGACGCGTAGCCATAGCGGTGGGGCAGGCCGAGTCGGTCGTCGTGCAACCGGGGGAAGTCGCTGCGCAGATCGTGCACCATCTCTTCGATGCAGGTGCCGGCCGCCAGGTCGATCGTCCACTTCGCCAGGCCGATGCCGGGGTCGGAGGCAGCGGCTGCCATGTCGTCGCTGCGGGCCTCGAAGTCGAGGTCGATGCCAGGCATGCGGCAGCCGTAGGCCACGATCGTGTCGCCGTCGTCCCACGCGTTCAGGAAGTGGAAGACGAAGCACGGGTCGATGTCGAACCAGCGCACCTGGTCGCCGGTGCCGTGGCGGGGGATCACCCCGATGCGTGCGCCGTGCTGGGGCTGCCACATCGACTCGCCGCTCATGGTGGCGGCGATGACGGCCGGCAGGTCGAAGAACAGCGAGTGGTGCCGCGTGGTGAGGAAGTCGTGCATCATCACGCCACGGGGGATGTCGATCTCGGCCGAGTGTGTGAGGGCACCGGTGCGATCGGCGACGTGGTAGCGAAGGAAGGGTGGGCCGGCAACGGGGTCGTAGCCGAAGAAGATCAGCTCGCCGGTCTCGGGGCACCACTTCGGGTGGGCGGTCATCGCTCCGGTGAGCTTGCCGCCGAAATCGTGCAGACCCACGGTGTCGAGTTCGCGGGTGATCTCGCACGGCCAGCCGCCCTCCCACAGGCCGAGGTACCTGCCGGCGTGGGTGACGATGTTGGTGTTGGCGGCGTTCTTGAACACGCCGCACTCGTCGAGCAGTTCGGCGGGCGGGAACTGGAAGTTGAGGATGCCGCCGAACAGCGAATGGCCTGCCGCCCGCTCGTGCGCCAGACCGGGCGTCTCGACCCAGCGGTTCTTGTAGCGGGCGGTGCCGCCGTCGAGGTACACGGCGTGCACCATGCCGTCGCCATCGAACCAGTGGTACCGACCGGAGGGGTCGAATTGCGGGTTGGCGCCGTTGCGCATGTACACACCGCTCAACTGCGGCGGGATCTGGCCGGTCACCTGCAGATCGTGTGCATCGACCTCGCGGTGCACCGGGGCATAGAGGCCGGTGAGGAACGGGCTGGTCTCGGGCTGGTCGTCGAGCGCGGTCATGGCCAGAGGCTAAACGACCCCGCACCCGGCGTTTGACCGGGAGCATCCGAGACGTGCCGCGTAGAGTCGAACGCCGTGTCGACCCCCGCTGCCTCCACCCGCGCTGGGTGGCGGTTGCTGTGGTCGGTGCTGCGCCGCCAACGGCGCGGCCTGATCGTCGGGGTGCTGGTGGGCCTTGCCTGGAGCGCCGGCAAGGTGGCGGTACCGCGGCTCACGCGCTCGGCGGTCGACCGTGCGGTCATCGGCAACGGGTCGCTGCTGTTCTGGGCCGGACTCATCGCGATCGCGGCGGTCATCGCCGGGGTGTTCGCCGGGTGGCGACGGCTGGTGGCGTTCCGCGAAAGCCGTCTCACCGAGACGATGCTGCGCGAGCAGATCTTCGAACACATCATGCGGCTGCACGTCGGCTACCACGACCGCACCCAGACCGGTCAGCTGATGAGCCGGGCCTCGAGCGATCTGTTGCAGATCCAAGGCTTCGTGGTGATGATCCCCATCACCACCTCGCAGTTGGCGATGGTGGTGGCGGTCGTGGTGGTGCTGCTCACCTCGCAACCGCTGCTCGCCCTCGTGGCCCTGGCGCCGCTGCCGCTCGTGAACCTCCTCGCCCAACGCTTCTCGCGCAGCATCCACCCGGCCGTGCTGGCCGTGCAGGCCGAACAGGCGCAACTGGCCACCGTGGTGGAGGAGAGCGTCGCCGGGGTGCGGGTGGTGAAGGGCTTCGGGGCCGAGGGTGTGCAGGCCGCGAAGTTGCGGGTGGAGGCCGACGACATCCAGCGCGAGTCGCTGCAGGCGGCCCGCATCCGCAGCAACTTCCTGCCCGCCCTCGACCTGCTACCCAACCTGGGGCTCATCGCCGTGCTCGGCATCGGTGGCCACCGGGTGCTCGACGGCACGATGAGCTACGGCCAGATGATCGAGTTCCTGCAGTACATCGCGCTGCTGGTGTACCCGCTGCGCAACCTGGGCATGACGGTGGCGTTCGCCCAGCGCGCCGCGGCCGCGTTGCTACGGGTCGACGAGGTGCTGTCGGCCGTGCCCGAGGTGGTCGACCCCGCGGCGCCGCAGCGGTTGCCCGAGCAGCGACCCAACGGTGCGGTGCATTTCGCCGACGTGCGCTTCGGCTACGACCCGGATGCGCCGGTGCTCGACGGGTTCGAGCTCGACATCGCCCCCGGCACCTCGGTGGCGCTGGTGGGCGAAACGGCGAGCGGCAAGTC
>JBAXSU010000235.1:0-4315 GCA_037130535.1 Actinomycetota bacterium
CCTCGGCCATGGCTGCGATCTCGTCGATCTCGGTGGTGTCGAACCCGGCCATCTCGCGGAACTTGCGGGCCAGCACGATGGCCGACTCGCGGGTCTCGCCGCGGATGCCGCGGAAGTTGAACAACCCGTCGACGGTGCGCTGGAACTCGAGGGCCTGCTTTTGGCGCTCGGTGTCGTTCTTGGTGACCTCGCGCAACCAGGTGCTGCCCATCTTCACATGGGTCACCTCATCGGCGAGCATCCAGTCCTCGGCGAACCACAGCGTGTCGTCGTTCATCTCTGCCGCGAAATCGCGCATGGTGGTGAACACATCGATGGCCAGGCCCTCGAGCGCACGGTTCACACCGGCGAGGCGGAACACCGGGTCGGGGTGGCAGGCGGCTTCGAACAGGGTGACGGCCTCGCTGTACTCGCCGATGTCGGTACCCATGTGGTCGCCGAGCTTGATGCTGATCTCGACATGACGGGCCTCGTCCCAGCACTGGCGGGCCATGTCGAGCTTCATGGCGAACGGGGTCTCGTCGGTGGTGTAGTCGAACGCAGTGCGACCGGCGCCTTCGAGCGCCTGGATCTCGCCGACGAAGATGCCGTGCATCTGGCGGCGGGCACGGTCGGCACACTCGGCGCTGGCCGGGTCCATCCGGCGGTCGTCGCCTGCGCCATTGGGGCGCTGATCGGCGAAGCGCTCGGCGGTGGTGATGCGGTTGAACCGTTCGTCGCGGGCGAGGGCCTCGGGCGGGAGCTGGGTACGCATGCACGGAGAGTACCTTCCCGAACCGGCACAATGGGCACCGTGCGCGTCGCCTACACCCTCGAGCAGTGCTGGCACCGCGTGCCCGGGGGTACCGCGGTGGCAGCGCTCAGGGTTGCCGAGGCAATGGAGGAGCACGACGACATCCGCCTCATCGGTGTGGCGGGCCGCCACGCGCGCTTGCCCGACGATCCGTGGATGCCCACCATCCCCATCGCACACCTCCCGCTCGCCACACCGTGGCTGTACGAGACCTGGCTACGCATGGGCTGGCCCAAGGTCGAGCGGGCCACCGGCCGGGTCGACGTCACCCATGCCACCGGCCTCATCCCATGCCCCACCGATGCTCCGCTGGTGGTCACTCTTCACGATGTGGCGTTCATCCACGAGCCCGAGCACTTCACCCGCCACGGCAACCGAGTGTTCCGCGACAGCCTCGAGATGATCAGTCGCAAGGCCGACCTCGTGCTGTGCAGTAGTCAGGCCACCTTCGACGATGTCGCTGCTCTCGGTATCGGCGCCGATCGCCTGCGGGTCGTGCCGCTGGGTGTCGACATCGAGCGCGCGCCGGCCGATGATGTGGCCCGGGTGCGCGTGTTCTACGGCTTACCGGAGCGCTACCTGCTGTTCGTCGGCACGGTCGAGCCGCGCAAGAACCTGCGTCGTCTGGTCGACGCGGTGGCCATGCTCGACGACCCGCTGCCGCTCATCGTCGCGGGGGCCGAGGGGTGGGGTGACATCGACATCGATGCCGACACCACGGCCGATGTGCGGTTCCTCGGGTTCGTGCCAGCCGACGACCTCGGCGCCCTCTACGCCGGTGCGGCTGTGTTCTGCTACCCGAGCGAGCGCGAGGGGTACGGGCTGCCCGTGCTGGAGGCGATGGCGCAGGGCACGCCGGTAGTCACCAGCGAGGGCACGGCCACCGAGGAGACGGCCGGGCTCGCCGCCGTGCTCGTCGACCCGCTGGATGCCACTGACATTGCTCGCGGGATCGTCGATGCCCTCCGGCGCACCAATGAGTTGCGCGCCAAGGGCCTGGCCCGCGCCCAACGCCGCAGCTGGGCGCGCACCGCCGCCCTCACGGCCGCCGCCTACCGCGAGCTCGTCGGCTGAGAGGCGACTGGCCGTGCGCGTGGGAGTGAATCTGCTGTGGTGCCTGCCGGGCGCAGTGGGTGGCTCAGAGCAGTACCTCGTCCGGCAGCTGCTGGGCGTGCGTGAAGCGCGTCCCGACGTCGACCTCACGCTGTACGCGCCGGCCGCGTTCATCGAGCACTACGCCCAGCGCTTTGCCGACTGCACGCTCGTCACTGCACCGTCGGGTGCCGAGCGGCGCAGCCGCAGGGTGCTGCACGAGCACACCTGGCTGCGCTCGCAGACAGCAGGCCTCGATGTCGTGCACCACGGGGGAGGCACCGCACCGCGCAACGCCCGGCGGCCGTATGTCCTCACCATCCACGATCTGCAGTACCGCACGTTCCCGCAGTACTTCACGGCCGTGAAGCGCCGCTACCTCGACTCGATGATTCCCGGCTCGGCGCGTCGTGCTGCACGAGTGGCGGTGCCGAGTGCGTACGTGCGCACCAGCGTTGTCGAGCACCTCGGCATCGCGCCCGAGCGGGTACTCGTTGTGCCGCACGGGTTCGAGTCGGATCTGGCCCAGCCGAATTCGGGCCAGCCGAGTCCGGGCCAGCGGGTCACGCCGGCCGACGAGTTACGTCGCCGGTTCGCGTTGGGTGAGTCGCGTGTGCTGGTGTACCCGGCGATGACGGCACCCCACAAGAACCACCGGTTCCTGGTCGAGATGCTCGCCCGACACTGGGTCGACGACGATCTGCGGCTGGTGCTGATCGGAGGACGAGGCCTTGCCGCCGATGACCTCGACGCCGCCATCGTCGCCGCCGGCCGGCAGGTTGCCGAACGCATCGTCCGGCCCGGACGGGTCAGCGATGCCGACCGCAATGGGCTCATCGCGATGGCCGAGGCCCTGGTGTTCCCCAGCAGCTACGAGGGCTTCGGTGCGCCGCTCATCGAGGCGATGGCCCTGGGTGCGCCGATCGTGTGCAGCGATGCCACCTGCCTGCCCGAGGTGGCCGGCGACGCGGCCGTGGTGCTGCCACTTGAGTACGAGGCGTGGGCCGGCGCGCTCGACACCGTTGCCCGGCGCCGCACCGAGCTCGTGGCCGCCGGACGGGCGCGTGCCGCTGAGTTCACTGCGCGTCGCTCGGGTGAGGCCATCGCCGCCGTGTACGACGAGGTGCTCGCCTGATGGCATTGCGCCTGGCGGTCCTCTGCCCGCACTTCGCCCCCGACACCGCCCCGACGGGTGAGGTGATGACGCGCATCGTCGCCGAGCTGGTGGCGCTCGGTCACGAGGTGCACGTGGTGACGGCGCTGCCGTGGTACCGGGCCCACCGCATCGAGTCGGGCTGGGAGGGCAGCTGGGTGCAGCGCGAGACCACGCCGTGGGGCTCGATCATCCGGGTGAACCCGTTCCCCGGCACCGACAAGCGGAATCTGCTGCGGCGGGCCGTCGGGTTCGCCGGGTTCTCGGTGCTCACCAGCCTCGCCTCGCTGGGTGGAGGTCGGGTCGACGCGGTCGTGGCGATGTCGCCGCCGCTCACACTGGGCCTCACCGGCTGGGTCACCCATCTGGTGCGCCGAGGGCCGCTGGTGTTCAACATCCAGGACGTCTTCCCCGATGCCGCGGTGCAGACCGGGGCCATCTCCAACCGGTGGATCATCGCGGTCGCCCGTTGGCTCGAGCGGGTGAGCTATCACCGCTCGGCGGCTGTCACCGTGCTCAGCGACGATCTGCGCGACAACGTCGCAGCCAAGATGCGACCGGCGAAGCGGCACCGGGTGCACGTCATCCCCAATTTCGTCGACACCGAGTTCATCCGGCCACTCGACCGGATGACCGACTACCGCACAGAACTGGATATCGGTGCGGAGCCGGTGGTGATGTACGCCGGCAACGTCGGGTTCTCGCAGTCGCTCGACCTGCTCGTCGGCGCCGCCCGCGAGCTGCCCGAGGTGACGTTCGTGGTGAACGGCGACGGCGCCGCCCGCCCGTCGCTCGAGGCAGCGGCGGCCGACCTCGCCAACGTGCGCTTCGTGGGCTACCAACCCAAAGAGCGCCTGCCCGAGGTGCTGGCATCGGCCGATCTGCACGTCGTGCCGTTGAAGACCGGACTGGGTTCGGTGAGCGTGCCGTCGAAGACCTACTCCATCCTGGCCGCCGGACGGCCCGTGCTGGCGGCGATCGACCCCGACACCGAGGTGCCGCGCATGTTGGCGGCGTCGGGCGGCGGCCGGGTGGTGCCACCCGACGATCTGCCGGCCTTCATCGACGCGCTCAGGTCGATGCTGGCCGACCCGGCCACCCTTGCAGCGCAGGGTGCGGCGGCCCGCCGATGGGTCGAGCACGCCGCGTCGCCCCGGGCGGTGGCGCAGGCCTATGCGGCGCTCATCGAACGCCTCTGATGCCGTGCCTTCTCGGGAGTGAAGCGGTAGCCTTCCACCCTCGTGGCTACGTCCTCATCGTCCGCTTCTGCCAAGAAG
>JBAXSU010000236.1:0-4286 GCA_037130535.1 Actinomycetota bacterium
GCGCGTCGTTGAGGTCGCCGTGGCGGAACAGGATGCGGATGTCGGCATCGCCGACGAGGCGGTTGCCGATGTGAGCGGCCGCTCCGTCGGTTTGCGCGCCGAGGTCGGAGAGCCGGTGCAGCACCAGCATGGTCGCCTGACCACGCTGGCGGCCGAGCTTGAAGCTGTGCTGCATCCATCGTGCGGTGTCGAGGTTCGTCACCAGTCGCCACGATTCGTCGTTCACCACCAGCGTCGGGCTGTCGTGGCGGCTCACGAGCTGCTCGACTGCTCGCATCCCGGCCAGCATGGCCAGCCGGAGCGCACGATCGTCTGAACCGCAGCCCGATAGGTCGATCACAAACCCGCGCTGCATCGCTGTGCTGTCGACGGTGGTGTGTCCGTCGAACATGCCGGCGTGCGCACCGGTGAGCAGTTCCCCGATACCGAACCGCAGCACCTGGGTTGCTTCGAGGGCTTGGCTCCGGGTCATCACCAGCTCGTCGCACACCGCCGCGGGCATCTCTCGAAGCACACCGAGCAGATCGCGAAGGAGTGGCCGTTCAGGCAGCACCTTCACCGACGCAGCAAGCGCCATCGCTTCCACCGGTGCGAGTGGGCGGTCGACGCACAACGCAGCGAGTGCCGACACGAACTCGAGGCGGCCTGCCGGATCGGCGAGAGGGTTCACGCTCACCTCACCGCCGGGATGGAGTGCCCCCACCGGCACACCGAGCGCCGCCGCAAGCGGTGCGTACTCACCCTTCACGTCGGTTGCGGCGAAGCGCAGCCCGAACGCTCCAGCCATCCACCACAGCATCTGCTTCACCAGCGCCGACTTCCCGTTCGCCGGCGCACCGACCACCACCAGGTTCGGGTTCTGGGCCACGCCGTGGCGGACGAGCTCGAACACATCGAGCCCGAACGGAGCGCCACCGGCCAGCAGGTCGACTCCGAGGATCGGGCCGGTGGAAGGGATCGACCGGCCGTAGTGCCACGGGTAGGCCGACATCCACTCGGCGGTGGTGGCCCGCAGTTTGCTGATCCTCATCACTCCACCGTCGGCCGCACCCAGTGCCCGATCGGCAGCGCGGCTGCCAATCCGACGTCGTGCCAGCCATCCAGTTCGACCAGCCCGGCCCGACCGGCTTCGCGAAGGCGTTGGCGGAGCACCTGCACTCGGCGATTCAGATCATCGAGCGATCGACCGGCCACAGCGACAAGGCCGTAGCCATCGAGTTCCTGATGTCCCGCTGCGACTGCCCGTTCCGCTGCGTGAAGCGCGCCGGTCTTGCGGAGGTCGACGGTGCGCACCCTTCCTCGACGCAGGCCGAGGATCTGGTTGTTCGCCGCCGATCGGGAAGCCAATGCCTCACGGCGGGCATCGGCCCGAGACGGCGCCACCGGCTCGAACACCACGGAGATCAACTTCGGCCCATCGGCAGCCAGCGGCATCCACGCCCATGCGGGGTCGACAGTGATGCGCGGCCAGGTGATGGCGAATACCCGATGGTAGGTGTCGTCGACGATCACCTGTCGCCGCTCCACCCGCACCCAGTGCGGTGTCACCGGGATCGGCACCCCGAACCGTTCATGCCCCCACGGCGAGGGTGGCAGCCGATCGAACGGATGCAAGGCGGTCGACAGCAGGCGGCTGATCTCGTCGGCCGTGAGTGACGCGCCGACGCTGAACCCGGCGCGTTGCAGATCACCAGCCACCTCGGATGCGACGAGCGCGGCTGCATCGCTCATCACGGTGTCGGGTTCGCCCTCGAAACCGTGCCCGCGAGCAGCGCGCAGTTGAGCTGCTCGAGTAACCGTCACGGAGACGACCTCTCGATGGCCGGTTGCTGTGTCGTGCACTGCGTTGACGTAGTCGCGGTAGTCGCATGCAGCGGGTCCGTCGGCTCGGCGGGCGAACCGCTCGTCACCGTCGCGATCCAGCGCTGATGAGCCGTGAAGGTCGGTCCAGGCGATTCGCTCCACACGCAACCCACTGCCCGGTTCGACGCACAATCCACCCAACACATCTCCCCATCGTTGGAAGCGAGCCAACTGTTGCTCGGGTGGTTCGAACGCCAACGACGCAGCACTCACGGGGAGCACCACGGTGAACGAGCCACGCGCCTGCACCACTCCCACCGGTGCCCCGGCGTGCGGTGATTCGACCGTGCGCAGCACGACTTCCTGCAGGAAGGTCGGAGCCTGCCGGGTGGCAGCGAGATCCCCACCCACCACACCTGCAACCGCCGATTCCGTCCAGTCACGGTCGCGACGCATCACCCAACGGAGCTCCGCCATCACCCGCGAACGCGCCGGTCGGCCACGCCACGAGCCCATCGTCCACACCACCACCGGCACCGCCAGACAGCCGAAGAGCAGCGGCCGGCCGACGGCGATGCCCACGCCGAAGACGGTCAGCGCCACCCCGACACCAACTACCTCCGGCCTCGACAACGAGCCGATCAGCTTCACCTTCTCGTCGGGTGGCCACTCCACCACCCCAGTCACAACGCCCCCGGAAGCCGACCCGCACCCGGACCCGGCTGCACCGAGGCCGATCCCGCCAACCCCACCGAGGTTGTGCCACCAGCAGTTGCTCCAGCCGAAGCACCAAATGCGCCGCCTGCTGCCACGGTCGCCACCGATGTCCCGGCCGCAACCGCCGCCGACATCACTGCGCGCCCACCCGCATCCGGAGTGCCGCCAAGCGGCAGGAACCGAGTCACCATCATCGGCATCAGAACCGCCACCGCCATCCCCGCCAGCGCACCGATTGCGTGGCCGAGGTCGAGCGAGCCCGCCTCATCTGCCGACCGGACCGCCAACGACATCGCTGCAGCAGCAAGCGCTGGGGTGAGCGACATCGCCGCCACGTTGCGCACCATGCGCGACGAGACGTCTCTCAATCCCGGCCAGGGCCGCAGCGCAATCGCAAGCGGGCCGACAACCGTGGCGATCGTCATCAGATGCTGCAGCACGAACATCTCGACGAGGAACACGATCAAGAACACGATCATCAACAGGCTGACCAGCAGCCTGAGGAACGACGCGACACCCGGGTCGAGAGCCAACCCGTTCGAGAACGATGCAAACAGGCCGTCAGCCACGAAGGTCGCCGTGAGGGTGCGGCACATCCCGAACCAGAGCGCCGCCACGCTGTACCAGCCGGCCAGCATCACCATCGTCACCGGGATCTCCCGCACCACATCGCCCAGCTCGGCCCGACTGCTCAGCAACGCACCGACGCACGACAACATCACCGTCGCGGCCACCGACACCAACGCCAACCACTTGAAGGTGCCACCCAACTCGGTGAACACGGCGGTGCCGACGTTCGGTGCCGCCGCCTCGGTGATCATCGACGCGACGGAACGAGCGACGTAGGCGAGCGCCTCCTCCACCCACGACACGATCGAGTCGAGGATCGAACCCGCCACCTCACTCACCACCAGCCCTGTGGCGTCGGTGATCCAGTCGAGCGGGTTCACCGAGATGTCGGCCAGCATGCCTGCCACGTCAGCTCATGAACTCGACGAGCTGTGCCGCCGAGCCGACGATGATCAGCACCGCGCACACCGCGCCGAGCGTCGACTTCAATTGCGGCGACAGGCCTGAGCCATGCCCGCGCTCCGCGGCGAACAGCAGGGCACCCGCGCCCAGCAGCACCCCGAGCGCCGCCATCAGCGACACCCACTTCACCAGACCCAACGCGGTTGCGACCTTCGCCTGCATCGCAGCCGGGGCCGACGGCGGCGGGTCCGGGATACTCGCCAGCAGTTCGATGACCATGCGCACAAGAAGCCTCCTCACTGGTGGCCCGAGTCGGCGCACCCACCACTGAAGGTCAGCGAGCCCGTCGGCACGCTCAGCAGACGCCGCCGCCCCAGCATTCGGTGACCTTGTAGCGGCATGAAGCTCGTTGCGTTCCTCGCCGGTGCCGTACTCGTGCCAGTCGCTCTCGTCCTCGGTGTCGCGATCATCAGCATCACCGCGACCGAATCGACGCGAACGGAGATGACCGGCACTCCGACTGCCGACACCGTCACCTGCTCGAACGATGCCGAGTGCTCCACACCTGGCCAGATGGCGGTCGCCTGGGCTGAAGCACACCTCGGTGCCCCATATGCAGCCATCAACCCCTACCGACTCGGCACCCCGGCCTGGCCCGGAGGCACACTCACCGGATTCCGGGGCGACCGCTACACCTACCCCGCCGGCACCACCGTGTTCGACTGCTCCGGCCTCGTGATCGCCGCCTGGCAGGTAGCCGGCATCGATGTAGTCGCCAGGTACGGCATCGTCAG
>JBAXSU010000237.1:0-4226 GCA_037130535.1 Actinomycetota bacterium
GGTAGTCGAGCACCACCGTCGTGGTGCCCGCAGCGGTGGCCGTGAAGCGCACCGTCTCAGAGCCACCCGAACCGGGCATGACGACATCGGGATTGCTGGGCGTGTACGTGATGTCGCCGTCCTGGGTGAGCACGGCACTGTCGGGCGCCCCACTGACGGTCCAGCTGTAGCCCGTCGACGGGTTCGAGGGCAGGGAGACCACCAGGGTCTGTCCCACCGACACCGACACCGGCCCCGACGCGGTGACGGTCACGTCACCTGTCGCCAGGTTCTCGCCGGCACCTTCGTCCTTGCTGCCGCAGGCGCCCAACGTCGCAGCTGCCACCATCACGAACACTGCCAGGGTCCGCATCGACCACTCCTTTGCTCCACACCGCTCGACTGCGGCGATGTCGATTCGACGTGTACGCAGCCTCGCAGGTTCCCGGCAGCGGCAACAGGGACGATCAGCCCCGATAGCGGTTGGTGATGGGCAGACGGCGGTCCTTGCCGAACGCCTTCAGGCTCACCCGTACCCCGGGCGGGCACTGCCGCCGCTTGTACTCGTTCACATCGACGAGGCGGGTGATGCGCCGTACCAGCGCCTCGTCGTGGCCCAGTTCGATGATCTCGGCAGCAGTGCGGTCATCTTCCACGTAGAGCTGCAGGATCGGGTCGAGCACCTCGTACGGCGGCAGGCTCTGGTCGTCGCGCTGGTCGGGCCGCAGCTCGGCCGACGGCGGCTTGGTGATGACGCTCTCGTTGATGATGGTGCGGCCAGCATGCGTATTCACATGGCGGCACAGGTCGTATACGCGGGTCTTCAGCACGTCCTTGATGACGGCGTAACCACCCACCGAGTCGCCGTAGATGGTGAAGTAGCCGACGGCCATCTCGCTCTTGTTCCCGGTGGTGAGCACCATCCAGCCGAACTTGTTCGACAGCGCCATCAACGTGGTGCCACGGATGCGGCTCTGCAGGTTCTCCTCGGTGAGGTCGGCCGGGTGGCCATCGAACGACGGAGCGAGCATGTCGAGGTACGCAGCGAAGGCCGGCTCGATGGCCACCGTGCGGTAGTCGATGCCAAGGCGCTGAGCGAGGTCAGCAGCGTCGGATCGGCTGTGGTCGCTGGAGTAGCGGCTGGGCATACTGACGCCGTGCACGTGCTCGGCGCCGAGGGCGTCGACGGCCACGCAGGCCACGATCGTGGAGTCGATACCGCCCGACAGGCCGATGACCACATCGGTGAACCCGTTCTTGCGCACGTAGTCGCGGGTGCCGAGCACCAGCGCGGAATAGAGCTCGGCATCGGACGAGAGCGGCGCGGCCATCCTTGGCTCGACGATGCCGGCGGCGAGACGCGGCTGCTCGCTGATGGTGACGAGCGGCAGATGCTCGAGGGTGGCGCGGCCACGGGGGTCGATGAGCCGCTTGCGATACACGGGCTCGACGATGACGTCGGTGATGAGCAGTTCGGTGTCGAACTGCGCTGCCCGTGCCACGAGTGCGCCCTCGTTGTCGAACACCATCGAGCCACCGTCGAAGACCAGTTCGTCCTGGCCGCACACCTGGTTCACATAGACGAGTGCACAGCTGGCATCGGCGGCGCGGGTGGCGAGCATGCGCTCGCGGTCGTGCGCCTTGCCGTTGTGGAACGGCGAGCCGTTGATGTTGATGTTCAGCTCGGCGCCACCAGCGGCCTGCTGGGCCAGCGGGCCGGTGGGGCTCCACACGTCTTCGCAGATGCTCATCGCCACATTCACCCCGCCGATGACGAACAACTCGTAGGGGTCGTTGGCGTCGCCCGGCGTGAAGTAGCGGGCCTCGTCGAACACGGCGTAGTTGGGCAGCACCCGCTTGCGATACGTGCCCACCACGGCGCCGTTCACGCACATCGCAGCCGCGTTGTAGAGGTCGCGGTCGGCATCGACGAAGCCCACCACTGCGGCGCAGTGCCCGGTGTGCGCGGCGATGGAGGCGAGCGCGTGCCTGTTGTCGGCCACGAAGCCGGGCTTCAGCACCAGGTCTTCGGGCGGATAGCCGGTGATGGCCAGTTCGGGGAAGGCCACGATGTCGCAGCCCGCTGCCTCGGCCTCGTCGTAGGCGGCCTTGATGAGCGCCACGTTGCCGTCGAGATCGCCGACGGTTGGGTTGATCTGGGCGAGGGCGATGCGCAGGCGGGCCACGCCCCGAGGTTACTTGGCCCCCATGCCCTCCCCATCCGTGAGCGTGGACCCGCGCCCAGGCTGTCCACCCTCACGGATCCCACGGCTTCGTGAGCCCCGATCACACCGCCCGGGGTCGGGGCTCACGAAGCTCAGCAGGCGGGGTCGCCGGGCAGCAGGACCGCAGCGGCGACGAAGTACAGCGAGTCGCCGTCCTGGAAATAGGTGTCCTGCTTGGCATCGGCCAGCACGGTGCCCGCCTGCTCGGCCGTGAGCGTGGCGCAGTTGGTGGCGTCGACCAGTTTCACACCGGTGGATGCCGGCCACTCGACCACCGCGGGGGTGGGCGTGATGGCATCGAGCTCGCTCTGCTCGGCCGCACGGGCACGGATGCGGTAGGCGGCCGGGGTGAACGGGCCCTCGGTACCGAGGTTCTCGATACCCACCGTCGTGGTGAGATCCTGCAGCGCGAGCGAGAAGTCGAGCAGGGCCTGGCGGGCAGGTGTGTTGTCCTTGGTGCCGTCGCCACCGGGTGTCATCATCCCGAGCGCATAGGCGCTGTGCGTGAACGCCGACCCCTTCGCCGACAGCACCAGTTCGGTGTTCGGTGCGTCGGCGATCATGATGTCGCCCGACGGGGTGTAGTCGGGCGACGGCGACGTGAGCAGACCCAGGCTGTCGGCCTTGGCGAGGAGGATCTGGACGCCGGCCTCGGTGATGGAGCGCGATATCACCGGCATGACCAGCGGGCCGGGGTACTGCATGGTCATCACCCCAGGCGTGTAGACGATGCCATCGCCGGCGACGAGCACGCTGGGCAGCTGCGAGAAGGCGTAATCGGGAGGCAACATCCCGCCCACGTAGCCGAGGCGGATGACCGCAGCGGCGGCCTCGGTGGGGTGTTCGATACCGGTGACCGGGGTGCTCGTGTCGGGGCTGGTGTCGTCGGGGGTGCTGCTGGCCGAGTCGCCGTTGCCGCCGCACGCCGCCAGCACGCCACCGATGGCGGGGATGGCGAGGAACGACACGAGCAGCGACCGGCGGCTCACCGACGTGGCAACCAGGTGATCGGGGCGAGGAGAGTTCATGTTCATGCTCCTCTGACGCTAGGTGAGCCGCCCGTGGTTCCCGGCGATGTGCCTGCCTGGTCGCACTCGAGATGGTCCGAGCGTGGTTCACACAGCGTTCACAATCCGCGAACAACTGCGTAATCGCGTGCTGCGAGAGTTCGCCCGCCCCTGACGCCCTCCACCAAAGGAATACCCGTGGCCTACCAAGCTGAATACATCTGGATCGACGGCACCGAGCCCACCCCGCTGCTCCGCTCCAAGACCAAGATCCTCGCCGACGGCAAAGAGCCCCCGATCTGGGGCTTCGACGGTTCGTCGACCAACCAGGCCACCGGCGAGTCGAGTGACTGCATGCTGAAGCCCGTCTTCACCTGCCCCGACCCCATCCGTGGTGGCAACAACGTGCTCGTGCTGTGCGAGGTCTACCTGGCCGCCACCGACAAGCCGCACCCCACCAACACCCGCGCCGCCACAGCCAAGGCCGCGAAGAAGTACGCCAAGGAAGAGATGATCTTCGGCATCGAGCAGGAGTACACCTTCTTGAAGCTCGACGGCACGCCCTACGGCTTCCCCAAGGGCGGTTTCCCCGGCCCCCAGGGCCCGTACTACTGCGGCGTCGGCGCCGGTCGCGTCACAGCTCGTGAGGTCATCGAGATCCACACCCAGGCCTGTATCGATGCCGGTCTGATGATCGAAGGCACCAACGCCGAAGTGATGCCCGGTCAGTGGGAGTACCAGATCGGTGCGGCTGACGCACTCACCGTGAGCGACCACATGTACGTCGCCCGCTGGCTGCTCCACCGCATCGCCGAAGACTTCGACATCGTCGTGTCGTTCGACGCCAAGCCGATGAAGGGCGACTGGAACGGCGCCGGTGCGCACACCAACTTCTCGACCAAGGCGATGCGCGAGAGCTACGACGCCATCGAGGCTGCCTGCAAGGCCATCGGCAAGCGTGTCGACCTGCACATCAAGGGCTACGGCCACGACATCGAGAGCCGCCTCACCGGTG
>JBAXSU010000238.1:0-4192 GCA_037130535.1 Actinomycetota bacterium
ACCCGGGTGGTCTTCCCCGGCTGCTGGGACGGCCTCAACCTCGACTCACCCGACCACCGATCGCACATGGCCTACGCCAGCGCGGGCGCGTGCCCGTCGACCCACCCGGTGGCCGTGCCACAGATCGTGCTGAACGTGCGCTGGGCAACCGGTGGCAACCTGTCGGGTGTTGCATTCTCGAGCGGCGATGCCAGCACGCTGCACGCCGACGCTTTCGTCGCCTGGGACACCGCTCGCCTGAACGAACTGGTCACCAGCTGCCTGAACACCGGCACCAAGTGCAAGGCGCTGCCCAGCCGCTGAGCGAACCACGCGAGTTCGAGGGTCACGAGTTCGATCGGTGACGCTGGCAGGTGACGCGTGACTACCCGATCGGCTCTACCACGACCGGCCGGCGCCGACTGTGCTGTGAGCGATGAAGATTGCGCTCGCTGGTGACACGATGCTCGGCCGGATGGTGGGCGACCGCCTGCTCAGCGAGCCGTGGAAGCCGCTGTTCAGCGATGGCGTGGTGGAGGTGCTGGCCGACGCCGACCTGGTGGTGGCGAACCTCGAGTGCGCCATCAGCGACCGGGGCCAGCGCTGGCCGAACGCCGCCAAGCCCTTCTTCTTCCGTGCTCCCCCGGCAGCAGCCGACCACCTCGCCCATCTGGGTATCGACTGCGTGACGCTTGCGAACAACCACGCCCTCGACTACGGCCCCGTGGCGCTGCTCGACACGATCGAGCACCTGCACCGCGTAGGTATCAGCTGCGTCGGTGCAGGGCCCGATGTGCACGCGGCGCGCACCCCGGCGCTGTTCGAACGGAACGACACCACCGTGGCGGTGGTCGGTGTGACCGATCATCCCGCCGAGTTCGCCGCTGGCGAGGAGGAACCCGGAGTCGCCTTCGCCGACCTGCGTCGCGGCACACCCGCCTGGCTGCGCGACACCATCGCCAACGCACCCGCCGATGTGGTGCTGGTGAGCCCGCACTGGGGGCCGAACCTCGAGGCCGAACCGGTCGACCACGTGCGCCGCGCCGCCGCCGAACTCCGCGCGGCCGGGGCGACGCTCGTGGCCGGGCACTCGGCCCATGTGTTCCACGGTGTGACCGATCGCATCCTGTTCGATCTCGGCGGCTTCATCGACGACTACGCGGTCGACCCGCGGCTGCGCAACGACCTCGGCCTGCTGTTCACCGTGCACTTCGACGGCGCCACACCGCTGCATCTCGAGGCGACTCCGATCGCCCTCGACCACTGCATGACCCGCCTGGCCGACTCGACCGAGGCGCGCATCGTGGCCGACCGCTTCCGCATGGCGTGCGCAGCGTTCGAGACACCGGTGCAGCAGGCGGGCGACCGTCTGGTGATCGACTGGACGGGTCAGCTCGTCGCGTAGCGGTGCAGCACGTTGTCGGTCACCTGCGCCACCGCCGGATCGGTGGCGAGACCGAACACCCAGTCGGTGGTGCCGATGGTGACGACCTCACCGTGTTGTCCGCTCGCTCCGCGCCCGAAGGGTCGGCACACCACCATCACCGCGTTGCCGTGGCGGCACCTGGCCAGCGTGTCGTCGTCGACCCGACCGAACATCCGCTCGGCCACGAATTCAAGATCGCCCTGGTCGTCGAGCGCAGCGATCGAGGCCGGGTACTCGCCCATCGCCAGGTTCGACGACGGCGAGAAGGCGACCACCTCGATGTCGGGCGGCGTGCCGTCGCCACCGGCTGCGACCGGCAGCTGGTATTCGTCGAAGTTCAGGCGACAACCGACGGTCTCGTAGCCCACCACCCCGTCGCGTGCGCCGAGCAGATCGCCGTAGCGCAGTGCTGTTCCGTCGAACAGCCAGTGCGAGTCGCGGTACACGGTGAATGCTCCCGCAGCGCGAGCCGTGGCCTGGCCGAAGCGGTGGTAGAGGCCCCACACCGAACCGGCACCGAGGAAGCCCGTTTCGGGACGGCCGACGACGGGATCGCTCCACATCCCGCTCATCGAGCGCTCCTCAGGCGTACCCATCACCGGGTCGTCGCGGTGAGCGGCGTACTTGTGGCACACCATGTGGTCGCCACCGTCGACCGGACGCACCTGCCAGAACATCGTGTTCCCCGAGAAGCTGGCGTAGTTGCCGCCGGCCCGTACATACGCCTCGACCGCATCGCGCTGCGCTGCCGACCAGTACTCGTCGTGGCCCACCCCGAGCACGAGCGCATAGCCCGCAGTGAGGTCGGGGTCGTCGGCCAGATCGCTCGACACCGCGAAGTCGAGTTCGTATCCGTTCGCCTCGGCCCACTCGACGAACCGCCGCTCGTAGGTGAACCACCCGGTCGACCCGGCGAACCCCGGGTACCCGTTGGCGAATCGCCACCGCTGGTAGATCTCGCCATCGACATCGGGTTGCTCGCCCCACCGCACGGGGCGAGCCTTGCGGTCGTCGCGTTCTTCGTGGCTACGGGCTAGGAGCCCGCGCCCGAGCGGCCTGCGGAACGACACTTGGCGCCCACCGGTGTAGAGGCTGCGGCCGCCCCAGGTGTTGTAGGCGTTGTAGGTGTTGGTGGCGAGCACGAGTAGGAGAGATGCCCGCCGCGCACCGGCGCGCACCACGAAGAACGCATGGCCCATCGCCCGGTCGGCGGGCGCACCGTGGGCCGTGAGGGTGACGTGGTAGAAGCCGCTGCGCCAGTCGTCGGGCACCCGGAACGCAACGGCCGACGGCCAGCGACAGCCGTGCGAGTCGGCATCGGCCGGAACCGGATGATCGACACCAGCCAGGCCCGCGGCCTGCCACACCGGTTCGCGGATGGCGCCCCAGCGGTGCACCTCGACGTCGAACGTGTCGGTGGCGCAGGCGACGTGCACCGTCACCTCGTCGCCGGGCCGATAGCTGAGCCTGCCGCAGTACCCCTCGACCGCGTCGTACCGGGTGATGTCGTCGGTCATGGCGAGCACCGTAGCCATGCGCCGCGACGGCTCACACGATCGGGGTGATGGCGCCGTTGCCAGGTGAAGGCCAGTATTGTCTTGACGATCCCGAGATCGCCCCCGATGCATCTCGCCACACCTAGGAGTACCCATGCTTGCAACGTCGTTCGGCGACATTCTCTGGCTGATCATCATCAGCTTCTTCTTCATCACCTACCTGATGATGCTGTTCAGCGTCATCGGCGACATCTTCCGCAACCACGAAATGAGCGGCATCATGAAGGCCGTCTGGCTCGTGCTGCTGTTCGCCCTGCCGCTGCTGACGCTGCTCATCTACGTCATCGTGAACGGCGCCGGCATGGCGAAGCGTTCGATGAAGGAGCAGCAAGACGCCAAGGCCGCATTCGACGACTACGTGCGTCAGGCCGCCGGCACCAGCGGCGCCGCCAGCGAACTGGCCAACGCCAAGTCGCTGCTCGACTCGGGCGCCATCACCGCCGACGAGTACGCCAAGCTGAAGGCCAAGATCATCGGCTGATCCAGCGTACCTGTCGACTCCGACAACGACGAGGGCCGCACCCCACGGGGTGCGGCCCTCGTCGCGTCATGGGGCGATGTCAGAGTCCGAGCAACTTCGCCTTCGCGGCAGCGAACTCGGCGTCGGTGAGCAGACCCTGCTGCTTCATCGCCGCCAACTGCTGCAGTTGCGCCATCGTGTCGTCGCCAGCAGGCGCTGTCGGGGCGGCAGCCGGTGGCGGAGGCGGCGGGGCGGCCTGCACCATCTGCTGCTGCGCCTGCATGTCGGCCATCGCCTGGGCGCGCACCTGCTCGTCGTGCGCCTGTGCAGCGGCCTGCGCCTGCATTGCCTGCTGCTGCTGGTTCGCTGCCACACGGCCCGACACCGCGGTGGCAGTGCCTGCCACGACGGCGGTCCGGGCGGCCATGCCCAGCAGTCCGGGTCCACCTCGTCTGATCATTGCTGTGCCTCCTGTGCATCGCGCAGCGCGTCGAGCGCCGCCACCACCACGTCGCGCGGAATGCGGACGTGGTCGATCACCTGTCCACCGGCGCTGCGCACCGCGGCACCGAGCCGTGCGGCCCAGGTGTTCTCCCACACGGCCACCAGCGCGCCGGTGCCCGGCTCGAGACGCTCGCCGATCTCGAGCAGATCGTCGTCGTTGAGCAGGTCGAGGTCGGCGTCGAGTCGCGCCAGCGCGTCGGCCAGCTCCGAGTCGACCACCTCCAGGATGTCGATTCCTCCGTCGTGGTCCTTGGCCACGTAGGCGAG
>JBAXSU010000239.1:0-4077 GCA_037130535.1 Actinomycetota bacterium
TGGTTCGGCGAGCCGCTGTTCCCCACCTCGGGCATCTATCCGCCGGGGCATGAGGGGTTCGACCTCTACCTGCTCTTGAAGTACATGGTGCTGCCGGTCACCGTGGTGGCCATCCAGGGCATCGCCATCTACACCCGCTACATGCGTGCCTCATTGCTCGAGGTGCTCACCAGCGATTACCTGCGCACCGCTCGCTCGAAAGGCATCAGCGAACGCCGCGTGCTGGTGAAGCATGCGTTGCGCAACGCGCTCATTCCCATCGTCACCCTCGCTGCGCTCGACATCGGCGCCATCGTCGGTGGCCTCATCATTTCCGAGGGTGTGTTCGACTACCCCGGGATGGGCAAGTTCTTCCTCACTGCACAGGCCAACGGCGACTTCCCCGAACTGATGCCGTGGATGGTGATCATCACCACCTCGGTGCTGCTGTTCAACCTGTTGGCCGACGTCCTGTACGCCAAGCTCGACCCGAGGATCAGCCTTGACTGACGTTCAGTTGTCCCCTGTCGCCGCGGGCGGCGATGCCAACGATGCCATCGGTATCACTGCCGCCACCATCTCGCCGCGCAAGATGGCGTTCAAGCGCTACGTCAACCACCGCGGCGCGCTCGTCGCCACGATCGTGCTGGCCATCATCGTGGTGTTCGTCGTGCTGGCGCCCATCACTGCTCGGTATGGCGTGAACGAAGCAATCTTCAAGGCCGAGGCCGGCAAACCGAACCAGAACCTGCCACCGAGTTCGCTGGCCTGGTTCGGCACCGATGCCAACGGCCGCGACCTCTACAGCCGCATGATCTACGGCGCCCGCGTGTCGCTGATGATCGGGTTGTTCACCGGGTTGATCTCGGTGTTCCTTGGCACCATCGTCGGGGCGATCGCCGGGTTGAAGGGTGGCCGGTTCGACGACATCGTCATGCGCGCCACCGACATCATGCTGGCGTTGCCGTTCCTCGTGTCGCTCATCATCGTGCGCCAGATGTTGGCCAACGTGTCGTGGTTCACCACCATCTTCGGCGAGTCGAGTTCGATCCGGTTCCTCATCGTCTTCCTCGCCCTGCTGGGTTGGATGGGTGTGTCTCGCCTGATTCGCGGCCAGGTGAAGCAGTTGAAAGAACGCGAATTCATCGAGGCCGCCAGGGCGCTGGGTGCCTCGACCCCACGCATCTTGTTCCGCCACCTGCTGCCCAACGCTGTCGGCCAGTTGATGGTGGCGCTCAGCTTCGCCGTCATCGGTGCCATCACCGCCGAGGCCACGCTCAGCTTCTTCGGCTACGGCCCCGACCCGGGTTCGGGCATGACGTCGCTGGGTCTGCTCATCCGCGACTCGAAGAAAGCGGCGCCGGCAGGTTGGTGGTGGCTGGTCGTCTACCCGGGTGTGTTGCTGATCGTCATCTCGCTGTGCATCAACTTCATCGGCGACGGCTTGCGCGACGCGGTCGACCCCAAGATGCAGGCAGGTTCCTGATGGCGCCGGCACCCACGTTGTCGCTGCGCGATCTGCGCGTGACGTTCAAGACATTGCTCGGCGAGGTGCAGGCCGTCCGCGGTGTCAGCCTCGACGTGGCCCCGGGCGAATTGCTCGGGGTGGTGGGCGAGTCGGGGTCGGGTAAGTCGGTCTCGTTCCTCGCCATCATGGGCCTGCTGCCGAAGTCGGCGCAGATTACCGGGTCGGCCACCGTGGCCGGCACCGAGTTGATCGGTGCCGATGTGAAGACGATGCGACGGGTGCGCGGGTCTGATGTGGCGATGATCTTCCAGGATCCGCTGTCGGCTCTGAACCCGGTGCACCGCATCGGGCCGCAGATCGTCGAGATGATCACCTCGCACCAGAAGGTCACCAAGGACGAGGCGCGCACGCGTGCCATCGAACTGCTCGACCTGGTGGGCATTCCCCAGCCGCACGACCGCTTCCGGCAGTACGCGCACGAGTTCTCCGGCGGTATGCGCCAGCGTGTGATGATCGCCATGGCCATCGCCAACGACCCCAAGGTGCTCATCGCCGACGAGCCCACCACCGCGCTCGACGTCACCGTGCAGGCACAGATCCTCGATGTGATCGAGCGCATCCGCCGCGACCTGGGTACGGCTGTGGTGCTGATCACCCACGACCTCGGGGTCATCGCCCGGGTGGCCGACCGCGTGCAGGTGATGTACGCCGGTCGTGCCGTCGAGCGTGGGGCTGTCGAGCCGCTGTTCGCGCATCCGTCGCATCCGTATACGCAGGGTCTGATGGCGTCGCTGCCGGGCCTCGGCCACGAGCGGCTGACGCCCATCCCCGGTGCGCCTCCGAACATGCTGGCCCCTCCGTCGGGGTGTGCGTTCCGGCCGCGCTGTGTGCATGCCACCGCACGGTGCGCCGGCGACCTGCCCGAGTTGCGGGCGTTCGGCGCCGGCGAGACGGCGTGTGTGCGCGCCGAGGAACTGGAGGCTGCGCAATGAGCATTCCCGTGCTCGAGGTGAACGACCTCGTCAAGGACTTCACGATCAAGTCGACCCGCGGTCTGCGCACGGTGCGCAAGACCGTGCAGGCCGTCAGCGGTGTCAGCTTCACCATCGGCACCGGCCAGACCGTGGGCCTGGTGGGCGAGAGCGGTTCGGGCAAGACCACGGTGGGGCGTTGCGTGCTGCGGCTCATCGAGCCCACCGCCGGGTCGGTGCGCTTCAAGGGCACCGAACTCATCGGCATGGACGCGAAGGAACTGCGCGGCCTGCGCGGCGAGATGCAGATCGTGTTCCAAGACCCGTACGCATCGCTCGACCCGAAGATGACGGTCGGCTCGCTGGTCGCTGAACCGCTGGTCATCCAGAAGCGTCCCGGTAACCATCAGGACCGAGTGGTCGAACTGCTGGAACTCGTCGGTCTCGCTCCCGATCACGCCAAGCGCTTCCCGCACGAGTTCTCCGGCGGCCAACGCCAGCGTGTGGGCATTGCCCGGGCGCTTGCACTGAACCCGGCGCTCATCGTGCTCGACGAGCCGGTTTCGGCGCTCGACGTGAGCATCCAGGCCGGTGTGGTGAACCTGCTCGAAGACCTCCAGTCGCAGCTGGGGCTCAGCTACCTGTTCATCGCCCACGACCTGTCGGTGGTGCGCCACATCAGCGACACGGTGGCCGTGATGTACCTCGGCAAGCTGATGGAGATCGGCCCGGCCGACGAGCTGTACAACTCGCCCAGCCACCCGTACACGCAGGCGCTGCTGTCGGCCATTCCCGAGCCCGATCCGATCATCGAACGCCAGCGGCACCGCATCTTGCTGCAGGGCGATGTGCCCAGCCCCATCAACCCGCCGAGCGGATGCCGGTTCCGTACCCGATGCCCGATCGCCCAGCCGGTGTGCGCCGAGGAAGAGCCTGCGCTGGTCGATCGTGGGCAGGGTCATCCGGTTGCCTGCCACTTCGCCCAGGCCGTTCCGGTCACTGTGGCTGCCCGATAGGATCCCGGCCGTGCGCGACTTCATCATGATCCTGATGGTCATCCTCAACCTGCTGTCGATGGTGGGGATGATCGGCGGTGTGCTCATGCACAGCGGCCGTGGCGGTGGTCTGTCCGACATGCTCGGTGGCGGTGGCATGACGACGGCCCTCGGTTCGGCAGCTGCCGAACGCAACCTCACCCGCATCACCACGGTGTTCGCGCTGGTGTGGATCACCACGGTCATCGCGCTGGGCTTCTTGTTGGTGCGCTGAGCACCAACGGGTAACCTCTCCATCCCGGCGTTCGCGTCGGACCACGTCGAAGTGGCGAAATAGGCAGACGCGCTAGCTTGAGGGGCTAGTGCCCGTAAGGGCGTGGGGGTTCAAGTCCCCCCTTCGACACGAGTGTGATGTCGCGAGACATCGGAAACGACTGAACCCCCGTCAGGGTTCGGTCGTTTGTCGTTTTGGGGTTGGTGTGAGTGGTTGGTAGCGGCGTTCGGGGTTGAGGGTGAGGGTTCGCAGGACTTCGCCGGTGGTGGCGTGGATGATGCGGATGTCGAGGTTGTTGATGAGCATGACGATGGGTTGGCGTGCCCATCGTCGTCCTGGAGTTCCCCCTGAATGACGGACACCTAATCTGAGGCGGGCGAAGGCCCGTCC
>JBAXSU010000024.1:0-26309 GCA_037130535.1 Actinomycetota bacterium
TACCTCGTCGTCATGAAGCGCCTCGGGGCCTTCGACAACCTCTGATCCACCATGCGTCTGTCCCGCTTCTCCCGCCTCAGCCTGCTGCTGTTCACCGTGGCGACACTGGCGTTCCTCTACCTGCCGCTGCTCGTCGTGGCCCGGCTCAGTTTCAACCCGGCCAAGTCGGTGGCCTGGCCCGGGTGGCGTGGCTACACAACCGAGTGGTGGAGCAAGGCGTGGGAGGCCGAGGGGCCGCGCGAGGCGCTGCTCAACTCGGTGAAGGTGGCACTGGTGGCCACGGTCATCGCCCTCATCCTCGGCACGCTGGCCGCCATGGCGATGGCCCGCTTCTCGTTCTTCGGCAAGAACGCCGTGTCGTTCCTGCTGGTGCTGCCCATCGCGCTGCCCGGCATCGTCACCGGTATCGCCCTCCAGAACACGTTCTCGCGCACCATCGACCTCGGCCTGTTCTCGTTCAAGGTGGGCTTCGGCTTCCACTCGCTCGTCATCGCCCACGCCACGTTCTGCGTGGTGGTGGCATACAACAACGTCATCGCCCGCCTGCGTCGCTCGGCACCCAACCTGCTCGAAGCTGCGGCCGACCTCGGTGCACACGGCTCGCAGACGTTCCGCTACATCACGTTTCCGCTGATGCGCTCCGCCATCTTGGCGGGCGGCATCTTGGCGTTCGCCCTCAGTTTCGACGAGATCGTGGTCACCACGTTCACAGCCGGATCGGGATTCATCACCCTGCCGCAGTGGATCCTCGGCAACTTCAGCCGACCGCAGAACGTGCCGTTGGTGAATGTTCTCGCCACCTTCGTGATGATCGTGTCGATCCCGCTGGCCTGGTTGGCGCAGCGCCTGAGCGACGACGCGGTGGGGAGCGCAGCGCGCTGAGTAGCGTGCTGGGCACCATGGATCCCGCGATCTACATCGTTCTCATCGTCGTCGTGCTGGTGTTCGGCCTGGGCGTGGTGCTGCTCGGCCGCCGTCGCAGCACCCCCGAACTCGCCCCGCCTGCCGCATCGGTCGAGTTGCTGCCCGACCGCACGTCGGAGATGGTGCGCCCGCCACGGCCCGTCGATGTCGACGAACAGGCCGACCAGGCCGACGTCGAGCAGGCAGACGAACTCGACGGACTCGTCGGCGGACACGAGGAACTGGCCGACATCGAGCGGCCGTCGTTCCGCTTGCGGATGGGCAAGGCCCGCGCCGCGCTCACCGGTGCGTTCGTCGGCATCCGCGGCCGGGCCGGCATCACCGATCAGACGTGGGACGAACTCGAAGAGGCACTGCTGCGGGCCGACGTTGGGGTGCGCGTCACCGACGAGTTGCTTGGCGGGCTGCGGGCCCGGGTGAAGGCGAAGGAGATCACCGATCCGGGTGCGTTGCTCGACGCGTTGCGTGCCGAGATGACCGCCCGCCTCGACGGCGCCGATCGGCAGTTGCACCTGGTGCCCGGCGATGCCGGCTCGCCCAACGTGTGGCTCTTCGTCGGCGTGAACGGGGTGGGCAAGACCACCACCATCGGCAAGGTGGGTGCCCAGCAGGCGGCCCTCGGGCGCAGTGTGCTGATGGCGGCGGGCGACACGTTCCGCGCTGCGGCCGCCGAACAGTTGGCCACCTGGGCCGAGCGCAGCGGCGCCGACTTCGTTCGCGGCGCCGAGGGCGGCGACCCCAGTTCGGTCATCTTCGACGGCATCCAGCGCGCCGGTGCCCGCAATCTCGACGTGGTGCTGGCCGACACCGCCGGCCGACTGCACACCAAGTCGAACCTGATGGACGAGTTGCGCAAGGTGCGCCGTGTGGCCGGCAAGGGGCCGGGCCGGGTCACCGAGGTGCTGCTCGTCATCGACGCCACCACGGGGCAGAACGGCCTCACCCAGGCCCGCGAGTTCGGCGATGCGCTCGACGTCGAGGGCACTGGGCTCACCGGGGTGGTGCTCACCAAACTCGACGGCAGCGCCAAGGGCGGCATCGTGTTCGCCATCGAGACCGAACTCGGTATCCCTGTGAAGCTGGTGGGTCTGGGCGAAACCATCGGCGATCTTGTCGAGTTCGACCCGGCATCGTTCATCGACGCCCTCTTCGCCGAGTCCTGACAAATCCTCCTGCGGCGGGAACC
The DNA here is from genome assembly GCA_037130535.1 of Actinomycetota bacterium. Lineage (GTDB taxonomy): Bacteria > Actinomycetota > Acidimicrobiia > Acidimicrobiales > Ilumatobacteraceae > VFMC01. The sequence continues at coordinate 2,111 of JBAXSU010000024.1, forward strand.
TGGATCCCCCCGCAGTCGTCGGAAGAGATATGCGACACACCCTCACCTCCCGCCGGATGGCGCTCGTCGGCGCCGCACTCCTCGTCGGTCTCTCTGCGTGCGGGTCGCCCACCGACTCGTCGTCGTCGGCGGTCACCACGGTGATATCGGCCGAGGGGCCGGCCGTGCTCCGCCTCGTCGGCTCCGGTGGCGGTGGCCTGGCCAGTGCGGCGTCGGATTCGATGCCCAGCGAGGCGGGCAAGATGATGATGCCGATGAGCATCGAGTACGTGTTCGGCGGTACGGCCCCCGATCTCACCGCTCCCGCCCGCTCGTGGTACTTCCCCGCGGGTGCGGTGGCCAGCCCCGAGCAGGTGGCCGCGGTGGCCAAGGCCCTCGGTGTGGAGGGCGAGGTGCGCACGCTGCCCGCCGACCAGGGTGGCGGCCTCATGGTGGGCCCCGACGACTACTCGGGCCCCACGCTCTACGTCGGCTCCGACAGCATGCTCGGCTGGTGGTACAGCCCGGGCCCCACCCCCTTCATGTCGGCCCCCAACTGCGGCATTGCGATCGACCCGATGCCCGTCGACGCAGGCGCTGCCCCCGCCGACCCAGCGGTCACCGGTACCACGGTGCTCGTCGCCCCTGAGCCCGTCGACACGGTGCTCGTCGACCCGGCCGTCTCCGATCCGGGCTTCGTGCCCGAACCCTGCCCAGAGCCGCAGCCGCCGGCCAACGTGCCCACCATGGCCGAGGCCGACGCCAAGGCCCGCGCCCTGTTCGAGTCGCTGGGCATCGACCTCGGCTCGTACCAGTTCGAGACGTACGCCGACGAGTGGGGCGCGAACGTGAACGCGTACCTCGTCCTCGACGGCATGCGCACGTCGCTCAGCATGTCGGTGGGCTTCGGCGCCGAGGGAGCCGTCACCTGGGCGAGCGGCTACCTGGCCAGCCCGCTGCGGGGCGACGACTACCCCCGCATCGGCGTCGAGGCCGCCGTGCAGCGCCTGAACGACCAGTCGAACTGGTGGATGTATCCGATGCCAGCAGCAAGGAGCAGCGTCGACCCGGCCTCGGCGGGCGTTGCGTCCGACGGCGCGCTCACCGAACCGGCAGTCGCAGCACCCCCGCCCGTCGGCACCCTTGCGCCTATCGAGCCGCTGCCGCCCGACACGATCACGATCGACACGACGCCCATCGTCGTCACCCTCACCGACCCGGCGCCGAGCCTGGAGATGATGTGGGCCGACGACGGCACCATCTGGCTGCTGCCCGGCTACACGTTCCAGTCGACCGACGGTGGCATCTACAGCGTGCTGGCCGTGCCCGACGAGTTCATCCAGCAGGCCCAACCCGACATGCTGCCCCCCGCCACGACGCTGGTCGTCGTCGACACGACGGTGTACGAGACGCTGCCGCCCGACACGGTGCCCGTCGGAGGCTGACCCACCCCTGCGATGAGCGGTGTGCGCTCCCGGTGCGCACATCGCTCATCGCGGCAGGATGGGTAGCCTGACGGCACCATGTTCGATTCGCTGTCGTCACGCCTCGAAGGCGTCATCAAGAAGATCCGTGGCAAGGGCCGCCTCAGCGAGGCCGATGTCGACGAGGTCTTGAAAGAGATCCGCACGGCGCTGCTCGAGGCCGACGTGAACGTGGGTGTGGTGCGCAACGTGGTGGCCCGCATCCGCGACCAGGCGGTGGGCGTGGCCCGCAGCCAGGCACTCGATCCGGGCCAGCAGGTGGTGAAGATCGTCAACGCCGAACTCACCGCCATGCTGGGCGGCGAGACGCTGAAGATCACCTACGCCAGCCGTCCGCCCACCGTGGTGCTGATGGCCGGTCTGCAGGGTTCGGGCAAGACCACCAACTCGGCCAAGCTGGCCCGCTGGTTCAAGAGCCAGGGACGTCAACCATTGCTGGTGGGTGCCGACCTGCAGCGCCCCGCCGCCGTCGAGCAGTTGCGCACGCTGGGCCGCCAGATCGACGTGCCGGTGTTCAGCGAACCGGGCGACCCGGTCGCCACCGCCGGCCGCGGTGTGGCCGAGGCCCGCCGTCTCGGCCGCGACGTGGTCATCGTCGACACGGCAGGCCGCCTGGCGATCGACGCCGAGATGATGGAGCAGGTGCGCCGCATCAGCACTACGGTGCAGCCCGACTACACCTTCCTCGTCATCGATGCGATGACCGGCCAAGACGCGGTGGGCGTGGCTGAGGCGTTCCACCAGACCCTCGCCATCGACGGTGTCATCATGTCGAAGCTCGACGGCGATGCCCGCGGCGGTGCGGCGCTCAGCGTGAAAGAAGTCATCGGCCGCCCCATCGCCTTCGCCTCTACGGGCGAGAAGATCAGCGAGTTCGAGCAATTCCACCCCGACCGCATGGCCGGCCGCATCCTGGGCATGGGCGACATGCTCACCCTCATCGAGCAGGCCGAGCAGGCCTTCGAGAAGGATCAGGCCGAGGCGGCCGCCGAGAAACTGCTCGAGGGCGAGTTCACCCTCGACGACTTCCTCGAGCAGATGCAGCAGTTGAAGAAGATGGGCCCGCTCGGCAACGTGCTCGGCATGATGCCGGGTATGCCGAAGGAGTTGAAGGGCGCCGAGATCGGCGACGACCAGCTCAAGCCGGTCGAGGCCATCATTCGCTCGATGACCCCGCTCGAGCGGCGTAAGCCCGAGATCATCAACGGCAGCCGCCGAGCGCGCATCGCCTCCGGCAGCGGCACCACCGTCGCCGAGGTGAACCGCCTGGTGAAACAGTTCAGCGAGATGCAGAAGATGATGAAGCGCATGGGGGCCATGGGCATGGGCAAACCCGGCAAGAAGGGCAAGAAGGGCAAGGGTGGCCGCGTCATGCCCGGCATGCCCGGGATGGGTGGTATGCCCGGTCTTCCGCCCGGAATGCCCGGAATGCCCGGCCTTCCGGGTGGATTCCCCGGGTCGCGTTAGCCGATGTCGTTCACGGACGTGCGCGGATGCCGTTCTGGCCGCTATCCTCGCACGGTTGGATTTCGCAAGGAGTGCATGACCGCATGGCAGTGAAGCTTCGCCTCACCCGAGTTGGCAAGAAGAAGCAGCCGCAGTATCGCGTTGTCGCGGCCGACAGCCGTGCGGCCCGCGACGGCCGCTTCATCCAGATCATCGGCACCTACAACCCGCGCACCGAGCCGTCGACCATCTCGATCGACAGCGACAAGGCCGTGAAGTGGCTGATGGAGGGCGCTCAGCCCACCGAGCGGGTGAAGAAGCTGCTCGAGGTGTCGGGCGCCTGGGAGGCGTTCGCCGCCGCCAAGGCCGCCAAGTGACAGCGGCATGAGCGCCGACACCGAGGAGTTGACGGCCCCCATAGCGGTCGCAGTCCTGCACCACATCGTCACCTCCATGGTCGATCAGCCCGATGCCGTGCGCATCGAGAGCACGCCCGGTCGAAACAGGGTCCGCCTCGAGGTCACCGTGGGTGATGGCGACCTCGGCCGTGTCATCGGCCGCCGCGGTCGTACTGCTCAGAGTATTCGCACCGTCGTGCGTGCCGCAGCAGTGCGCGACGGCGTCGAGGTCGACGTCGACTTCGCCGACTGACCCAGCGCCGTGACCGTGCCCGACGGGCTGCTCGAAGTGGGCCGCATCAGCCGGGCCCATGGTGTGAAAGGTGCACTGGTGGTGCGCCTCGACTCCGATCGCACCGAACGCCTCGAACCCGGGGCGCGGTTGTTCGACGGACGGCAGTGGCTCACGGTCGTGTCGGCCCGTCGCCAGCCCGAACGCAAATGGGTGGTGCAGTTCGAGGAAGTGGCCGATCGCACGGCCGCCGAGTCGATGAACGGTCGCTCGTTGTGGGCCGAACCGGTCGACGACCCCGATGCACTGTGGGTGCACGACCTCATCGGCGCGCACGTCGTCGATGCCGAGGGAATCGATCGGGGCATCTGCATCGCGGTGATCGACAACCCGGCGAACGACCTGCTCGAACTCGACACGGGGCATCTGGTGCCGAACATCTTCGTGGTCCGCCTGGCCGACGGCATCATCCACGTCGACACGCCCGAAGGCCTGTTCGACCTCCTCGGCTGACAGCCTGCGTCCTACGGGCGAGCCAGCAGTGGTTCGACTGCGGAGACGGCCGAGCAGGGGAGCGGGCCGTACAGGTGGGGGAAGGGCTCGGGTGCGTCACCCACGTGTTCGAACACCACGGGCGAGGCGACGAGCGACTCGTCGACGTGAAGCAGCACCAGGTTCGGCACGCCACGGTAGAAGCGGTCGAGCACCCCGGGCACCTGGGCGTCGGTGCAGAGGTGGATGAAGCCGACATCGGCCAACTCCATGCCGATGGTGGAGGCGGTGTACACGCCCGAGGCTCGTGCGTCGAGCCAACGGCCCGCGTCGGCGATGTGGAACAGCATCGCCCTAGGCTTGCACGCCGTGCGCGTCGACGTGTTCACCATCTTCCCGAACCTGGTCGACGACTTCTGCGCCGAGAGCCTGCTGGGCAAGGCCCGTGGTGCCGGTTTGCTCGACCTGCGGCTGCACGACCTGCGCGAGCACACCACCGACGTGCATCGCAGCGTCGACGACACGCCGTTCGGGGGCGGTGCCGGAATGGTGATGAAGCCCGAGCCGATCTTCGCCTCCGTCGACGCTGCGCAGCCGCCCCGGCCGCTGTACCTGCTCGGCCCCGGCGGCCGACGCTTCGACCAGGCGATGGCCGAGGAGTTGGCCGCTACCGCCGAGGGCGAGTCGGGCGGGTTCAGCCTGCTGTGCGGCCGCTACGAGGGCATCGACCACCGGGTGCGCGAGCATCTCGTCGACGGCGAACTCAGCGTGGGCGATGTGGTGCTCAGCGGCGGCGAGGTGGCTGCGTGCCTGGTCATCGAGGCCGTTGCCCGTCTGCTGCCGGGGGCGATGGGCAACGCCGTCAGCCCCGTCACCGAGAGTTTCGGCGAGCACGGCCTGCTCGAGGAACCTCAGTACACGAGGCCGGCCGAGTTCCGCGGCTGGGAGGTGCCCGAGGTGTTGCGCAGCGGCGACCACGGCCGTGTGGCCCGGTGGCGCACGGCGCAGGGCCTGCACCGCACGCTGCGGTACCGCCCCGATCTGATCGACGCACGAGGTGGGCTCACATCGGCCGAACAGCGCCTGTTGGAAGAGTTCCCCTCCGTCCCCTATCCTTAGACGTTCCCACTCCTCGGCCAGCAGGATGTTCGCGCCATGAAGTCCACCGATCTCATCGACAACCAGTCCCTCCGCACCGACCTCCCCGAGTTCGGCCCCGGCGATGAGGTGAAGGTGCATGTGAAGGTGGTCGAGGGCAACAAAGAGCGTGTCCAGATCTTCCAGGGCAACATCATCCGTCGCCAGGGCAGCGGCCTGTCCGAGACCTACACGGTCCGCAAGGTCAGCTACGGCGTGGGTGTCGAGCGCACCTTCCCGGTGCACACCCCCACGGTGGCCAAGCTCGAGGTGCTGAAGAAGGGCGACGTGCGTCGCGCCAAGCTGTACTACCTGCGCGATCGCTCGGGCAAGGCCGCCAAGATCAAGGAAAAGCGCGAGGCCTGAGCCTCGCGTCGGTTCCTTCCCCGGTGTCGAACGGACACCCGCGTTGAGCTCTGACGATCTCGAGAACTTCGAGGCCGAACGCGAGCTCCAACTCGCGCACGAGTATCAAGACGTCGCGGGCATGTTCCGCTACGCCGTCGAGACCGAGCGCCGGTTCTACCTGGCGAACGATGTGAAACTCACTGTCACCGGTGACACCGCTCGCCCACTGATCGAGGTGGAGTTGACCGACGCATGGGTCTGGGACATGTACCGCAAGAGCCGATTCGTCCCCAAGGTGCGGGTGATGACCTTCAAGGACGTCAACGTCGAGGAACTGCCGGGCGGCGACCTGCCGATCTAGCCCGACAGGCCCGTGGCCGATGGGGTGAAGACGAAGCAGCGCGGTGGTACCGGGCGCGCGGCTACGAGGTGGTGGCGCGTAATTGGCGCTGTGCCGACGGCGAGATCGACCTTGTGGTGGCGCGTGAGGCACTGGTGGTGTTCGTGGAGGTGAAGGCTCGGGCCAGCGATCGCTACGGGTCGCCGGCCCTGGCGGTCGATCATCGCAAGCAGCGCCGTGTGCGGCGGCTGGCCGCACGGTGGCTGGCCGAACAGGCGGCGGCGGGCGTGGGCGTGTCGTGTCCGGTGCGCTTCGACGTGGTGGCCATCACCGGAACGCGGGTGGAGGTGTTCGAGGCGGCGTTCTGACGGGCATAGCCCTGCTCGGCTCAGCCGAATACGGTCCAGGCGAGCAGTACCACCACGGCCACCACGGCGGCGGCGACGAAGAGGTAGTCGGAGCGGCGGTGCACACGCCTGCGGTTCGGGTCGAATCCCATGGCACCAGTATCGTCGGACGACGTGGAAACCATCGATGTGCAGCGGGCTGACGGTGTCGTCACCATCACCTTGAACCGGCCGGAGAAGAAGAACGCCATCAACGCGGTGATGTGGGACGAACTGCTCGCCACGTTCCGCGAGATCGGTGACTCGAGCGACGACCGGGTGGTGGTGCTCACCGGTGCCGGCGGGGCGTTCTGTTCGGGTGCCGACCTCACGGGCGGCGGTGCAGGCGGTCCCGGCCGGCACCAGTTGGCGGCGATGCGCCATGTCAGCACCGTCTGCCTGGCCCAGGCCCGCCTGCCCCAGCCCATCATCGCCAAGGTCCGCGGCGTTGCCGTGGGCGCCGGATGCAACATGGCGCTCGGTTGCGACCTGGTGGTGGCGGCCGACACGGCCCGGTTCTCGGAGATCTTCGCCCGGCGAGGTCTGTCGGTCGACTACGGCGGAACGTGGGTGCTGCCGCGCCTGGTGGGGATGCACCGTGCCAAGGAACTGGCCCTGTTCGCCGACATCATCGATGCTGCCGAGGCCGAGCGGATCGGCCTGGTCAACCGGGTGGTCGACGACACCGAACTCGATGCGTTCGTCGACGACTGGGCCCGTCGGCTGGCGGCCGGGCCGCCCATCGCACTGGCGATGACGAAGCGGATGCTCAACAACTCGATGCACGTCACCCTCGAAGAAGCGCTCGACGACGAGGGTGCCGCCCAGACGGTGAACTTCTCCACCACCGACACGATGGAGGCCATGGCGGCCTTCGTCGCCAAGCGCGAACCGCGCTTCCAGGGGCGCTGACCCCGTATCGCCCGCCGTGCTCACTAGCGTGAGCCGGGTGAACCAGTCCGTCGCGCTGCCGCTGCTGCGCCGCCTTGCCGTGGCGGCGAGCGGCATGGTGGCCGTGCTGGGGCTGGCCCCGCTGTCGGCAGCTGCGGGCGACTTGCCCGATCCGGTGCCGGTGCCGATGCTGCCGGCGATCGACGCGGCTATCGACACCGCGTCGACACGTGTCATTCCGCTGCCGGCCGGATGCGCTGCGCCGCCCATCGAGCAGTCGGTCTTCGTCGGCACGCTCGCAGTGCGCGACGCCACGACGGCACGTTTCTCGGTCGATCGACTTCGCTCGGGGTCGCTCGAGGGCTTCGCGCTCGGCGGTCAGGTCGACGTGTACTTCGGCGATGAGGTGCGGTTCCTGGTCGACGGAGCGCAGTACATCGTGGGTACGGGTATCGACGTCGATCGGCGAGCGCTGGTGTCGACGGTGCGCGAACCGGCGCCCATCTTCGGCGGCAGCGAGGTGGCGGGGGTGAACTCGTCGGAGGTGGCGTGCCCCACCATCGACGACCCGGTGCGCACCCTGAACATCGACGGATCCGACGTCGAGTCGGGTGTGCTGGCACCGCTCAGCGGCAAGACCTGGATGGTGTTGCGCGCCGTGCTGCAGCCGCTCGGTGCCGCGTTGCTCGTGATGCTCGGTCTGGTGGCGATGAAGCACGTGGTGTTCGCGCTCGGCCGCACGCTGCGTGACCTGCGCTGAGCGCACCCGCCGGCGCGCCCCGCTCAGCTGCGGCGGAAGGCACGTTCGGCGCGGGCGCGCAGATCGGTGACCGCGTGGGTGAGGCCATCGGGGTCGCGGAACAGTGCACTGCCGGCGATGAGCACGTTGGCGCCGGCACCCGCAGCGGCCTCCACGGTGGACGGACCGATGCCGCCGTCGACCTCGAGGTCGATCTGCTCGGCCAGGCCCGCCGCCTCGATCATGGCGCGCACCTCGCGGATCTTGGGTTCCATCGTTGCGATGTACTGCTGCCCGCCGAAGCCCGGGTTCACGGTCATCACCAGCACCATGTCGACGAGATCGAGCACGTGCGCCACGGCGCTGGCGGGTGTGGCCGGGTTCAGCGCCACCCCGGCGGTGGCGCCGAGCGCGGCGATGTTGGCCAACGTGCGATGCAGGTGAGGGCATGCCTCGGCATGGACGATGAGACGCGAGCAACCGGCCGACACGTACTCGGCCGCCATCGCATCGGGGTCGAGCACCATCAGATGGGCCTCGAACGGCAGGCTGGTGTGCCGACGGGCCGAGGCGATGATGGCCGGGCCGAACGTGAGATTGGGCACGAACTGCCCGTCCATCACGTCCCACTGGATGCGGTCGACGCCGGCTGCCTCGAGCTCGGCGACGGCATCGCCGAGGCGGCTGAAGTCGACAGGCAACACGCTGGGAGCGATCTCGATCGGTCGGTGACCGCCTGCGGTGACGGCGGTGGCGGGGGAGGCAGGTTCTGTACCGGGCACGGCGGCGAGGGTAGTCGGCCCTACTCTGGCGCGGTGACCTCGGCGCCGCGCTCTCCTCGGGCATCCTCATCCCCCGTCGGCCTCGAGATCGAACGACTCGTCGCCGGGGGCGACGGACTGGCCCACCTCGCTGACGGCCGAGTGGTGTTCGTGCCCGGTGCCCTGCCCGGCGAGCGGGTAGAGGCCGTGGTGGTGCAGGCCAAGCGCGACTTCGCTCGAGCCCGGCTGGTGCGGGTGGTCGAACCATCGGAACACCGCGTCGCGCCGCCGTGCCCTGCGTTGGCGCTGGGGTGCGGTGGCTGCGATTGGCAACACATCGAGCCGAGTGCACAACTGCAGTGGAAGGCTGGGGTGGTGCGCGACGCGCTGCGGCGCACGGCCCGACTGCCCGACGCTGCGGTGGAGGTGGGTGCAGCGGTGTCGCCGTGGGCATACCGCACCTCGATGCGGTTCGCAGTCGATGCCGACGCTCGCCCGGCATTGCGTCGTCCGCGCAGCAACGACACGGTCACGATCAGCGACTGTGCGGTAGCCCATCCGGCGCTCGCGTCGATGCTCGGTATCGTTCGCATCGAGGCTGCCGACGAGGTGTCGCTGCGCGTCGGTGTGGCATCGGGTGAGGCGAGCGTCTGGTGGCAACCTACGACTGCGCGGGTGCGCAGCATGCCGGCCCACGTCGCGTGCGGCCCCGACGCCACGGTGGTGGAGGAGGTGCGTGGCGTGTCGCTGCAGGTGAGCGCGGCGTCGTTCTTCCAGAGCGGCCCCGAGGCCGCGGGTCTGCTGGTCGATGCGGTGGGTGCGGCTGCCCCCGAACTCGCCTCGGCGGGGCACGTGGTCGATGCCTACGGGGGTGTGGGGCTGTTCGCCGCAACGGTGGTGCCCGTCTCGGCGCACGTGACCCTGGTGGAGGGCTCGGCGAGTGCCTGCGCCGACGCCCGCGTCAACCTCGCCGGTCGCTCGGCCACCGTCACCGAGTCGGCCGTCGAGCAGTGGGCTCCAACGGCCGCCGACGTGGTGATCGCCGACCCTGCACGCAGCGGCCTCGGGGCGGAGGCGGCGGCGGTGGTTGCCGGGTGCTCGGCCCCGGTGCTGGTGCTGGTGAGCTGCGACCCTGTGTCGATGGCGCGTGACGCCACGCTGCTCGCAGGCCTGGGGTATCGCCACGCAGGCACCACCGTGCTCGACCTGTTCCCGCACACCCACCACGTCGAGACGATCACCCGTTTCGAACGTTTCCCCTGATCGAGAGAAATCATTCATCCGGGCTGCGTACGGCTCCGTAGAACCGTCGTGCGCGATGATCAGTCGATGGTGTCAGATGCGGGCCTGGTCCTGGCGATGGCCCGGTATCAGCACGACGCGCTCGCGGAGGCCTACCGGCGGCATGCGGGTGCGGTGTTCGGTCTGGCGCGCCGCCTGCTCGGCGATCACGCCAAGGCGGAGGAGATCGTGCAGGAGGTGTTCCTGCGCCTGTGGAACCAGCCCGAGCGCTTCGATCCGGCCCGCGGCACGCTGCGCAGCTACCTCCTGGCTCATGCACACGGCCGCGCGGTCGACGTGCTGCGCGCCGATGCGTCGCGCCGCCGCCGCGAGGAGGGCGACGCCCGGCGCACCGCTGAGTCGGGGTACGACCTCGATCACGAGGTGTGGGACCTCACCATGGCGTCGCAGGTGCGGCATGCTCTTGCGACGCTGCAACCCGGTGAGCGTGCAGCTGTGGAGCTGGCCTATTTCGGTGGGCGCACCTACCGCGAGGTCGCCATGGAACTCGGTGAAGCGGAGGGCACAGTGAAGAGCCGAATCCGGACGGGACTCAAACGGCTACGCGTCGAACTGACGGCGCTCGGTGTGACGGTGGTGGACGCGTGAGCATCGAAAGGAACGAACTCGACGAACTGCTCGGAGCGTATGCGCTCGATGCGGTGTCCGACGAAGAACGACAGGCCATCGAGGAATACCTCCTCGTCGACCCACGCGCCCGTCAGGAAGTGGCTGAGCACCGCGAGGTTGCCACCCTGCTGGCCTGGACCGGTACGGCCGCCCCTGAGGGCCTGTGGGATCGCATCGCTGCGCAACTCGACGAGCCCGCACCCGCGCCGATGGGCCGCCTCGCTGAGGTGATGTCGCTCGATCAGGCTCGTACCGAGCAGGCGACGGGCGGCAGCGCTCGGCCTTCACGTCGCCGGTGGATGAGTTCGGCTGCTGCGTGGGCGGTGGCGTCGGCCGCGGCTGCAGTCGTCGCCATCGTGGTGGTGTCGTCGGTGCGTACCGATCGCAGCGAGTCGCCGCTGGCAGCCGCCGTTGCCGAGGCTCGGGCCGATCGCGAGTCGCAGATCACGTCGCTGCAGGGTGCCGACGGCACCGTCGTGGGCGAGGCGATCATCGACCAGGACGGCCACGGGTTCCTGGTCGTGTCGGGGCTGCCCGCCCTGTCGTCGGACCGCACCTATCAGTTGTGGGGCGTCATCGGCGAGCAGGTCATCTCGCTGGGCGTCATCGGTCCGGCACCCGACATCGAGCCGTTCAGCGTCGACGCACCGGTGTCGCAGGTGGTCATCACCAACGAGGTCGCGGGCGGCGTGGTGTCGAACGGCAACCCCGACGGCGCCTACGCCGGGGCCTTCGCCTGACGCCTCGTGCGCATCGTCGCCATGTGGCGTTCCACGCGGTCGAGGAAGCGGCGACAGTCGTCGGGTGTGGCCCGGTCGACGTCGTAGAGGGAGATCCAGTCGGTTCGGCACCAGCGGTTGCACAGGGCGCGTAGCGAACGGGTGACGGTGCGCTTGCCGGGTTCGCCCTGCAGTGCGTTCACCCGCTTCGGCGAGCCGTGCGTAGTGACCACCACGATGCGCTGCACGTTGTGCAGCAGCGACGTGATGCGGTTCTTGCCTGCGGGCGCCTCGTACACCACGCCCGTCACCCACACCCGGTCGAACCAGCCCTTCAGCATCGCCGGCTGCCCACCCCACCAGGTGGGGTAGACGAGCACAAGTGTGTCGCACCAGGTGAGGTTGTCGATGTATTCCTGTAGATCCGCGCGGACCTCGGGGTGCTCGCGATGGTCGACGAGTTGGTTGGCGCGCTCGGCGGCGGAGAGTGCGGGGTCGAAACCGTCGGCGTAGAGGTCGCTCAGCCGGATCGAGTGTCCGCCCTGTTGCAGGCCGGCCATCACACGTTCGAGCGCAGTCCCGGCCAGCGACTCGCGGTCGGGGTGGCAGTACACGACGAAGACGTTCACAACGCCCGCATCTTCCGGTCGATCCTGCGCAGGAACGCCTCGCGTCGAGCGGTGCTGGCCGTGTCCATGCGGTACAGCGGCATCCAGGTGCTGCGCGTGCGCAGACCGGTGCTCAATCGCACGGTGCGCAGCAGGGTGCGCCGTCCGTTGTCGTTGATGAGCTTCACGTAGAGCCAGCGCGACCCGTAGGTGGAGATGCCGACGAGTCGCTTCACGTTGGTGAGCCCGGGCTGCACGTGGTTCGAGTCGTCGAAGCGGAAGGCCACGCCGGGCAGCATCACCCGGTCGAGCCAGCCCTTCAGCATCGCCGGCAGGCCGCTCCACCAGGTGGGGTAGACGAACACGAGCATGTCGGCGGCGCGGATGTCGGCCACATGCTGGGCCACCTCGCCGGAGATGATCGGCTCGGGCGAGTGGTAGGCCTGCCGCTCGGTGATCGACATGGCGGGCCGGAAGCCTTCGGCATAGAGATCGTGCACGGTCACGGTGTGACCGCTGCTGCTGAGCGACGCCTCGGCCTGACGCGCGACAGCATGGCTGAAGCTCCCCGAATCGGGGTGCACCACGATGACAACTGCCCGCACAGGTGGCGACCTTACTGTTGCCCGTTCACCGTCAGGTAACGCACTCGTCAGCCCGAGTACGGATGTACCGACACTCGGGTGGGGAAGTGCTGCCGACCGCGGTCGGTCGCCTACGATCGGCGCGTGCAGGCGGCAACCGATGAACGACCTTCTGCAGTGAAGGCGCCCGTCGCCGGCTATCTGGCCAGTTTCATCGTGCTCGGCATGCTGCTCAGCATCAACGGGCCGGCGCTCGGTTGGCTGCGCGACCGAACTGGTGTGGGCATCGCCGCCAGCGGCTTGGTGCTGAGCGGCGGGTCGATCGGCTACATCGTCGCCTCGTTCGCCGCGGGTCGGCCGTTCGATCGGGGTGGTGGCCATCGACTGCTCCTCGGGGCCTTCGTGTTGGGTGTCGCGGCCGTGTTCGCGGTGGCGTGGTCGACGACATTCGCCGTCGTTGTGCTGCTGTTCGCCCTTCTCGGCGCGGCCGGCGGGGTGATCGATGTGGGTGGCAACACGCTCGTGGTGTGGAGTCAGCGCCCTGAACGCATCGGTTCCACCCTCAACGCGCTACACCTGTGCTTCGGCATCGGCGCCCTGGCCACTCCGTTGCTGGTGGCGTGGTCGATCTCGTCGACCGACAGCCTGGTGTGGGTCGGCGTGGCGCTGGTGGTCGGTGCTGCGGCAGTAGTGGCGCTGCTGCGCGGCACCGAGGTGCCTCGGCGTCGGGCCTCCACCGCCGACACGACCGGTGTGGCGACCACGGCCCTTCCACTGGCGCTCGTGTGCCTCTTCTACTTCCTCTACGTGGGCAGCGAGGTGACATTCCTCGGCTGGGCTCCCACCTACGCCGAGGTCGAGTCGCTCGGCGGGGTGAACGGTCCCGGGCTGTTCGCGTCGATGTTCCTGGCCGGGTTCACCCTCGGTCGGCTGCTCGGCATCGTGCTCGCAAGCCGACTCACCCTGGTGACGCTCGTGTTGGGTTCGTGCGTGGTGTCGGTGGTGGCCGCCGCAGCGCTCGTGGTGTGGGGCGATGGTGTCGGTGTGTGGGTGGCGTGCGGTGTCCTCGGTCTGGCGCTGGGCCCGCAGTACCCGACGATGATGGCGTACGTCGACGAACGCCTCCGCCTGTCGGGCAAGGCCACGTCGCGCATCGTCGCTGCATCGGGCGTGGGTGGCCTGCTGCTACCGCTGCTCACCGGGTGGCTGCTCGACCGCGGCGGAGCGGCGGCACTGCCCTGGGCCACGCTGGTGTGTCTGGCGATCACCACGGCGGTGGCCGGGGCCGTGGTGGTGGTGGTCGGCCGTCTCTCGCACGACCGCTGACGCCTCACCTCAGGCGGTGACGAGGCGGGCCCGCAACCCCTCGCGCACCGTGGGCCACTCGGAGGCCACGATCGAGAACACCGCAGTGTCGCGGGCGCTACCCGGCGGTACGGCGTGACCGGCGGCGGGGCGGTGGTTGCGCAGCACGCCTTCGAACTGTGCGCCGAGCCGGGCGATGGCGGTACGGCTGCGTTCGTTACGGGCGTCGGTGCAGATGGCCACGCGGTGCACCTGCCACACCTCGAACGCGTGCGACAGCAGCAGCAGTTTCGCCTCGGTGTTCACGGCGGTGCGCTGTACGTCGGCGCGTAGCCAGGTGCCGCCGATCTCGGCCTCATCGGGCGTGGGCCGGCCGCTCCACCAGCGCAGGTCGAGGAAGCGGGTGCAGCCCACCACCTCGCCGCTACCGGCCACTCGCTGGACGAAGGGGACCGCAGTGTCGCTGTGTGCGGCGGCGAGCAGCGACTCGATGTAGCCGTGCATCGTGTCGAGGTCTGCCGGCACCAGCGTGTAGCCGTACGACGACCGGTCGACGTCGGCGGCTGCCAGCAGCACTTCGGCGTGAGCCGATGTGAGGGGTTCGAGCACCACATGACGGCCGGCGAGGGTGAACGGTTCGAGCCGCATCGGGCACCAGCATGCCAGTACGGTGCACTCATGCGCGTGGTCAGTTGTTCTGCTTTCGGTCCGCTCGAACTGCTCAAAGTCGACGAGCGGCCCTCGCCACCGTGCGGGCTGCGTGAGGTGCGCATCGAGGTGACGGCCGCGGGGGTGAACTTCGTCGACGGCCTCATCGTGCAGGGGCTGTACCAGATCAAGCCGCCGGTGCCGTTCACGCCCGGCAACGAGGTGGCTGGACGTATCGCCGAAGTAGGGGCCGAGGTGACGGGCTTCGGCGTTGGCGACCGGGTGTTCGCCAACGTCGGGTTCGGCGGATTCGTCAGCGAGGTGGTGCTCGACGCGCGGCGGGTGATGCGCACGCCCGAGGCGCTCACCGACGGGCAGGCAGCCACCTTCACGCAGAGCTACATGACTGCATGGTTCGCGCTGCACCACCGGGCGCGTGCCCAGGCGGGGCAATGGCTGCTGGTGCTGGGTGCCGGCGGCGGCGTGGGCCTCGCCGCGGTCGATGTCGGTCGGGCGATGGGCCTGCAGGTCATCGCCGCTGCATCGAGTGCCGACAAGCGTGCGGTAGCGGTCGCCCACGGTGCCGTGGCCACCATCGACACCAGCAGCGAGGACGTGAAGACCCGTACTCGCGAGTTGCTGGCCGAACTCGGTGGCGAGCAACCCGCCGACGGGGTCGACCTGGTGTACGACCCGGTGGGCGGCGCGCTGGGCGAGCAGTCGCTGCGCACCCTGCGCGACGACGGCCAGTTCCTGGTCATCGGGTTCGCGTCGGGCGCCATTCCGCAACTGCCGGCCAATCACGTGCTGCTCCGCAACCGGCGTGTCACGGGTGTCGACTGGGGTGGCTGGGTGGCGCGCCATCAGGCCGAGAACGCGGCGATGCTCGCCGAGGTCGTGGCCGCCATCGGGCGCGGCGACCTGCACCCGGTCGAGCCGGTGGCCTATCCGTTCGCCGAGGCCGCCCGGGCGCTGGGCGACCAACTGCAGCGACGAGTCACGGGCAAGACAGTGCTCGTGCCGTGACAGCGGCCTCGCCGGGGTGGCCGCGCGGCCGCTCGGTGGATGGTGGTGTCGACGAGATCCCACTCTCGACGGTGCCGGGGCGACTGTGGATGTGCGGCAAGCACGCCATCGGGCCCGACCCCAAGCGACTGCTCGATGCAGTGCAGGCATCGTTCGTCGTGTGCCTCACCGAGCGGCACGAACTCGTCGATCGCTATCCGGCCTACGTGGCCTGGCTCGATCAGCACGCACCGGCGCAAGCGGCCTGGTTCCCGGTGCCCGATCTGTGCGCCCCGCCGTTGGACCGATTCGCCGACATCGTGGGCACGGTCGCCGATCGGTTGACCACCGGTGAGACGGTAGTCGTGCACTGCGCTGCCGGCATCGGTCGAGCCGGCACCGTGGCTGCCGGGGTGTTGATGCAGATCGAGTTGCCCCACGACGACGCGCTGGCGCACGTGGCAGCGCATCGGCCCATGGCCGGTCCCGAAGCAGGCGCTCAACAGCACCTGCTCCGGGACTGGGCCGACGAGTTGACCCGACTCCGAACCGTGGGGCTCGGACCCGCGTGACTCAGACGGGTGTGATGGGACGGAGCACGGCGTCGATGCCGTGGATGATCCCGTTCGAGGCCCGGATGTCGGCTGCCACGACGGCAGCACCGTTCACCCGTACCCCGTCGGCCAGGCTGATGGCCAGTGCAGCGCCGCTCAGCGTGGGCAGTGTGCCGTCGACCAGCGAACCGGCGTCGTAGCCACCGGGCACCACGTGGTAGAGCAGCAGGCTGCGCAGCGCATTCGGATCGCCGATCAGCGCCGCCAGGGTGGCTGCGTCGATCGCCGCGAACGCGTCGTTGGTGGGGGCGAAGATGGTGAACGGTCCGGCCTGGGCGAGGTCGTCGCGAAGACCCGCGATGATGATGAGGCCGGCCAGCGTGGTGAACCGCGGGTCGGCCTCGAGCGTGTCGACGAGGTCGGGCGTGGCGGGCAGGGTGACCGGAGGAACCGTCGGCTCGGGTGCGGCCGTGGTGGGCGGCGGGGGAGCGGTGGTGGTGGTCGACGGCACCGGCGGTTCCGGTTGGTTGGCGAGACCCTGTTCGTAGGCGGCCTTCAGCGTGGCGGCATCGACGACACCGGTCTGCGGCACGCCGAGGTCGGCCTGGAGTTTCTTCACGGCGTCGATGACGGCCTGCGAGTACTTCCCGTCGATCGGGCCGCGGTAGTAGCCGAGCTGGGTGAGCATCAACTGCAGATCGGCCGTCGCCTGGCTGATGGTTGCCGCTCCGCTGCCCAGTCTGGCGCGCAACGCGTCGTCGGTCGCCTGGTCGTACTGTCCTGTGGCGGGAAGGCCCACCGAGGTCTGGAAGGCGGCCAGTGCGGCGATGACGTCGTCGTCGTAGATGCCGTCGATGGGTCCGCTGTAGAAGCCGAGCAGCGTGAGCTTGCCCTGGAGGTTGGTGGTGAAGCCGGCCGCTGCGATGGCGGCCCCATAGGCCGCCTGGTCGCGCTGGGCGGCGATGTCGATGTCGACGCTGGCTGTCTCGCCTAGTTGGCCACCGGCGATGACGGTGCTGGTGAACCGGGCGCTCGACGGGTCGCCCTGGGCGTCGAAGCCGATCGTGCCGCTGCGGCCGTCGAAGTCGATGTCCTCACCGGCGCGCAGTTTGCTCGAGCAGTCGGCGTAGGTGGTACAGGCCACGCCGCCGTCGGTGACGGCTGGCATCTGTGCGGCGATGGCGGTGGCATCGGTGCTACCGGCTGCCTGGGCGGCCAGCGTGAGCGCTACGGCACAGTCGTACACCTGGGCGGCGTACACCACCTGGCCGTCAGGATTGCGCTCGATCAACGACCCGATGTAGTCGCGGGCGCCGGTGGTGCCGATGATGGTGACGCCGTCGGCCGATGAGGGGCTGGAGGGGAAGGCCTGCGCAGCGAGGCGTGGGGTGAACATGCCGTCGAGGCCGATGATCGACGTGGTGGGCACTCCTGCCTTCACGAGCGACGACAACAGCGAGGCGCCCTCGCCATAGCTGACGAGCACCACCTGCTGGGCGCCCGTGGCGGCGACGGCCGCGGCGGTGTCGGTGAACAGCACCGTCGACGACGAGTAGGGGACGATGGTGGCGGCGATGCCCTGGGCCGTGAGCGAAGCGGTGAGGCCCGCACCCACGCCGATGCCGTAAGCGTCATCGCGAGCCACCACTGCAACACTGCCGCCCTCGGCCAGGCGCGTGCGGAGGGTTTCGACGAGGTGGGCGACGAGGTGTTCGTCGGACACGGCGGTGCGGAAGAAGCGGCCGCTGGTGTCGGACGAGCTGAGCGACGGTGCCGTGGCCGAGCCCGAGCATGCCGTCGTGGCGGCAACTTCGAGCGCGGGGATCATGGCCGTGGCCGTGGTGCTGCCGGCCGGGCCGACGATGGCGTTCGCTCCGGCGGCCACCGCGTCGGTGACCACGCGGGCCACATCGCCGCTGCGCGGTTCGGTGATGGTGGTCATGGCCACTGAACCGCCCAGCACTCCGCCCGCGGCGTTGATGTCGTTCAACGCATCTTCCATGCCGCGCCGCTGGGCGGTGGCGAGGTCGCCCAGCAGACCCGCCGCCGGTTCCACGTAGGCGAGCGTGAACGCGGTGGCGGCCACCGGCGGTGCCTCCGTGGTGGGCGGCGCTGTGGTGTCGGGGCCTGCCGTCGTGTCGGGTGCCGCGGTGGTGGGTGCCGTGGTGGTGGCGCTGTCGTCGTCGCCGCTGCAGGCGCCGGCAGCGAGTGCTGCGACGACGGAGAACGCAGCGATGCGCGCCAGGCGGGAGCGGGTGGACGGGGTGGCGTGGGCCATGACTGCCTCCGGAACGAGATCTCGTCCGAAACAGTACCGAGGAGTCACCGTTGCGCTGGCCAGAAATCAAGTGAAAAGTTGGGAAGACGGCCGATCACCTCGATGGGGTGAGACGCATCCCGGGAACGTGTGTTGCAGGACGATCTGCCGGCCACGGCGCTTCGTGGTGCCCCCCCTCGGGCTCGAACCGAGAACCTGCGGATTAAGAGTCCGTTGCTCTGCCATTGAGCTAGAGGGGCGATTGCCAGTGCGGCAGTGTACGGAAGTACCACTGCCGGTCACAAGCCTGATGCGTCGGGGCATGCGCCGCCACGCTTCGGGTGACCGACGGGACTCGAACCCGCGACGTCCAGTACCACAAACTGGTGCTCTACCAACTGAGCTACGATCACCAAGGGGTCCCTAGTGTGCCATATCGCCCGGGAAGTTCCACCAGTCGTTCCCGATCCGTCGCCAAAGTGCCCGTTCACGATGGATTCCGTTGTGTGGTACACTTCGCAGCACGTGTTCCACGAGGGGAAGCCATGAGTGCCACGGAATCCATCAGTCACGCCCAGTTGGTAGAACGGGCCCGTCATATCACCGCCCGCGAGCTGCAGATGTACACACGGCGTACCGCAGGTTCTCAACGAGCCAACGAGCGGGCCCGAACGGTGTTGCCGATGGGTGTGCCATCGAGCTTCCAGGCCTACGACCCGCATCCCATCGTCGTGCGCCGCGCCCAGCAGGCGTGGATGGAAGACGTCGACGGCAATCGCTACATCGACTTCGACATGGGCTTCGGTGCCTTGTTCTCCGGTCACTGCCACCCACTGGTGCGTGAGGCGGTCGAGCGGCAGCTCGACGACGGCACGTTGTTCGTCACCCCGTGCGAGATGAACGCCGAGGTGGCAGAACTGCTCGGCGAGCGCTACGGCCTGCCGATGTGGCGGTTCACCAACCCGGGCACCGAGGCCACGATGGACGCCATCCGCGTGGCCCGCGGCGTCACCGGCCGCGAGAAGATCGTGAAGGTCGAAGGTGGCTATCACGGTCACCACGACGAGGTGATGATCTCGATGAAGCCGGCGCTGTCGGTGGCGGGTCCGGCCGACGCGCCCACGCCGGTTCCGGCCACCGCGGGCATCACCGCCGCCGTATTGGCCGACACGCTCGTCATCCCGTACAACGACGCAGCCGCGCTCGAGCGGGTGCTGGCCGCAGGCGATGTGGCTGCCTTCATCGTCGAGCCGGTGATGGAGAACATCGGCATCTGCCTTCCGCAGCCCGGCTATCTCGAAGCCGTGCGCGAGATCACCCGGCGCTACGGCACGATGCTCATTTTCGACGAGGTGAAGACCGGCATCACCGCCGGGTGGAGCGGCGCCACTGGTGCACTCGGCGTGCAGCCCGATCTCGTGTCGCTGGCCAAGAGCATCGGCGGCGGCCTGCCGCTCGGTGCCTTCGGTGGCACTCGCGAGTGCATGGACCAGATCTCCTCGGGCAAGGTGCTGCACCTCGGTACCTACAACGGCAACCCGCTGTGCATGGCAGCGGCCAAAGCGGTGCTGGCCGACATCTGTACGCCGGCGGCCACAGCCGAGGTCATCGGTCGCAACGCCCGCCTCACGGCTGCCTGTGCCGACATCATCGACCGCGCCGACCTGCCGGCGCACACCGTGCAGTTCGGTGCCAAGGGCTGCGTCACCTGGTCGGTCGAGCCCATCCGCAACTACCGCGACTACAAGGCCACCGACTTCGACCTTGCCTTCGCCCAGTGGATGCACGGCATCAACCGCGGTGTGCTGCTGCCGCCGGGTCTCGACGAGCAATGGCTCATCTCGGTTCTGCACACCGAATCCGATGCCATGCACTACGCCGACGTGTTCGCCGAGTTCGTCGACGAACTCACCGCCTGAGCCGAGCGCTCAACTCCAGCGACGATCTTCGCGATAGCGGTAGGTGCTGATCGGCGCGCTCCACCGGCTGCGCCGACCCATGCGGGTCGACATCGCGTAGAGCCCGATGCCGATCGCGGCGAGGACGAGCGTCATCACCATGGTGCCCGTGAGGTGCGACTGCGCAGCGGCCGCCGTGAGCCGCGACCAGAGGCTGTCGTCGAGGAGCGCCGGCACGAAGGCCGGGATGACGAAACCGAACACGAACACCACACCGGCCATCACCATCAGGCCGATGCCGACGCTGCGGGCCAGCACGTCGGCGTCGGGGCGGGTGAGGAGGCACAACACGAAGAACACCAGCGCGGCGATGGCGGCGATGGGCACCAAGAGGTCGAGGACCGAGTCGATGGCCGACCAGGTGCCCACCTGCGGCACGTCGAGCACCATGGCCGGCACGACGGCGGCGCGTTCGTCGCGGACGATCTGGACGAGTTGCGCCGGTGAGACGACCACCGGCGCCTCACTGCGACCCACCAGGTGCGCCTGGGCGTCGGCGAACACGTCGGCCGCCAGGTCGGCGCCAGCCGGGATGGAGAGCACCTGATCCACGGTTGCCAACACGCGGATGGGGGCGTTGGTGTCGCCGGGATACATGGCCTCGGCCGTGCCTGCGACGATCAACTGTGAGAACTCGTTGCGCAACTCGGCGTCCTGCATCATCTCGGCGGCCGAGTCGCCGATGCGCTGCGGCGACAGCACGGTGCGCTGCAGCAGCCACCCGCCTACGGCGACACATGCGCAGCCGAAGGCGATGGCGAACAGCAGACCGGCGATAGGACGACGCACGGCGCCATTGTTACCGATAGAACACCGTACGGAGAACGCGGCTTCGGTTCGGTTCGGTCGTGGTCGCTCTAGGGTGAGGTCGTGGCGAACACTCGACCGTCATTTCCCCGTATGGCTCTGCGCGCTGCGACCTTGCACTGCCCGTGGTGCGCGAGCCGCAGAACGTTCCTGCGTGGCTGGTTCCGCCGCCACCCGCGGTGTCGCTCGTGCGGCATCGCATGGCACCGCGAGGCCGGCTTCGAGCTCGGTGCCGTCACCATCAGCACCATCCTCACCTTCGGTGCTATCACCGTCTGCATGGCGGTGGGCTTCGTGGCCACAGCCCCCGACATCCCGGTGCTACCGCTCATGCTGGCCATCGGCGCCGTCGGTATGGTCGTCCCCGTCGTCGCCTATCCGTTCTCGTACACCCTCTGGCTGGCGTTCGACCTGGCGGTGCACCCGCCCGAGGCCGACGAACTCCGCGTCGCTGCGGCACTGGTTGCGGCAGGGGTGGACGACACGGAGGGAGACGTCGCCGGGGCTCAGCGCGACGAACGGCCGGCGCGCACGCGCTCGAGATAGGCCGCTGCCGACTCGCGTCCCTCAGGGTCGCGGAGCCCGGCGCGCAAGCCGTCGGCGTCGGCCCAACTGCGACCGGTACCCACCATCGACTCGGTCACGGCGTTCACGTGGGCCTTGGTCTCCAGCAGCGCCAGCTTCGGTTTCGCAACCAACTGTTCGACCAGTTCGTCGACCGCCGAGTCGAGTTGATCGTCGGGAACGACGCGGTTCAAGAAGCCCGATCGGAGGGCTTCGTCGGCATCGAAGGGTCGACAGGTCATCACCAGTTCCTTGGTGAGTGCTGGTCCGATCTCGCGGACCAGGCGGGGGATGCCGCCCCAGGTGAGTGGAATGCCGAGATCGATCTCGGGGATCGAGAAACGAGCCGATGCGGCGGCGATGCGCAGGTCGCAGGCCGAGGCGATGACGACGCCGCCGCCCACGCACCAGCCCTGGATGCGAGCGACGGTCACGGCGCGCATCTCGTCGAGCGCACGGCCCATGCGCCAGCCCTGCTGTGAGTCCTCCATCGGCGCAGTGGCCGAGAAGCCAGACAGGTCGGCGCCGGCGGAGAAGGCGCGACCGGCGCCGGCGACCACCACCACTTTCAGGTCGAGGTGCTCGTCGAACCAGCGCCCCGCCAACTCGATCTCGTGCAGTGTCTGGGTGCTGAGCGGGTTCAGCCGATCGGGGCGGTTCAAAAGGAGCCTGCCGCGTTGCCCGTCGATGCTGACGGCGATGGTCTCGAAGTTCGGAGCGTCCATGGCGGGCGACCCTACTCAGCAGTCGTCGACGACCCTGTGACGGATGCGGCCCCTTGACGGATGCGGCACGGTTCGATCGACAGGATGCTTGATCGAACGGTTGTTCGTAACTACACTTCTGTCGTTCGAACAACCCGGTCGCACCCAACCGTGTCACACCCCCTCCGTAGGGTGCCCGACAGCGAGCGACACAGCAAGCAATCACCCATCGGGTCGAGGTTCGGCCCCGCATCACCACACGCACCACAGGAGACACGGACATGAGCAACGACCGCGGCAAAGCACTCGAGATGGCACTGGCCCAGATCGACAAGCAGTACGGCAAGGGCTCCATCATGAAGATGGGCGAGAAGGGCTCGATGGCCATCGAGGTCATCCCCACGGGCGCGTTGTCGCTCGATCTGGCGCTCGGCGTGGGCGGCCTGCCCCGTGGCCGCGTCATCGAGGTGTTCGGCCCCGAGTCGTCGGGCAAGTCCACCCTCGCCATGCACGTCGTGGCCGAGGCCCAGCGCAACGGCGGCATCTGCGCCTACATCGACGCCGAGCACGCGATGGACCCGGTGTACGCCCGGGCCATCGGGGTCGACGTCGACGAGTTGCTCATCAGCCAGCCCGACACGGGTGAACAGGCGCTCGAGATCGCCGACATGTTGGTGCGCTCCGGCGCACTCGACGTCGTGGTCATCGACTCGGTGGCCGCCCTCACGCCCCGCGCCGAGATCGAAGGCGAGATGGGCGACACGCATGTGGGTCTGCAGGCCCGCCTCATGAGCCAGGCGCTGCGCAAGCTCACGGCGAACCTCAACAAGTCGAACACCATCATGATCTTCATCAACCAGTTGCGCGAGAAGATCGGCGTCATGTTCGGCTCGCCCGAGACCACGCCCGGTGGCCGAGCGCTGAAGTTCTACTCGTCGGTTCGCCTCGACATCCGCCGTATCGAGTCCATCAAGGACGGCGCCGAGATCACCGGTTCGCGTACCCGGGTGAAGGTCGTGAAGAACAAGGTGGCCCCGCCCTTCAAGCAGGCCGAGTTCGACATCATGTACGGCAAGGGCATCAGCCGCGAGGGTTCGCTGCTCGACATGGCGGTCGACATGGCCATCGTGAAGAAGTCGGGTGCCTGGTTCACCTACGACGGTGAACAGCTCGGCCAGGGCCGCGAGAACGCGAAGAACTACCTGGCAGCCAACCCCGAGGTGATGGTCGAGATCTCCGATCGGGTGCGCACCCAGGCCGGTCTCAACAACGACGAGTTCGCCGAAGGCTTCTCCGAGGCCGACGAAGAGCCGATCGAGATCGACTGAACGCCGCCGGTGGTCGGGCCGATCAACGGCCCGGCCACCGGTGCCGCGAGCACCACGCCCGTCGGGCGAGTGGGCCTGAGGGCTAGCCTCGTCGTCGTGACCCGTCGCTACATCGTGCGCACCTACGGGTGTCAGATGAACGAGCACGACTCTGAACGCATCGCCGGCCTCCTCGAGGCCGACGGGTTGGTTGCTGCCGAGCATGAGGCTGATGCCGATGTCGTCGTGCTGAACACCTGCTGCATCCGCGAGAACGCCGACAACAAGTTGTACGGCAACCTCGGCCACTTGAAGGCGTGGAAAGAGCAGGGCGAGGGTCGCCAGATCGTCGTGGCCGGGTGCCTGGCCCAGAAGGACCGCGACGTGGTGCGTCAGCGGGCCCCGTGGACCGACGTAGTGCTCGGCACGCACAACGTGCATCGTGCCGCCGACCTGCTCCAGCAGGCGGGTCGCTCGGGGCCGGTCACCGAGATCTTCGACGAGGCGGTCATCGACGACCACGCCCTGTTCCCCTCGGCGCTGCCGGCACGGCGCGAGACCACCTACAACGCCTGGGTCACCATTCAGATCGGCTGCGACAACTCGTGTGCGTTCTGCATCGTCCCGGCGGTGCG
>JBAXSU010000240.1:0-4063 GCA_037130535.1 Actinomycetota bacterium
ACCGTGCTCAGCCCATCGGCCGGCTCGGGCTCATCGACCGCGTTGGTGTTCCTCTTCTGTCTGTTCATCTTGGCTTTGGTGTTGGTGCCCGCGTTGTCGTGGCGACGGCTTGCGCAGACGAGGTCGACATGACTCGTGCGTCGAACTACACGCGTTGGATCGTGGGCCCGTTGGTGGCTGCGGCGGCGCTGGCGATGGCCACCACCGGTGCGTCGGGCGACACGGCACCTGCACCGGTACCCGGCAGCCAGGGCATCGACACCTCACTGCCGATGACGCCGTCGGCGGTGACCATCCAGGGCCGCGGAGCGTTCGCCAATCTCACGCTCACGGTCAACCAGACGGCAAGCCTTTCCAACCAGGCCGTGTCGATCACCTGGACGGGCGGCACGCCGACCAGGCAGGGTCCTGGTCGATTTGGCGCCCAATTTCTGCAGATCATGCAGTGTTGGGGCGACGACGACGGCACGGTGGCCGGCAACCCCGGCCCGCCACCAGAGCAGTGCGTGCAGGGCGCCGCTGCAGGAACCTACGGCGGCGTTCCCGGAAACTCGTTGCCGAACGGCTTTGCTGCGAGCCGCATCATCTCGCGATCGGACTGGAAGAACTTCAACAAAGACGTCGGTTTCCTCGAAACCAGCACGACCAATGTGTGGCGCCCGTTCCGTTCGGTCACCGGCAAAGTGATCAACTCTCACACCGACCCGAATTTCAACCCGCAGATTGTGGGCGGGAACTTCTGGCTGAACGACTTCTTCAGCATCATCACCACCAACGAGATCGCTGCAGCTGTCACGGGCGCGGACGGTCGCGGGGCGGAGCTGTTCGAGGTGCTCACCGGGCAGCAGTCCGCAGGCCTCGGGTGCGGCAGGAAATCTCAACCGGTCAGCGGTGGCGACCCCAAGATTCCTCAGTGCTGGTTGGTGATCGTGCCGCGTGGAACGCCGACTGCTGAGAACGTTGGCACTCCGTTCGCCGCCGAGGCCGACCAGTTCGGCGTGTACACCTCGCCCCTGTCGCCGACAGCCTGGGCAAACCGAATCGCCATCCCCCTCAGTTTCAAGCAGGTCGACTCGCCATGCGCAATCGGCGCCGAGGAGCGTCGCGTGGCGGGTACCGAACTGATGATCGGTGCCATTTCCAGTTGGCAGCCGGCGTTGTGCACGTCGGGCTCGGGGCCGCCCTATGCCTACGCTCCGGTGAGCGATGCATCTGCCCGTCAGCAACTGGCGTCGCCGGTAGCAGGTGGGCCGGGAATGGTGGCCATTGCCCGACCATTGGCAGCGAGCACCGCTTCCAGCACGAACCCAGTCGTGTACGCGCCCATCGGCGCTTCGGGGATCGCGGTGGGGTTCAACATCGAACGCATCCCCGCACTCGACGCACCGGCTGCCACGCAGCTGATCTCGGGTGTGCGCGTGGCCGAACTGAACCTCACCCCTCGACTGGTGGCCAAACTGCTCACCCAGTCGTACACCTCGCAGATCAGGATCGGCGGTGGGCAGCCGAACTACGAGTGGGCGAAGAAGAACCCCGTTCACCTCGGTCTCGACCCCGACTTCTTGCAGTTCAACCCGGAGTTCAAGTTGCTCCAGATTCAGGCCTCGCGCGAGTTCGGTGGCCTCCAGGTGGTGGCGGGCACCACGGACGCGGCACAACTGGTGTGGGAGTGGATCTTCGCTGATCCCGAGGCAAGTGCGTGGCTGGCAGGGGCCCCCGATCAGTGGGGTATGAAGGTGAACTCGGTCTACGCCACTCAAGCCTCTGCCAACTCCACCGGCATCGCGTTCGGTGAGCCGATGCCCAACACGTTCCCCAAGAACGAGCCGTACTGCTATCAGGCACCGAACATCGGCACGAGCCCTCCGGTGGTGCCACCGCCGTTGTGCATCACCGACTGGATGCCCTCGGCACGGAGCATGTCGGAGGTGGCGCGCGTGGTGCGAACTGCGTTCGACGGTGCCCGCATCGGGGCGAACCCCTTTGCAACTGCGCCGAGCGACGTGTGGAAGCGTGATATTCCCCAGGGCATTGGTACGCGATCGATCCTGTCGCTCACCGATACCAACTCAGCCGCCCGGTTCGGCCTCCAGACGGCGCGCTTGAGTCGCGCCGGCGACAACGGCGCAACGCGCCGATTCATCGCCGCCAACACTGCCGGTCTGGCCGCCGGGGTGACGTCGATGCGGCCTCGTAGCGAGGCGAGTGTGCTCGAGCCGGCGTGGTCGACGAACGTGGCCGACGCCTATCCGCTCACGTCGATCACGTACGCAGCCATTCGGCCGTTGTCGCTCGACCAGACCGCACGCGACCAGTACGCCGCCCTGCTCGATTACGCGGCCGGCCCCGGACAGGTGGTGGGCACCGACGTCGGACAACTGCCTGCGGGCTACCTGCCGCTGCCGGCTGCCCTGGCCACGCAGACACGGGCAGCCGCCGCACAAGTGCGCACGATGCAACCGCCGGCACCCAGCACCACCACCACCAGCACTACCACCACTGCGCCGCCGACGACCTCGGCGACGGCGGTGTCGCGGCCGGTGTCGAGGCCTGTCTCGACGCGACCACCCGTCACGGTGTCGGGTCCGGTGGTGGACACCACGCTGGCTGTGCTCGATACCGCGCCACCCACCTCGGTGGAGGACTCGACCACGACCACGACCGAGGTGTCGACCACGGTGGCGCCAACTACGACCTTGCCCAGCGTGGATCAGCAGGGCCCGGCCACCACGGTGGCGCCACCGGTAACGCCCGCAGCGGCACCCACCAAAGCCCGGTTCGTGATGGCAGGCATGGGCATTGTCTCGCTGTTGTCGGCGCTCGGTGCCCTCGAGATCACCAAGCGGGCACGCCGAGCGAATGGATCATCGTTGGAGGGTTCACATGGCGCGTGATCGTGCTCGTCGTCGGGGTGCCGCCTGGTGCGCAGGACTTGCCGCCACCCTGGTGGTGTCGCTGAGCGGAGTGGCGCTGGCCGACGGCGCTGAAGACGCAGGGTCGGTGGAGATCGTCGACGCCGATGGATCGCCGCTGCGCAATGGCGGCAGTTTGACCCCCTTCCGCGTGCAGTTGCCGCCTGCGGCGTCGTGCCCTGGCGACAGCATGCACGATGAGTGGCGGGTGCAGAGCTTCATCGTGCC
Organism: Actinomycetota bacterium; assembly: GCA_037130535.1. Classification (GTDB taxonomy): domain Bacteria; phylum Actinomycetota; class Acidimicrobiia; order Acidimicrobiales; family Ilumatobacteraceae; genus VFMC01. The sequence continues at coordinate 3,141 of JBAXSU010000240.1, forward strand.
GACCGACGCCGACGTCACCACCTTGCACTACAGCGTGATCGGCCCCGACGGGCCGTCGCAGTACGCGCTGTTCGACCTCGGGACTCGCCCGTACACCAACCAGCTCACCATGGCCAACGGCGGCGATGGGGTGCAGGGGTTGATCAGTGGCGTTCCGATGATGAGCTACGGCGTGCTGAGCCCTGGCATGTTGCCCGCTGGCCGCTACCGCATCGGCATTTCCTGCACGCTGTTCGGCGAGACCGGCCGCTACTGGGACACCGAAATCGTGCTCGAGAATGCCCCGGACGACACTCCCGCGCAATTCGTTTGGCGTCTTCCTGACGCCCCTACCTACGAACCCTCCGACAGCGATGGGGGGGGAATGGGGCGTTGGATCGGCCTTGGCCTGCTGCTCATCGGCGTCGGCCTGATCGGCGGGGTATTCGTGGCCCGCGCCCGTTCGCATCGAGATCTCTCAAAGGAGTCGACATGACCGCTACCTCTGTTCGCCTGCGCCGAGCCTGGCGCGACCTGTGCCGTGCCGGCGCCACGTTGTCGGCGGTGATGCTCGTCATCACCGTTGTCACCGCGCTGTCGGCCGAGGCGCTTCCGGGGGGCACTGCGTCGTGGCCGGGCCAGAGGCTCGTGCAAAACACGGGCACTGCGACCTCGAGTTGGCAACTCAACCTCAACGCGCCGTTGCCGGCGGTGAGCTCTGCCAGTGTTTCGGGTACGACCTTCACGGTCACATTTGCTTCGGCGGGGCACAATCTGGCGCCGGGGTTCAAGGTGAGTTTGTCCGGTTTCGAGCCGACGGATTGGAATGTGGACAACCTGACGGTGGTGTCGGTGTCGGGTGCTGCGGTGACGGTGAGTGGGTTCACCACGCCGCCGACGACGAATGCGACGACGTTGGGCACCGCGCTGAGCTTGACGTTCAG
>JBAXSU010000241.1:0-4024 GCA_037130535.1 Actinomycetota bacterium
TGCGCGGTATGGGTCGGGTGGCGTTCGTGGCCGACTCGTTCCCCATGATCCTGCCGGTGAACTACACCCTCGTCGGCAACCTGCTGGTGTTCCGTACCGACCCCGGCACGAAGCTGAGCAATCTGCCGCTGTCCACTGCTGCGTTCGAGATCGACGGCCGCGACGACCACCGCACGGTGTGGAGTGTGGTGGTGCAAGGTCACGCCCGCGAGATCACCACGGCGCTCGGCGACCTGTACGACCGCGTGCGCGCCGCCACCATCGACGTGGTCGCGCCCGGCGACAAGGCGCACTGGATCGGCATCGAGATCGAGCGCATCACCGGACGCCGCATCGCCGTCGAGGCCTGAAACTTGTGGCTGATACCGTGACAGAATGTCAGCTGCCATGTCGCCTGCCCATCCTCTGAAGCTCGCCGGCGCCTACGGTTCGCCGTACTCGCTGAAGATGCGAGCCGTGCTGCGGTACCGGCACATCCCCTTCACCTGGGTACTGCGCGACTCGAACCTCGACGACCTGCCCCCGGTGCCGGTGCGGCTCATCCCGGCGATCGCCTTCCCCGATGCCGACGGCGAGTACCGCGAGGCGATGATCGATTCGAGCCCGCTCATCGACCGCCTCGAACGCGAGTGGTCGGGCCGCAGCCTCACGCCGGCCAGCGCCCCGATCGAGTTCCTCGACCGGCTGATCGAGGACTACGCCGACGAGTGGGTGACCAAGGCGATGTACCACTACCGCTGGTACTACGACGAGGCCATCGACAAAGCCGGACGCCTCCTGCCGCTCGACATGAACCTGCACGTGGCCGACCGCGGCTGGGAGAAGGGCCGCGAGTTCATCACCCAGCGCCAGATCAGCAGGCGTGCTCTCGTGGGCTGCACCGACGAGAACCGCCCCGTCGTCGAGGCCTCGTACGAACGGCTGCTCGACCTGCTCGACGCGCTGTTGCACGACCAACCGTTCCTGTTCGGCAATCGGCCGGGTCGGGGCGACTTCGGCCTCTACGGCCAGTTGCGCCAGCTGGTGATGTTCGACCCCGTGTCGGCACGCGTGGCGATTCAGCGATCGGCACGAACGGTGAACTGGGTCGACCGGGTCGACGACCTGTCGTGGTGGCCCATCGCCGACGAGGCAGCAGGATGGTGCGACAGCACCACGATGCACTCGGCCACCCAGGCACTGCTGGCCGAGATGGGCTGCACCTACGTGCCGTTCATGCTGGCGAACGCGGCGGCCCTGCAGACGGGTGCCGATGTGGTGGAGGTCGAGATCGACGGCCACGGGTACCGGCAGTCGCCCTTCGCCTACCAGGGCAAGTGCCTGGTGTGGCTCCGCGAGCACTATGCCGCGCTGGCCCCCACCGACCGCACCGTGGTCGACTCGTTGCTCGCCGGAACCGGATGCGAGAGTCTGTTCGTATGAGCAGCGCACCCGTGGCCCCCGACACCGTCGACTTCCACTTCGACGTGATGTGCCCGTACGCCTACCAGACCGCCATCTGGATGCGCGATGTGCGCGACCAGCTCGGCCTCACGGTGAACTGGCGGTTCTTCAGCCTCGAAGAGGTGAACCGGGTGGAGGGTAAGAAGCATCCGTGGGAGCGCGAGTGGAGCTACGGCTGGAGCATGATGCGCATCGGCGCGCTGCTGCGTCGCACCGACATGGCCCACCTCGACGCCTGGTACGCCCGGGCCGGCAAGGCACTGCACGAAGACGGCCACAAGCCGCACGAGCCGGCCGTGGCACGGCATCTGCTGGCCGAGATCGGCCTCGACCCGGCGCTGGTCGACCAGGCCATCGCCGACCCCACCACCCACGACGAGGTGCGCGCCGAACACCAGCGGGTCATCGACGCCGGTGGTTTCGGTGTGCCCACGCTGTTCTTCCCCGACGGGCAGTGCCTGTTCGGTCCGGTGCTCATCGACCCACCCACGGGCGAGGCCGCCGTCAGGCTGTGGCACTCGGTCACGGCATGGCTCGAGTTCCCCCACCTGTTCGAACTCCAGCGGCCCAAGACGCCCGCGCACGGCCGCGCCATCACCACGGCGTTCAAGCCCTACCTCGAGGCCCGCGACTGGGTGAGCATCAACCGCGGTGAGGTCATCGGCTTCGGTTCGGCCGACCCGCGTACCCGCTGACCGGGCTCAGCGGTTCTCGAACAGGCCGTCGGTTGCCGCGGCGTCGGCGGCGTCGAGCTGCCACAACTGCAGCGCTGCTTCCGGACCTTCGCTCGCACCGTTGCCGCGCAGGCTGGCCCAGCCCAGCAGTTGACGCGCCCGTTGCGGCAGCCGTGCGGCCACCTCGGCTGTGATCGAACGGGCCACGGCCTCCTCGGGGGTGAGCCACCCGACGAGGTATCCGATGTACAGCGCCTTGCGCCACCGGTCGGCAGTGCGGTTCCAGCCACCACCGTGCACGAGGCTGCCCAGGTAGATGAGCGAACTACCCGGCTGCAGTTCGACGGGCCGGGCGAGGGACGGGTCGACGGGCTGGTCGAGTGGCCAGCGGTGGCTACCCGGCACCACCATCGTGGCACCGACATCGGCGTCGTAGTCGCCCAGCGCCGTCAGCACCGACACCTGCAGGGGGATGCCTAGCGACGCAGCACGGGCCCAGTTCACATCGTCGCGATGCAGCGGCTGGGCGGAGTTGCCCGGGCCGATGTAGATGGTCTCGGCCTGGCTGAGCCAGTAGTCGCCACACGAATCGTGCAACACCCCATCGGCGATGGCCAGCAGGGTGGGATGCAACAGCAGCGACTCGACGAACGCGGGGCTCTTGGCCGCCAGACCCTGGATGCGCTTGGTGTTCCCGCCGTAGAAGTCGTCGACGTGGTGCAGGAAACCCGGATCGCGCGACTCGACGAACGGCGTCAACTCGGCATCGAGCCTGGCCACGGTGGCCGGGTCGATGCAGTCGAGCAGCACCACGCCGCCATCGCGCAGCAGAGTCGCAACGATCTCGTCGACAGGGGTGGCGGCCGGGCAGCGCACGAGGTCGGCGGTCGACGACGGGGAAAGGGGGGTGGACGAGGGCAAGAGGGCCACGGTAGTCACTCGACGCGCGCAGCGGGCGGCGCCCACCGCAACAATTGACACTCCCCCTGCCACTGTCTAGCCTCCGCCCATGGCTGACCGACGCTCTCCTGTCCCCTACGGCACCCCGAACTTCGAGTGGTTCATGGCCATCGGCAGTCGCACCGACGACGGCCCGGTACACATGATCAACTTGATGAAGTACCACGAGCGGGCGCAGTACTCCGACGGCACCGACGACGGCATCAGCGGCAAGGAAGCCGACGACCGCTACTCACCGGTTGCGGTCCTGCGCGAGATCGGCGCCCGGGTGGTGTTCCACTCCGACGTCGACACCCAGCTCGACGGCACGCCCACGTGGGATCGTGTCGCCATCGTCGAATACCCGTCGCGCGCCGAGTTCCTGGCGATGCAGCAACGCCCCGACTTCGCCAAGAAGCACGAGCACAAAGCTGCCGGCATGAAGGAGACCATCGTGATGGCCAGCCTGCCGATGCCGCTGCCCGAGGTGCAGACCGCGGCGGTGGAACCCGACCCGGCCGACCCGCCGATGATCCTGATGCAGGTCATCCGCTTCGCCGGCCCCGCGGGCCGCGACGAGATGGCCCAGCACAGCGCCCTCGCTGCCGGCCCGGCGCTCGAGCTGGGCATCCGCCCGCTCGCCTGGTACTCGGTCGAGGCAACCGTCGTCGGCGACGGCCGCCAGTGGGACGAGGTCCGCTTCAACTGGTACCCGCGCCGGTCGCTGTTCGACACGCTCATCGCCGACCCGCGGCACGCAGAGGGCCGCGAGCACCGCGCCAAGGCCGTGGACGAGTCGTTCGTTGCGCTCCTCACGCCGATCATCGCCCAGTTCTGAATGAGTGCTCTCAGCGCCCGCGCCTCGTTCGCCTCGCACCGGCTGATCGGCTGGGTGTTCTGGGATCCGCGCGCCATCGAGCTGTACAGCCAACTGGGCGTGCCCAACGGTGCGGGCTACTACATCGCCA
>JBAXSU010000242.1:0-3938 GCA_037130535.1 Actinomycetota bacterium
GCGCGAGAAGTCGCCGGAGCCGATGCGTTCGGCGCGAGCTGCGAGTTCGGCGATCGGTGCTGCGAGGCGTGCTGCCTCGCGTCGGGCGATGAGCATCGCAACGACGAGCCCGGCCAACGCTCCGAGCCCCATCACCGCCCACGCCCGACGTGCCTCGGCTGCCACATCTGAACGTGGGCGGCTGACGCGCACCGACCCGACGACGGTCTCCGTGTTGCGGTCGGTGACCGGCGAGACCACGACCAGTTGGTCGGGATCGGTGCTCTCGAGTCGATCGGGACCGGTCCCGTAGAGCCTGGTTCCTGTTGCGTCGTAGACCGAGAAGTCGGGTGGCGAGTCGGGTTCGTCTGCTGCGTCGGCGATCTCCGCCGCGTCCAGCGGGACGGTCAGTTCGGCGATGGCCTCGGCAGCCGATCGTTGCAGTTCAACGGTGGCCTTGCTCTCGTAGAAGCGTTGGATCACGATCGCGAGCGGCACGCCGAGCACGACGATGATCAGCGCGGTGACACCGACGATGGTGCGGGCGATCCTGGCTTTCACGGTTCGAACCGGTAGCCGAAGGATCGCACGGTCGTGATCCACGGTTGGCCGTCGGGTCGTGGTCCGAGCTTGCGGCGGAGTGCGTGGATGTGGACCTCGAGTGTCTTGGTACCGGTCTCCCAGGTCATGTCCCACACATCGTCGAGCAGTTGATCGCGGCTCAGCACCCGACCAGGTGACGACGCAAGACGGATGAGGAGCGCGACCTCCTTCGGGCGGAGTACCACCTCGTCGCCACTGGCATAGACACGCAGTCCATCGGTGTCGATGCGCAGGTCTCCAAAGGTGAGTTCGGTGGTGGGGCCGGACGTGGTGGTGCGGAGGTGGGCGCGCAGCCGGGCGAGCAGGACGTGCGTGCTGAACGGTTTGGTCACATAGTCGTTCGCGCCGGCGTCGAGCCCCACGACGATGTCGACGTCGGTGTCGCGGGCGGTGAGGATCACGATCGGCACGGATGGCATCGCCTTGCGCAGCGTGCGGCAGACGTGGACTCCGTCGAGGTCGGGCAGGCCGAGGTCGAGCAGGACGGCATCGGGCGGGGAAGCGCTCGCCGCATCGATCGCCGCGCGCCCGGTGCGTGCCAGCGTGGTGACGTAGCCGTGTGCGGTCAGCTCCTGGCTCAGGCCGTCGGCGATCATCTGATCGTCTTCGACGATCAGGATCGACGCACCCGGCAGTTGACGATCAACAGGATCCACATCGCTCCAGTCCGACGGCCACGGCTCCAACGATGCCACAGCCTCACCAGACAACGGCCGTTGCGAGGCAGCGAGTTAACCCAGCGCAAACCTTGGGCTGTACCGACGCTGAACGCGATCACGCACCCTGGCATCCATGTCAACCACGTCATCACCCCTGCAGACGGCTGCGCCGACTCGAGCGCGTGCGCTGCTCAACAAGGTCCCCGAGGTCACCATCTGGTTCTGGATCATCAAGATCCTGTGCACCACCGTCGGCGAGAGCTTCGCCGACTGGATCGCCGTCGACCTCGGCGTCGGGCTGATCAACACCACGCTGATCTTCACCGTGGTGCTCGCGGCGGTGCTCGCCTGGCAGATCCGGCTGCCGAAGTACAACGCGTTCTCGTACTGGCTGACCGTGGTCGTGCTCAGCGTCGCCGGCACTCTGTACACCGACATCCTCACCGACAAATACGGTGTCAGCCTCGCGATCACCACACCGGTCATCGCGGTGCTCCTCGGCGTTGCGTTCGGCATCTGGTACCGCAGGGAAGGCACGCTGTCGATCCACAGCATCACCACCGTCCCCCGTGAGGCCTTCTACTGGCTGGCGATCCTGCTCACCTTCGCCCTCGGCACCGCAGCAGGCGACTGGACACTCGAACTCACCGGCTGGACCCCCGGCGTAGCGGTCCTGCTCCCGCTCTTCCTGATCGCGGCCACCGTGGTCGGGTGGAAGCTCGGCGCCAACGCGGTGCTCTCGTTCTGGATCGCCTACGTCCTCACCCGCCCGCTCGGCGCCAACCTCGGCGACTTCATCGCGAAGGAGAAGCAACTCGGCGGACTCGGTGTCGGCACGCTCGGCACCAGCCTGGTCTTCCTCTCCGCCATTCTCGCTACCGTCATCTACCTCGCGATCCGCAAGCCCGACGTGATCGAGAACGTGAAGGCGAGCGCCGAGGTCACCCGTGATCCGCGTCGCGAGCGGTTGATGCTCGGCTACTTCGGCGTCGTCGCTGTCATCGCGGTCACGGTGCTCGCGGTCGCCAACAGTCGACCCCACACGGCGTTCTCCGCTCAGGAGGAGGCCGCCGCTGCCGGCCCCGTCGAGCAGCTGAGCCCGGCCGATGCCACGAAGAACTTCCCGACGGCCGACCTCGCGTCGTTCGCGACGATCGCGAACGACACCCTCGACCTCGTGACCGCAGGCGACCAGACAGGCGCCCAGGCACGAGTCACCGACCTGGAGACCGCGTGGGACGACGCCCAGCCCACACTCCAACCCCTCGACGACACCGCGTGGACCTTCCTCGACAGCCAGATCGACGACGTCCTCACTTCCCTGCGTGCCGGCACCCCCGACCTCGCCGCCGAAAAGGAAACGCTCACCGCATTGATCACCTCGCTCGCCGGATGAATATGGACACCACTACCAGCCTCGACCCCGATGCTTAGCCCGCTCGACGCGATCATTCTGGGAGCCGTCGAAGGGATCACCGAGTTCCTCCCGATCTCGTCCACCGGACATCTGCTGATCGTCCAACGACTCCTCGGACTCGGAACCGGCAGCGGCAAGTCGGCGGCCGACACGTACGCGATCGCGATCCAACTGGGCGCGATCGTCGCAGTGATCGGCATCTACCGATCACGCATTGCGTCGATGTTCCGTGGCCTCGTCGGCCGCGACCGGGCAGGACTCCGGCTGGTCGAGCTCCTCGCCGTCGCGTTCGCACCGTCGGCCATCATCGGTCTCGCCTTCGACGACGCGATCAAGGCCCACCTGTTCGGTGTCTGGCCCGTCATCGCTGCCTGGGTGGTCGGCGGCGTGTTCCTGCTCGTGTGGCGTCCTGCGCCGGGTCATCTCGAGCTGCACCAGCTGAGCTTCGGAGTCGCCGGCCTGATCGGCGCAGCGCAGGTGCTCGCACTCTGGCCCGGCACCAGCCGCAGCCTCGCGACCATCGCCGCCGGCCTCGCACTCGGAGTCACCGCATCCGCAGCGGTCGAGTTCAGCTTCCTTCTCGGCCTCATCACCTTGAGCGCGGCAACAGCGCTCGACCTGATCAAGCACGGCGGTGACGTCAGAGACCAGTTCGGGCTCGCCACCCCTGCCCTCGGCGCGATCGTCGCGGCGATCACCGCGACCATCGCAGTGGCATGGTTCATCGGCTACCTCCGCACCCGCCCGATGACCGTGTTCGGCTGGTACCGACTGGCGGCCGCCGCGGCCGCCGTTGTACTCGTCATGACGAGTCAGATCTGAACAGTTTCCGCTGCCTGCGATCAGGCATGTCGGCCGAGAACGTGATCGAGTGAGACCATGCGCCGACTCAGACAGTGGATGTCGGTCGTCGTGTTCGCCGTCCTCGTCGCTGCGTTGGTCGTCCGCAGAGACGATCTTGGCGCGGCGTTCGCCGAGATCGGTCGCCTCGACGCGGCCTGGTACGTCCTGTTGGCGTCGTTGATCGCTGTCGGGATCGTGGTCGATGGTGTGTACACCCAGTCGGTGACACCCCAGCTCTCGATCGCTCGCGCCATCATGGTGCAGCAGGCGGCGACTGCGTCGAACAACACGGTCATCGGGAGTGGCCCGGTGGCGACCGGGCTTCGGATCGCGATGATGCGGAGCTGGGGCATTAGCGACGCATCGATCGCGGTCAGCATCCTGGCTCTCAACGTGATCGCCGCGTACCGGCTGTGGTTGATTGCGCTCGCCACCTC
>JBAXSU010000243.1:0-3937 GCA_037130535.1 Actinomycetota bacterium
TCGGTGAGCACCATCGTGGAGCGGCGGGTGACCCAGCGCTGCACCGGCGCCTCGGTCCACCACTCGGGGATGAGCGCATCGAGGATGCGCGGATACACCACCCCGCCGTACATGTTCTTGCTGCCCGGGAACGGCCCGCGCTCGAGCAGCACCACCGACAGCCCGGCACGCGCCAGTGTGATGGCCGCGCACGATCCGGCAGGGCCGGCGCCCACGACGATCGCGTCGACATCGCGCCGCTCGGTCATCGCCGTGCCCCGTCCCCTGCGGCCCCGGTCGTCGAGGCCCCGGTCGTCGAGATTTCGGCATCGAGCAACTCGACGAGGTGGGCGAGCACCTCGTTCGCGTCGGCCACCACGGCGAGGTCGGCCAACTGCATCATCGGGCAGTGTGCGTCGGTGTTCACGCTGATGATGTGGTCGGGGTGGCCGAGGCCGCTGGTGTGCTGCACTGCGCCACTCACCCCGAACGCCAGGTACAGCTGTGGGTCGACCACCACGCCGGTGGTGCCGATCTGTCGCTCGTGCGGCACCCAGCCGCGGTCGGTGATGACGCGGGTGGCGCCCACACTCGCGCCGATGGCGCTGCCCAGCGCGGCCAGCCGGTCGAACTGCTCGGCCGAGGTGAGGCCCGCGCCGCCGCCGACAATCCGACCCGCCTCGGCGAGATCGATGGTGGCCGGGTCGGGTCCGATCACTTCCACCACGCGGGCATCGAGGTGGGTGCCTGCTCCGGTTGCTGGTGCGTGGAGTTCGACGATGGCGGCTGCGTCGGTGCTGTCGGCCGGGTCGACGCCGCGCACCCCGATCTGCAGAGTGGCGATGTACGCCGCGGGCGGGGTGAGCGTGTGCATCGCCAGGCCACCGCCGCGGGCCAGCACCACGCGCTCGGGCGACACCTGCACGGCGCCGGCGAACAGCGTCCGGTCGAGCGTGGCGGCCAGGCGGGGCGCGAGGTCGCGTCCGTCGGGTGCGGCGGGCAGCACGACGATCGGTTCACTCGCCAACAGCGGAGCCAACGCGGCCGCCCAGCGAGCCGGCTGGAACTCGCCCAGTTCGACGCAGCGCACGGTGCTGTGCCCGTTGGTGGCGATCACGCGCGCAGCAGGGAGCGCGCTGGCAGCAACCCGCGTACCCGATCCGACCAGCAGCACAGTGCCCGCGCACTCGGCCGCCGCCTCGGCAGCACCCGCGGGCAGGGTGGCATCGCGGACGGGGATGAGGGCCAGCACAATGGTCAGGTTAGGGGCGCTCCGCCGGGGTGCCTGAATCGTGGGTGCCGGAATCGCGGGCCCGCGCTGTGCCAGGTGACCGGACCAGCCCGCTACCCGAGCAACGGTCAGCCGACGGCGGCGCCGGCCCGCTCGCCGTCGACCACGGCGGCGTGCGCACGACGGGGCGCCACACAGTCGCCAGCTCGCTCGACGCTCGCCCCGGCTGCCTTCAGGTCGTGGTACAGCCACTCGACAGGGTTGCCGGGCACGGCCAGCACCACCCAGTCGAAGCGCCGGGTCTGGTTGGTGCCCGTGGGGTGGTGCAGGAGGGTGAGTTCGTTGCCGGCGATGCCCATGGGGACGAGGTCGGTGCTCTGCACGATGCCTTTGGCCGAGGCTCGCATCCACCAGTTCTCCATGTCGAGGGTGATGCCGAGGTCTTGGCCCACCACCATGCCCGGCGTGACGATCTCGACCGTGCAGCCCCGGTCGGCCAACAACTCGGCAACGCTCGTGGCGTGATGGAAGCCGATCTCGTCGACCACCACGACATCGCCATGCGGTTCGGCAGCACCGGTGAGCACATCGCGAACATCGCACACGTTCGGCGCATCGGCCGGTGCCCACCACGGCCGTTGGGGTTCAGCCCCGGTGGCGACGATCACATGGTCGGGTGCCTTCTCGGTGACGAGGCCGGGCCACACACCGACCCCGTACTCGATCGACACCCCCAGGCGTCGGCACTCGGTGAGTTGGTTGCGCACGATGTCGCCGAACTCGGCCCGGTTGGGCACGCTGGCCGCGAGGCGCACCTGGCCGCCCGCCTGGGCTTCCTTCTCGTACACCGTCACCCGGTGACCCGCCCGCGCCGCGCTGATGGCGGCCTGCAGCCCGGCTGGCCCAGCGCCGACGACCATCACGTTGCGGATGGTTGGCTTCGACGCCGGCTTGGTCGACAGCGCCACCGACCGGGCCGCGTACTCGGCTTCGCGGCCGGTTCGTGGGTTCTCGATGCAGCCGAGCCAGCGGTTCAGGCCCATGCGGCCGACGCACTCCTGGTTGCAACTCAGGCAGAGCCGGATCTCGTCGGTGGCCCCGGCGCGGGCCTTGGCGGCGAAGTCGGGGTCGGCGATCTGGCCGCGCACGACGCCCACCAGGTCGCAGTGTCCCTCGGCCAACGCCCGCTCGGCCTGCAGCGGATCCTTGAACCGGCCGACGCCCACCACCGGCAGGTCGACCGCCTTGCGGAGCGCACTGGGGATGAACAGCGCGTACCCGGGCGGGATGTGCATGCTGGCCTCGATCATGAACAGGCTGGCGGTCGCCACCCCGATCGAGGTGTTGATGTAGTCGACGTGGCCGGTGGCCTCGACGATGCGGGCGATCTCGACGGCGTCGTCGATGGTGGTGCCGCCCTCGATGAGCTCGTCGCCGCAGATTCGCACACCGAGCGCCAACCGGTTGCCGATCACCCGGCGAACCGCTGCCACGATCTCGGTGAGCAGCCGGGTGCGGTTGGCGAGGCTGCCGCCGTAGGCGTCGGTGCGCTTGTTCGTGGCGGGCGACAGGAAGCCGCGCACGATCGATGAATGGCTGCACTGCAGTTCGATGCCGTCGAACCCGCCTTCGGCACAATGCTCGGCGACCATTGCGTACCCGGCGATGATCTCGTCGATCTCGGCCTGGTCGACCGCCTTGGGCACCTCGCGGAACAGCGGGTCGGCCACCGCCGACGGCGCCCACACCGGCAGCCGCGAGTACATCGAGCTGGCCTGGCCGCCGTTGTGGTTGATCTGGGCGAAGATCGGGGTGCGGTGCCGATGCACCGCATCGGTGATGGCCCGGTACCCGGGGATGACGTCGCGGTGGAAGCCGTGGATCAACTTCTCGTACGGCCAGTCGGTGGGATGGGTGCTGTGCTCTTCGGTGATGATCAGGCCTGCGCCACCAGCAGCACGGGCCGCGTAGTAGGCAGCGTGCTGCTCGGTGGGCTTGCCGTCGCGGGCGTAGTTGGTGAGGTGCGCCGAAAAGACGATGCGGTTACGCGTCGAGACCGGGCCCAATTCGAGCGGGGACCACAGGTACCGGTACGCCATGGGTGCACTCTAGGGACGTGCGTCGTCCGGTGCCTCGTCCGGCGCGTCGTCTGGCACCGTGACGCCCGTTACGTCGGCCGTGTCATCGGCCGCGACGGCGACCGCTGCTGGCCGGGTGGCCTTGCCATCGATCCAGCGCTGCACACGGGGCACCAACGTGATGAGGCCCACCACACCAGCCACGGCGATCGAGAGCCCGGCTACCCGGTAGTCGCCGACGAACGTGGCCACGATGGCGCCGCCGGTGATCATCGCCAACGCCGACAGTGCGAGCGCCACCTTGCCGGTGCGATTGTTGGTGACCCTCGATGCTGCTGCGGCAGCGGTACTCGTGGTGCGGTCGAGCGCCCGTTCGGCCCACGCGAACTCGGTGGCCAGGATGGCAAAGCCGAGGATGATCACGATCAGCCCCGGGCCGGGCAGCACCAGCATCGTGACCCCGGCGCCCAACACACCGAGCCCGGCGACGAGGACGGCGAGCCGCTTGGTGTTGCGACCGAACCAACGCAACAGTTCCGACAGCGGATGCAGATCGAGACCCATGGCCCAAGGCTACGAACGAACGGGACGGTTTGCGTGTGGGTAGTGGTCGTCGTGCCGGGCCACCTCGACCTCACTCCCATTGCTC
>JBAXSU010000244.1:0-3914 GCA_037130535.1 Actinomycetota bacterium
CGCCTTGGCGCCGAGCTGGCCCGCGTTCTCGCGGACGGCGCGGACCACTTGCTCTGTGAAGCCCTGTGAGGTTGCGTTCAGCTCCAGGGTGAGCTGCAGCGCTGCACCGGGTGACTTTGCGAGGTGATCGGCCACGTTTTGCAGGATGGACTCGAGTTCCTTGATCGCACGCACGCTGGTGAGGTTGAACCGTGCGTAGTAACGAGTTGGGTCGTCCTTTGTTGGGCTGACAGTCGGCTGCGGTTTCGGTGCCGGTGAGGTCAGGTCTGTGGGTCGGTTGTCCGACGGCGGATCTACGACCACCGGGGGCCTGGCAGCGTCGAGCTGCCCGATTGCGGCCACCGGATGTACCAGGCGGCCGCTCCGGGCGGCGGAAATGTGGCTGGTGCTAGTCAGGCCAACCCACTTCGAACCGTCATGGCCATCGGCGTAGGCAAACGTTTCGCTTGCCCATTGAAGATTCGCCACGCCGTCGCTGATGGCGTGGGTGAGAACATCGAATGAAGCCAGTCTCGGCAGGTACGGGAACTGGCAGTAGGCCTTCCACAAACCGTCGACCGTGATGTCCTGCTGCTCGGTCCACAGTGGGATGCGGTCGAGGTCCATGCGCACGCGGGTGCCGCCGTAGCGGTTGATGAGGCGCTCTTCGCTCTCAAGCTTCTTGGCGATCCGCTCGGCGAGACTGCCGGTCCCCGATGGCTTGGTCTGGTGCCAGCGAATCTCCTTTGTGCCAGGCGTCTGCTCGGGCACAAAGACATGCTGGTATGTCTCGAAGATGCGTTGGTTCACCGTTTCATCGGTTTCGGTGACCTTGGTGGTGGCTTGCTTCTTGTCGCTCTGAGTCAGTTGCAGGATCTCCGCCTCGCCGTCCTTCACGATCGACCTCCATGCCAGATGCAGCCGCACCCCGTAGCGAAGTTCTTCGAGGCGAGCTTCGGTGGCGGCGCTGAACACCAGCATGTTGCGATTCATACGCGGCCCGGCGTTGCGCTGGGCGAGGATCTGTTCCGCAAGCGTGATTGCGGCGGTGCCCTCTCCATTGGGTACGTGAGCGTGTGTGGCCGGCAGCAGCACCAAGTGCACGCCGTCATCGTCGTCCACAATGTCGCCGGGGCCGTCGGGGAACGCGTGAACAGCGGCGAACGGCCCGCGCGCCTTCATCCCCTGGAGGCGGCGCTTGATGTCGTCGTCGACGTCGTGCTCGTTGAAGTTTGAGTTCGCCCGGTCAGCGGCAAGACGGGTGATGTTCGCTCGCAGCGAGTACCAGTACTGGGAGCCATCGACGTAGAGGTACGTTGCTCCATTCGACAGGTGCCGAAGGGCGTCAGCGAATCGTCCGGGTTGCTCGCCGGGCTGGGCGACGCCGAGCGTGATGGTCTTGATGTCGATGCCTCGCCGTGCCTCCTCGCGGGGCGCTGATGCGAGGTACACGGCTCGAGCAACGCGGCGAGTGGCCGAGAACTGGCCGAGGTTCTTGTGCTCACCATCGAGGCGCAGCGGCAGCGAGTTGGGGCCATCAATGTCGGTGCGGATCACCGGGTCCCAACCATCTTCGAGATACTTCGTCAGTTCGGACGCCACCTCGCGTGCGTCCATCGGGATCATGCCTGGCATGATGAGCAGGTTCTGGTCGCCGCGCTGCCACAGCACCGAGATGACGGTTGCCATCAATCGCAGCACGCCGCGGGTGCGTTGGAATCGGTCGAGAGTCGACCAATCCTTGTACAGACGGTCGAACAGTTCCGGGTGAATCGGGTACGAAAGCTCCATGCGGCGCCGGTACTCGTCTTCGCGTACCTCGGTCGGGAAGTCGCCCTTGTTCTTGTCGTCACGGTAGTAGTCGCAGAATGCCTTGATCACGCCGTCGCGTCGGCGCATCATCTCCGGTGACATCGGCTCGAATAGGCGGCGGCGGACAATCTCGAAACTCTCGTCGTCCTCGGCCGGCTTCCACTGGGCCGACTTGCGGCGAACCACGTTGCGCAACCGAGCCAGCGCATCCTGACCGCGCTCTCCGCCCACCTCGACGTCGCTCGCAGGGATTGACACCAAGACCACCACGTTCGGCACGGCCGCAGCCGCCTCGGTGAGCGCCTGGGCAAAGGTGAACTGGGTGTCGAAATCACCGCCGCACACCCGATGCTCGTTCTCCTTGCTCGGCAACTGGGCCGCATAGCGCACCCACTCGTCGATCATCACCACCGCCGGACCAGCCATGCGGAACAGCTCGATCAAGGAGATGCCTGGGTTCGTGCCAGTCTCGTCAGCGGTGCGCACGACCTCGTAGCCGGCGGCGCCTGCGAGCTGGTGGGCGATCTCACCCCACATCGTGTGCACCACGGTGCCGTCAGCCTTGCGGGTCGGCTTGGCCGGCTCCAACCATTGGCCAATCACCGCGGCTCGGCTCACCTTCGTCGGCAGCTCGACGCCTTCCTCGGCGAACAACTCCCCAATGCCAGGCAGGTCAGCAGCCGCCTGCCCAGAAGCCAGGTGGAACAACGCGATCATCGAGTGCGTCTTGCCGCCACCGAAGTTGGTCTGCAGGTCGATCACCGGGTCGCCACCGTCGCCGCTCAACCGACGCGCAGCACCCACCAACAACTCGCGAAGTCCGTTCGTCAAGTACGTGCGGCGGAAGAATGCCACCGGATCCTGGTATTCCTCGTCGGCGTTGTTCGTTGCCACCTGATACAGGTCGGCGGCGAACTCGGCCTGTTCGAACCGACCACTTGCCACATCGGCATGCGGTTGGACCACATCCCGCCAGGGCGACAGACCCTTCAAGGGCTCACCCTCAGTCGGCCTCGCTGCCGTTTTGCGCCGCTCACCACGAGCCTGTTCCTCGAAAACCTGCCGCTGCAGATCGCGCCGCAACCCCTGCACTACCGCCAACTGCTCCGCAGCCGACAACGCCGTCAGAAGTCGCTCGGCCGTGTCGAGCACGCGGTAGGTGTCATCCGACGTGAATGCGTGCGCGTGTGCCCACTTGTTGCGCGCCTCACGCAGTTCGGACGTGTACGCCCGCTCGGCCTGGCCAAGCCGCGTCTTCCACACCTCGTTCCAGGTGTTGTGCATCCCCTTGATCAGGAACGACAGATCGACCGCATCGGGAAGACCGACTGCGTGCTGATCGCGCGAGTGCACCTCTGACGCCCACGCATCGCCATACGCTGTCTGCCAGACCGCCTCACACACTGGGCGGATGCCATCCCGCACAGCATCCAGTCCCCGGCCGACACGCTCATTGTTCGGCATCACCATCTGCCATCACTCCCCATCATCAGAACAACTGGTCCTCACCGCCACCTGTAGCTGCTGTCGCCGCCAACCGTTCGATCGTTGGCCATGCCGTCACGAGCATGTTGTAGGCGCCGGCCTCGTCGGCCCACTTCTTCCGGTCGCAGATGCCGTACAGCAGGTACGCCAACTGGCGAGCACGTTCGCCATTGCCGCCACCGACGCGACGCAGCAGATCGGCAGCCTCCAGCTCTGAACGTTCAATACAACGGATCAGATGCTGCGCCGTCTCCCACACAGTGAACCGACTATCCGTCACCGGATCCCACCCGTCGGCCAACTCGCCGCGCTCGACTAGCCGCAGCCGTCCGTCGCGCGTTGCGGCAATGCCTGAGCGAACCACGTTGTCGACCGTGGTGTTCTTTGCCTTCGAAAGGGTGTCAGCGTCACCGTAGGGCCCTGGGTTATGGCCGTACTGTTCGAACCACGTCACGGCGAAGCGAGTGTCGGCATCGAATTCGCTCTCCTCGCCGGACAACACTTCGGCCAACACCTCGTTGATCAAGGAGAGCGCAGTACGGACCGTCATCGACGACCCGTCGGCCTCCACAACCTTCGCGTATCGCGAGAACACGCTGATGCCGGGACCGATGGCTGACTGGGCTAGATCGACTGGA
>JBAXSU010000245.1:0-3880 GCA_037130535.1 Actinomycetota bacterium
AAGCGGGCGTACAGCGCCTCGTCGGTGGTCTTCGCCTCGGCGAAGTTGGTGGGCACGCTGTGCGCGCCACCGGCCAAGCCCTCGCCGAAGTACATGCCCACCAATGTGCCCACCACGGGGAACTGGGCGGGCAGCTCGGCTGCGTCGCATGCCTCGGCCAGCACGCTGGACAGCCGTCCCGCACGATGGCGCAGGGTGGTGTACACCTCGTCGGTGAGCTCGCCCAGCGCCGCCAGGCCTGCGGCCGTGGCCAACGGGTTGCCGGCCAGCGTGCCCGCGTGGAACACCGCACCCAACGGCGACAGGGTCTCCATCAGGTCTTGCCGGCCACCCACCGCACCGATGGGCAGGCCACCGCCGATGACCTTGCCGAACGTGGTGAGGTCGGGCCGCACGCCGTACACGCCCTGCGCGCCACCGGCCCCGAGGCGGAACCCGGTGATCACCTCGTCGAACACCAGCAGGGCACCCACCCGGTCGCACTCGGCGCGCAGGCCTTCGAGGAACCCGGGCTTCGGCGCCACGACGCCCATGTTGGCGGCCACCGGCTCCACGAACACCGCGGCCACCCGCTCGTCGAGTTCGGGCACCTCGTTGTACGGCACCACCAGCGTGTTGGCCACCGCACTGGCGGGCACCCCGGCGGTACCGGGAAGGCCGAGCGTGGCCACACCGCTGCCGCCCGCTGCCAGCAGCGCGTCGGTGGCGCCGTGGAAGTTGCCGTGGAAGATGACGATGCGGTCGCGGCCCGTGAACCCACGGGCCAGGCGCACCGCGGTGCTGGTGGCCTCGGTGCCGCTGTTCATCAACCGCACCCGCTCGCAACTGGGCACGCGCTCGCGGATGGCCTCGGCCAATTTCATTTCGCGCGGGGTGGGCGCACCGTACGAGGTGCCGCCCGCTGCCGCGGTGCTGATGGCCGCGGTGACCACCGGGTGGGCATGGCCCAGCACGATCGCGCCGTAGCTCTGCACCAGGTCGACGTACTGCGTGCCCTCAACGTCGTACACATACGGGCCCTCGGCGCGGGCCACCACATAGGGCGTGCCACCCACGGCCTTGAACGCACGGATGCTGGAGTTCACGCCGCCGGGAATGGCCCGGGTGGAGCGCTCGAACACATCTGCGTTCGACGCCATTCCGGCACCGGTGCACACCGCCGGCGAACACCCGGCGGCGCGGCAACGGTCGGGGTCGCAGTAAGGGATGGTGGTCATGCGAGGCCTTCCGCGAAGCGCTCGGCGTACCACCGGGCGAAGTAGGTGAGGATGATGTCGGCACCGGCCCGATGGATGGCGGTGAGGTGCTCGAGGGCGACGGTGTCGTGGTCGATCCAGTCATTCGCCGCTGCGGCCTTGATCATCGAGTACTCGCCGCTCACGTGATAGGCGGCCACCGGCACATCGACGGCTGCCTTCACTGCGGCGATCACGTCGAGGTAGGCCAGCGCCGGCTTCACCATCACCATGTCGGCACCCTGCTGCAGGTCGGCCTCCACTTCCTTCAACGCCTCGCGGGCGTTGCGCCAGTCCTGCTGGTAGCCCTTGCGATCGCCGCCACCGACGATCTGCACACCCACCGCTTCGCGGAACGGGCCGTACAGGCCGCTGGCGTACTTTGCCGAATAGGCGAGGATGGGGATGTGGCCGAAGCCCTCGGCGTCGAGCGCGGCGCTATGACGCCCACCTGGCCGTCCATCATCCCGCTGGGCGCCACCACGTGTGCACCGGCGCGGGCCTGGGCCACGGCGATGCGGGCGTAGATGTCGAGCGTGAGATCGTTGTCGACCGACCCGTGTCCGTCGAGGATGCCGCAGTGCCCATGGTCGGTGTATTCGTCGACGCACAGATCGGCCATCACCACCATGCGGTCGCCGATGGCCTCGCCAATGTCGCGCAAGGCCACTTGCACGATTCCGTCCGGGTCGAACGATCCAGACCCTATGGCATCTTTCGTGGCGGGCACACCGAACAACATGAGCGCGCCCACACCTAGGTCGGCCAGCGCCCGTACCTCGTCGACCAGGGTGGCCCGGGTGTGCTGCACCACCCCCGGTAGCGAGATGATGGGGTTCGGGCTGTCGATGCCTTCGCGCACGAACAACGGGGCGACGAGGCGGCGCGGATGCAGGCGGGTCTCGGCCACGAGCTCGCGCATGGCGGCAGTGGTGCGCAGCCGCCGCGGACGCTGCACCGGGAACGAACGACCCGACGGACCTGAGGCTGCTGAAGTGCTCACGGCACCGCATCGTACGGCCACCGGCCACGGACGGCTCCAATGAGCAGAACCCTCGAACCGACACGGGTAGCCCTCTCCCTCGCCGACGAGGCGGAACGCTGCCGAGCTGCGGGCCACTACGCCACCGCTGCCGAGTTGTTCGCGCTCGCCGTGGAACAGGCCACCACGGTGGGCGAACGGCTGCACTTCCAGATGCGCCAAGCCTGCTGCGTGTACAACCTCGACGACCTCGACGAAGCCGAGAGCATCGCCCGAGCAGTCGCCGCAGCGGCCCGCGCCGACGACGCTCGTGCCCCGCTGGCCGATGCCCTCGCCCTCATCGTGAAGGCGCGTCTCGGAGGCGACCGCTGCGCCGACACCGCCGACGAACTGGCCGAGGCGCTGCACGCGTTGAACACGGTCATCGACGACCCGGCCAACTATCGCGTCGTGCACAACGTGGCGGAAACGTTCCAGCACTGCGAACTGCCGTTCACCGCCATCGAGCTGTACGAGCAAGCACTCACCCTGGCGGGCTCGACCGCCGACCTCGCCTACACGCAGGCATCCCTGGCCGCAGCGCATCACCTGGCGATGAATCACTCCTTCGACCCGCGTGCAGCACGGCGCCATCTGCACGAAGGTATCTACGCGGCCACCGCGGCCCTCGAGTTCGGTGCCGCCTGCGACGCATCGGCCGCTGCTACCGCGTTCGCCCACCGGTCGATGCTGCTGGCGTTGTTGGGCCACAACGAAGCGGCCCGCGACGACTCCGAACGGGCGCTGCGCCTGGCCACTGTGCTCGGGTTCACCGATGTCGAGGTGATCGCCTTCCTCGGCGGTGCACTTGCGGCCTGGCAACTCGGTGACAAGTCGTTCGACATCGCCGAGATGATGGCCCTCACCGAACGGGCCCGCGCCATCGGCCTCGAGACCTACCTCCTCGCTGTGGCTCCCCGTGCCGTCGACGTGCTCTGGCAGCGCGGCGACTACGACCTCGCCCGGGCCGTGCTCACCCTCGGCTCCGAGCGGCTGCGCGTGGCGCTGGCCCACGAGCGGGCGGCCCGCTGGGAGCACGTGCGCGTGAGCGTGAGCCTGCGCGTCGCCGAAGAACGCAGCGAGACCGATCCGCTCACCGGCCTACCCAACCGGCGGTTCCTCAGCCGCTGGCTGCCGGAGGTGATGACGAACCGCGCCCCCGTGTGTGTGGCGCTGCTCGATCTCGATGGGTTCAAGCCGGTGAACGACGCCCACGGCCACGACGCCGGCGACCAGCTCCTGCGCGAGCTGGGCACCGTGCTGCAACGGGTGTGCCGCCGCGGCGACGCGGTCGTGCGGGTCGGTGGCGACGAGTTCGTGGTGGTGCTGTGCGAGATCTCACCCGGCGATTCGCGGCTGGTGCTGCAGCGACTGCGACAACTCATCAGCGCGCGCCGCTGGCGCAACCTCCCCGACACCGTGCGCGTGACGGCATCGATCGGCGCAGTCACCGTGTCGGGCACCCGCGATGCCGACCGCGTGCTGGTACAGGCCGATCACGCCTTGCGCGAAGCCAAGCAGACCGGTCGTGACCGGATCGTGCATCGCTGATGAACGACCTCGACGGCGCGCCACACGGCGGGCGGTCCACCGCTAGCGTTCCGATCGTGGCGGTGCAGGGGAC
>JBAXSU010000246.1:0-3876 GCA_037130535.1 Actinomycetota bacterium
GTCGGCGGCGGCGAGCGCGTCGGTGGGGCACGGGGGCAGGCTGTCGAGCGGGGTGGCTGCGGTAGTGGACGGCGCCGCGGTGGTGCCGGGAGCAGCCGTGGTGTCGGTGCCGTCGGGGGCAGAGGTATCGCCCGGCGCCGCGGTGGTGGCCGGGGCCACCGTGGTGTTGCCGGCGTTCTGCAGCGAACCGCTGTCGCTACTGCAGGCGGCGGCGAACGACGCCACCAGCACGGCGGCGACGAGGCCAGTGCTACGACGGCGCATCAGCCCTTCACCGCCCCAGCGGTGAGGCCACGAACGAGTTGGCGCTGGAACACGATGAGCACCAGGGCGATGGGGAGGGCGGCGATGACGGTGCCGGCGATGGGCACGTTGAACCGCTCGATGTCGGGCACGCTCGCATTGAGCAGTCGAAGGCCGGTCTGCACGGTGTTCATGTCCTCTTCAGTGGTGATCAGGTTGGGCCACAGGTACTGGTTCCAGCTCGCCAGGAACGAAAACAGTGCCAGTGCTCCGAGCGTAGGCCGCACCAGCGGCACCGCCACCTCGCGCAGGAACCCGATGTGCCCGAGTCCGTCCATCACCGCGGCTTCGCGCAGCTCTTTCGGGATCTGCATGAACACCTGGCGCATCAGGAACGTGCCGAACGCGGTGGCCAGGAACGGCACGGCGAGCCCCTGGTAACTGTTCAGCCAGCCCAGCGAGTCGACGATACGCCGGTTCACGACGAGGGTGGTCTCGAGCGGCACCAGCAGCGTGGCCAGGAACACGCCGAACCAGAACGTCTTCAGGGGGAAGCGCAGAAAGGCGAACGCATAGGCGGCCAGCACCGAGGTGACCAGCTGCGCCAGGGTGACCACCACGGCGACGACGGTGGAGTTCCAGAGGTAGCGGCCGAGGCGACCCTCGGTCCAGGCGTCGCGCAGTACCGACAGGGTGAGGTACTCGGGAATGAACGGCCGGTCGAGCACCTTGCCGCCAGGCTTCAACGCGGCGAGCACGGTGGTGTACACGGGCAGCAGCACGCACACCGCCACCAACGCCAGCACGGCGAAGCGAGCCGCCGTGCGCCAACCCGGCCGCACGTGATCGATGCCGATGGCACCCGTGGTGCTACTCGTTGCCATAGTGCACCCTCCGACCCAGGCCGCGCAGTTGCAGCGCCGACAGCGCCAGCAGCACGACGAACAGCAGCACCGCCACACCCGATTGCAGCCCGGCATCGCTACGCGCCACCGAACTGCTGCCGTACACGAGGTAGGTGAGCGTGGTGGTGCTGTCCTGCGGTGTGGGGCCGCCGTTGGTGAGCAGGTCGATCTCGCCGTACGCCTGGAACGCCCGGCTGGTGAGCACCACGGCGACGAACACCAGAGTGGGCGACAGCATCGGCACGGTGACATCGGTGAACCGCCGCCACGGGCTGGCGCCGTCGACGTAGGCGCTCTCGTGCAGTTCGCGCGGGATGCTCTGCAGCCCGGCCGTCACCACGATGAACGTGAAACCGAGGTTGGCCCAGATGCTCGACACGGCCACGCTGGTGAGGGCCGTGCCGGGGTCGTTCAACAGGCCGGGGCGCTTCATCACCGGGAACAGCGAGTTGAGCCAGTCGATGTTGGCCAGCACACCGCGCGAGGGCTGCAGCAGGAACAGCCACATCAGCGACGCCACCGCCACCGATGTGGCGACGGTGCTGGAGAACACGGTGCGGAAGAAGCGCACACCACGGAGGTGCTTGTCGGCCAACACGGCGAGCCCCAGGCCCAGCAGCACACCGGCGGGCACGGTGAGCAGAGCGAACTTCACCGTCACCCACAGCGCGTGCTGGAACTCGGCGCTCTTGGCGATGTCGAGGTACTGGCCCCACCCGTTGGTACGGCAGTTGCGCGCCTGGGCATCGCAGCGCTGACGACCGAGGAACACGGCGCGGACCAGTGGGTACAGCACGAACGTGACGAGGATGACGATCGACGGCGCCAGCATCGCCAACGCCAGCATCGCCTCGCGGGCCCGGCCCGAACCGCGCCGCTGCGGGGGCGTCGGGGAGAGGGCTACGGTCATCGATCCACCCGTCGGCCCGTGGCCGGATCGAAGTGATGACGGTGTTCGGCCGGCAGGCGCAGGCCCACCTCGTCGCCGACCTGTGCCACCAGGTCGCCGTCGGCGGCTCCGCGGACGACGATTCGGGTATCGCCGAGCAGGCAGTAGACGAGCACCTCGTGCCCCAGTTGCTCGACCAGCGACACCGTGGCGCGCAGGGGCGCCGTGTCGTCGACGACCACGTGCTCGGGGCGGATACCCACCTGCAGCAACCGTTCGTCGTCGGGGCACTCGGCCAGCCCGGCGGGCAGCACATTCATCGGCGGCGTGCCGATGAAGCCGGCGACGAACACCGATGCAGGACGGGCGTACACCTCGGCCGGAGTGCCCACCTGCTCGAGCCGACCGCTGTGCATCACGGCCACGCGGGTGCCCATGGTCATGGCCTCGACCTGGTCGTGGGTGACGTAGACGAACGTGCTGCTGAGGCGGCGGTGCAGCGCCACGAGTTCGGCGCGCGTCTCGCTGCGCAGTTTGGCGTCGAGGTTGCTGAGCGGTTCGTCCATGCAGAACACGGCCGGCTGGCGCACGATGGCCCGGGCGAGGGCCACGCGCTGGCGCTGGCCACCGCTCAACTGGCCGGGCTTGCGGCCGAGGTAGTCGCTGAGGCCCAGCGCAGCAGCCGCCTGCTCGGCCGCCGCGGCTCTCTCGACCTTGGGCACCTTGCGCACCTTCAGCGGGAACTCGATGTTCGCCCGAACCGTCTTGTGCGGATAGAGCGCGTAGCTCTGGAACACCATCGCCACGTCGCGTTCTTTCGGCTCGACATCGTTCACGGCGACACCGCCGATCGACACCACCCCACTGGTCGGAGCCTCGAGGCCGGCGATCATCCGTAACAGCGTGCTCTTCCCGCACCCGGACGGGCCGAGCAGCACCATGAACTCGCGATCGGCGATGTCGAGCGTCACATCGTCGACCGCCGTCACTCCGTCGAACATCTTCGTGAGGGACTCGAGCCGTACCGTTGCCACGCGCCCACCGTAGGCGACGCAGCGCCGCGAATCAGCCAGGCGCTGGGCAGCGGGGCAACGTGACCCGGGCGGGTGGTGGCCGGTAGGGTTCGCTCGATGTCGACCGTCGATCCCTCCAGCGAACCCTCCGCAGCATCGCCGACGCTCGACCTCGACGGCATCGAGCGCGACCTCGCCGACGTGGAAGCCGCGCTCGCCCGGCTCGACACCGGCACCTACTGGACCGACGAGGTCACCGGCGGCGAATTGTCCGACGATCTGCTCGCCGAGCGGCCAACAGCCCGGCGCGCCCCGGCCGAGTGACCCCGCGCCGCACCTGGGTGCGGCTGTCGCGCACCGCCCGCGTCTGGCGGCTCACCGCGCGCAATGCCTGGCGCTGGCTGCTGCACCGCCTCCGCCGTCGGGTGACCCGCCACGACCGCCGGGCCGACCTCGACGCGGCCTACACCCTGCGAACCGCCGACGATGTGGCCCGCGAACTGGGCTCGATGAAGGGTGCCCTGATGAAGGCCGGACAACTGCTCGGCTTCGTCGTCGAGGCGCTGCCCGACGAGGCCCAGCGGTCGCTGTCGACGCTGTTCAGTGACGCACCCGCGATGGCGCCGTCGCTGGCCGCCGGCGTGGTGACGGCCGAGTTCGGCGCGCCACCCGAGCGCCTGTTCCTCGACTGGTCGCCCGAACCGGCCGCGGCGGCGAGCATCGGACAGGTGCACCGCGCCGTCACCCGCGACGGCCGCGAGGTGGCCGTGAAGGTGCAGTACCCGGGCATCGCCGCCTCCATCGAGGCCGATCTCGCCAACGCCGA
>JBAXSU010000247.1:0-3865 GCA_037130535.1 Actinomycetota bacterium
TGCCCCGCTGTGGCTGGCGCTGCTGACCGTCGGCGTGAACGCCGTGGTGGGCGCGTTGCGGGCCTCGATCGACGACAGCCGGCACTGGGACATCGTCGGGCTGTCGACGTTCGCCGTTCTGATGGGACTCGGCGGCGGGTTCATCCGCGACATGCTCATCGGCAACCTTCCGGCCGAGAGCCTGCGCACCCCGTGGTTCCTCACCACCGTGCTGGGCTGCATCGTGCTGGTGCTGGTGGTAGGGCAGCGCCTGGCGAAGGTGGCCCCGCTCGTCACCCTGTTGAACGCGTTGGCGCTGGGATTGTTCGCCGTGTCGGGCACCTCGGCAGCGCTGCGCGCCGATCTACCGGTGATCTCGGCCGTGTTCGTGGGCACGGTGTCGGCGGTGGGCGGGGGAGTGCTGGTGTCGGTGATGAAGGACGAGGTGCCGGGCATCTTGCTGACCAGTGCGCCGAACGCGTTGGTGGCCGTGCTGTCGTCGGGTGTGTACGCGAGCGTGGCGGTGTGGAGCGCTCGAGCGGCGGCAGTGGCCGGGATCGCCGCGGCGATCATTGCCTTCTACACAGCCGATGTGCTGGGTCTGCGCACTCGGCGCGCCGTCGATGCGTCGGCGCTGCTGCTCACCCGAGGAGACGGCGATGACTGAGGGTGGGGGCTGGGCGACATCGCTCGGCGAGCAGACGTGGTTGGTCACGGGTGCTGCGGGTCGGGTTGGTCGGTGCGTGGTAGCGGGTCTGCTTGGACAGGTGCGGCTGCTCCGCGTTGCCGATCTTGCCGCTCCTGAACTCGGCGATGCCGCCGCCGAAGCCGTGGAGTCGGTGGCATTCGACGTGCGCGATCTGCCCGCATGTGAGGCGGCGATGCGCGGCGTCGACGGCGTGGTGCACCTGGCCGGCATCCCCGACGAGGCCGACGTCGACAACCTGGTCGACACCAACATCATCGGCACCCACCGTGTACTCGAAGCGGCGCGGCGCACCGGCGTGCGCCGTGTGGTGGTGGCGAGCACCAACCGCACCACCGGGTTCTACCCCGTGGCCACCGAGGTGGATCCGGCGATGCCGGCTCGGCCCGACTCGTTCTACGCCGTCAGCAAGGTTGCGGTGGAGGCGCTCGGCCGTCTCTACGCCGACAAGTTCGGAGTCGAGGTGGTGAACGTGCGCATCGGTTCGTACGACGAACAGCCGCGCAACGTACGGCACCTCAGCACGTGGCTCAGCCCTGCCGACTGTGTCGCTGCGTTCGTGGCGGCGATGACGGCGCCACAGGTGCGCTACGCCACCTTCTACGGCGTGTCGAACAACACCCGCCGCTTCTGGTCGCTCGATGCCGGTGCTGCGCTGGGGTTCCACCCGGTCGACGACGCCGAGTCGTACGCAGCATCGCTACCGCCCGAGAGCGGCCCGTTCGAACACCAGAGCGGAGCCTTCACCGCTGCCGACTACACCCTCGACAAGCAGCGACTGCGCTGAGCCAGGGTCGCCTGCGTCAGGCGTGTGCTGCGTCGTAGGCGGCCAGGCCACGGGCGAGGCGCTCGGCTGCCTCGCCGAGCTGCGGCGGCGTCAGGGCGCTGTACGACAGGCGAACCTTCGAGTCGGGCGACTGGTCGATGGTGAACGCACTGCCCGGAACGAACGCCACGCCTGCCTCGACCGCGTGGGCGAGCAGCTCGCGTGTATCGGGCACGCCGGCAACGGTGGTCCACAGGAACATGCCGCCATCGGGGAGGTGGAAGCTGATGCGCTCGCCCACGGTGGTGGCCAGGGCGTCGGCAAGGGCATGGCAGCGGTCGCGGTACATCGGCACGATGGCGGCCTTCTGCTCGGCCAGCCAGCCCGGCTGGGCGACGATGTTGGCGAGCAACAGCTGGGCGTAGGTGGAGGTGTGCAGGTCGGCGGCCTGCTTGGCGCGGGCGGCCATCGCGATCACCTCGGGTGGCCCCACCATCCAGCCGACGCGGAAGCCCGGGGCGACCACCTTCGAGAACGTGCTGAGGTGCACCACCCGCTCGGAGAATGCGGCCACCGGCGGCAGCGGGTCGCCGTGGAAGCGGATGGCACCGTAGGGGTCGTCCTCCACCACCAGCAGTTCGTACTGGTCGGCCAGTTCGGCCAGCAGGCGCCGGCGCTCGAGCGACAGCGTGGCGCCCGACGGGTTGTGGAAGTTGGGCACCACGTACACGAGCTTGGGGCGCAGGCCGGCGGCGAGCCGTTCGGCGAGCAGTTCCACCTGCATGCCGTGCTTGTCGCCGGGGATCACATCGAAGCGAGGTTCGAACAGCTCGAGCGACTGCACCGCGCCGAGGTAGGCGGGCGACTCGCTGACCACCACGTCGCCCGGGTCGATGAACACCTTGGCGAGCAGGTCGAGCGCCTGCTGCGAGCCGTGGGTGACGACGATCTCGCCCTCGACCTCCACCGGTCGGCCGAACTCGGCGCTGTGGTGCTGGGCGATCCAGCGGCGCAGTTCGGGCACACCGTCGGTGGCCGAGTACTGCACCACCCGTGGGCCGTACTCGCCGAGCAGGCGGTCGGCCTCGCGCCGCAGGTCGGCGAGCGGGAAGCTGTCGGGCGTGGGCAGCCCGCCGGCCAGCGACAGCATGTGCGGCATCTCGGTGACCTTCAGCAGGTCGCGGATGGCCGACGAGCGCAGGCCTCGGGTGCGGTGGGCGAACTGGTACGACACGCCCGCCACGGTACCGCGATTGCTGCTGGCCGCGTGGGGGCGAGGGGGTAGCGTCGCCACCTGTGAGTGGTGACGGTCGGCGGAGCGCGTATCTGATGCTCGCGGCCAGCATCGCCGTGGGAAGCGTGTCGTACACGCTGGTGCAGCGCGGGCTCGACGAGTTGTCGCCGATGGCGTTGGCCACGGGTCGGGTGACGGTATCGGCACTGATGTTCTCGTTCATCGTGCTGGCCCGGCCGGGGCTGCGCACACCGATCCCGCGTCACGAACGCTGGCGGGTGTTCGCCATCGGTTTCGGTGGCTCGGCCGTGTTCCACCTGCTGTTCAACTGGGGGCAGAGCAAGGTGCCGGTGGCCATCGCCGCGGTGATCATGGCCACGTATCCGGTGATGACCACCGTGGGCGAGGTGATCTTCCTCGGCTATCGGCTGCGCCGGGTGCAGGCCGTGGGCGTCGTGCTCAGCACGGCAGGTTGCATCGCCATCGGTGTGACAGGCGGTGTGGGCGACGGCGACGGATCGTTGTGGGGTGCCCTTGCCGTGGCTGCCGCAGCACTGGCCTGGGCGGCGGTCACGCTCGTCACCCGCGACATCGGCGAGCGCTACGACTCGTGGTGGTTGAACACGCCCGGCACGGTGGCAGGCGCGCTGTTCATGCTCGCCATCACTGCGCCCGAACTCGGTGAGTACGCCTCGTTGTCATGGCAGGGATGGCTGGTGGTGGTGTGGCTCGGATCGGCGAGTTCGGCCTTCATCTACTACGCCCTGGCGCGGGTGATGCGGGTGTTGTCGGCCACCACCACCACGGCCATCTCCACCGTCGTCACGCCCCTCAGCGTGCTGGTGGCGTGGGGAGTGCGCGGTGAGGTGCCCACACTGGCGCAGGCGTTGGGGGGAGCAGTGGTGATTGGCGGCGTGATGCTGGTGCTCAGCGTCAGGTCGAGTGCCTGAGGCCGCCGTTCACCACCACGCTCGTGCCCAGCGTCGGCCGGGCGCTCAGCGGGTGGGGAGCGGCAGTCCGAGGCGTTCGAGTTCCAGTGCCACCACGGTCTGCGAGTCGACCTCGGTGAGGATGGTGACGAGCGGTCGATCGGACCATGCCGTCGACGAGTCGGTGTCGCGCTTGGCCGGCCAGGTCTTGCCGCGGCCGATCCCGAAACTGCAGTCGACCCGCACCGACA
>JBAXSU010000248.1:0-3837 GCA_037130535.1 Actinomycetota bacterium
TTCGGGGCGTGGCGCAGCGGTAGCGCACCTGCTTTGGGAGCAGGGGGTCGGGAGTTCAAATCTCCCCGCCCCGACCATTCATCGCCGGCGGGTACCGTCGCCCATCGTGTCGCTTGCCTCTCCGCACCGCAGCCGCGTGGGCCACATCGAGTTGGGCGCCCCGCCCGCCGACCGCCCGATGGTGGGCGAGGTGGTCGGCACGTTGTGCCATCTCACCGACCTGCATGTGCTCGATGCCGCGTCGCCGATGCGGTTCGAGTGGATCGAGACCCTCGCGCACGACCCCCGCTGGCGGCCACTGCTGCACATGCACCGCCCGCAGGAGGTGCTGGTGCCCTGGGCCGTGGCGGCGCACGTCGACAAGCTCCGCGCCCATCCGGCGCCCGGCACCCGTGGCCTGCCGATCGACCTCGTGGTGTGCACCGGCGACAACATCGACAACGCCCAGGCCAACGAGCTCGATGCCTATCTGGGGCTCGTGGCGGGCGGCAGGGTGTCGCTGCCGGCCGAGGGCAGCCCGCACGACGCATCCGACCACCGCGGCAGCGACCCCTGGCCGTACTGGAGCCCGCTGCCGGACGTGGCCGACACCTGGAAGACACGCGGCTACCCGGCAGCCCCCGACTTCTTCGAGCGGGTCGCCGAACCGATCGATGCGCCCGGCCTCGGCCTGCCGTGGACCAGCCTTCCCGGCAACCACGACCTGATGGTCGCCGGCACGGCACTCGCCAACGCCCGCCTCGCCGAGGCCGCAGTGGGCACCGACAAGGGGCTGTTCCCGGTGCCCGGCTTCGAGCCCGACGACGTGCTGGCCCTGTTCGTCGACGAACCCGACCGGTTCCTCGGCAAAGGCGACCGGCGCATCATCGCCGATGGCGCTCGTCGGCCGATCGATCTCGGCGACTGGCTACGCGCGCACGTTGCGGCGGGCGCGGCCGGGTGGGACGAGTCGCACATCGCTCGGGCCTGTGCCGACACCGTGGTGCACCTCCCCCACCTCAGCGTGGTCATGCTCGACACCAACCATCCGCTCGGCGACTACCAGGGCAGCGTGGGCACGGCTCAGTTGCAGTGGCTCGACGAACAACTCACGCTGCTCGACGACGCCGATCGTCTGGCTGTACTGGCCAGCCACCACGGGGTCGACTCATTGGTGAACACTCGCGGCGACGACCCCGACCGCCATCTCGGCCCAGCACTGCTCGAGGTCGTGCACCGGCATCCGTGTGTCGTGGCCTGGCTCGTCGGGCACCGACACGTGCACCGCATCACGCCCCGGCCGGGCGCGGCGGGCGGCTTCTACGAGATCACCACCGCCTCGATCATCGACTGGCCCGTCGAGCGGCGCATCGTCGAGATCATCCGCCACCGCGACCTCGACCTCGTCGAGATCGTCACCACGGTCGACAGCCACGGGGCCGAGGCAGGCAGCCTCGCCGCGCTGCACCGCGACCTGGCCGAGCGCTTCGGCGGCTCACAGGTGCGCAACGCAATGGCGGGACGCGAAGACGACCGTGACGCCCGCGTGTACGTGCACCGCCCAGCGCGCTGACGCGCGTCAGCGACCGGCGAGTCGGGCGATGACCGGGCCGAACGCCTCGGCCACGCTGTCGCCCACGGTGACGTACGAGATCCCGAACTGCTCGCGGCGGCGCTCGAGTTCGTCGCAGATGGCGTCGACCGTGCCGAACAGGCCGTGCGGATGGCTGAGCATCTGCTCGCCGCTCATCCCGAACCGGCTGCCCATGCCTTCGGCGACCTGGGTCCCCTTGTCGGTGACGAACGTGAAGTAGGCCGCGATCTCGAGTTCGAGTTGGTCGAACCGATCGCCCGCCCCCTCGCGCACCCAGGCCACCTTGCGGGCGACCGCGTCGGCGCCCGAGGTGGGCACATCGGGGCCGATCTTGCCCGACGAGTTGTCGAAGTTGAAGCTGACGATGTCGGCCTCACGGGCTGCCAACTTCAGCACGCGCTCGGCACCGCCGCCGATCATGATGGTCGGGTGTGGGCGCTGCACGGTCTTCGGCAGCCCCTCGAACCCGACGGCGCGCACCCCGGCCGCGCCCTCGAAGTTCACCTCACCGTCGGCCATCAGCAACTTGGCCATGCGCACGACCTCGCCGAGGCGGGTGATGCGCACCCCGGCCGGGTCCCACGGCACACCCATCGCTTCGTACTCGCCCTGCAGCCAACCGGCGCCGAGACCCATCTCGAGGCGGCCGTCGCTGAGCAGGTCGAGGGTGGCCATCTCCTTCACCAGCACGACAGGGTTGCGGTAGTCGATGCACATCACCCGTGCACCCACCTTGATGGAGGTGGTCGCCTCGGCGGCGACGGCGATGGCCGGTACCGCGGCCAACGACTGCAGTGGATGATTGGTGGCGCTGAGCGCAGGCCCGGGCCCGATGTAGTGATCGGCCAGCATGAAGCTGGAGAAGCCGAGGTCTTCGGCCCGGCGGGCCTTGTCCTTCCACTCGGCGCGGCTGGCCGCGTTGTAGGCCTGGCATCCGAAGCGGAACGGACGGGTCACTGCTGCACCTCGGGAGGCGTGGCGGGAAGGTTGGTGCCGACGAGGTGCAGTTGCTGCATGGCCATCAGGTCGCGCAACTGCGACTGCATGCCATCGGGCGAACCATCGAGGAACAGCACGTTGCCCTTGCCGTTCTC
Source organism: Actinomycetota bacterium (assembly GCA_037130535.1). Classification (GTDB taxonomy): domain Bacteria; phylum Actinomycetota; class Acidimicrobiia; order Acidimicrobiales; family Ilumatobacteraceae; genus VFMC01. Next base: position 2,668 of record JBAXSU010000248.1, read on the forward strand.
GGCCATGTGCCGAATGGTCTCGGTCCAGATCGAGAACAAGATGAGCGACGAGTCGACGTTGCGGTCTTCGAGTTCGCGAGCAGCCTGCGCCAGGCCACGGCCCACCTCCTCGCGGAACAGCGCCACACCCTGGCCGCGTAGCTGCGCCGCGGTGCGCTCGGCCTCGGCGGCGATGCGGATGGCCGTTCCTTCGGCCTCGGCCTGCTTGGTCTTGCGGATGAGCAGCGCGTCGCCCTCGTTGGTGGCCGCGGCCTTGAGGTTGTTGCTGGCCACCACCTGGGCCATCGAGGCAGTGATGGCCTGGTCGAAGGTGATGTCGTTCAGCTGCAGGTCGATGAGGTGGTAGCCCCACGTCTCGAGGGTCTGGTCGAGGTTCTCCTTCACCTCTTTCACGATCTCGCCGCGCAGACCCAGGATTTCGGCCTGACGCATGGTGGCAACGAAGCCGCGGGTGCTGCCCTCGACGCTGCGAACCAGGGCGGTGAGGAAGTCCTTCTCGCTGACGAACTTGAACGCCACGTTCTTGATGGTCTGCTCGGTCTCGTCGAGCACCGCGTACACCATCATCGCCGTGAAGTAGACGTTGGCCTGGTCTTGGGTGATGGCCTGGAACTGCAGTTCGACGGCGCGGTTCTGGGTGCTGATGCGTCGGAAGATGCGCTCGACGAACGGGATGAGGAAGTTGAGGCCGGGCCGCTTCACGGTTCGGTACTTGCCGAACACCGTGGTGACCGCCACGCTTCCCTGAGCGACGGTACGAATCGAGGTGAACAGTGCGGCGAGCACCACCAAGACGACGATCACTGTGACGACTGCCGAACCTGTGCCCACCACGTACCTCCTGAGGAATCCGCGACGACGTCGACGAGTTCGACGACGGAGAGGAGCCTAGGGCTACCTCGTGACGATCGTGTACGCCTTGCGCAGGGTCTCGTGCACGTGCCAACGGCCGGTGAGCCCGGCCGGGGTGAGCACCACGGCGCCCGGGACGAGCGTGAGCGACTGCCCCGTGCCGGCGGGGCCGTCGATGTGCAGTGTGGCCCGCCCCGACAGCACGCAGAACACCTCGTCATAGCCGTCGCGACGGAACGGGAACTCGCCGGGTGTGCACTCCCACACGCCTGTCTCGATGCGGTTGTGGGCCCACACCGTGAGGCTCGACTCGACCGG
>JBAXSU010000249.1:0-3816 GCA_037130535.1 Actinomycetota bacterium
AGGTCACAGGTTCAAATCCTGTCCCCGCCACGAAGGAAGGCCCTGGTAGATCGCAAGATCCGCCAGGGCCTTCGCCGTTGTCAGGAGCCGACTTCTAACGGATCTTCTAACGGACGGATTGATATGAGCCTTGACTCATGATGAGTCGTTGCTCATAATGATCGGGTGTGGGAGATCGAGGTCACCGATCAGTTCATCGAGTGGTGGTCGACGCTGTCCGACGCGCAGCGGGAGGCTGTGACCGATCGAGTCGACCTGCTCGCGGAACGAGGGCCCGATCTCGGTCGTCCGGTGGTGGACCGGATCCACAGTTCGCGTCATCAGTCGATGAAGGAACTGCGAGCGGCCAAGGATGGCGCCTTGCGAGTGCTGTTCTCGTTCGATCCACGCCGACAGGCGATCCTGCTGATCGGCGGCGACAAGAGCGGTGAGTGGAATGACTGGTACACGTGGGCGGTCCCGCTCGCGGATGACCTGTACGACGAGTACCTGCGGGAACTCGGTGAGGAAGGATTGATCTGATGGCACGAACCAAGTTCTCCGAACTCCGCGACTCCGTGGTCGCCAAGCCTGGTGCGCCTGAAAGGCTCGCCCGTCTGCGCGCCGAGACGCTCGAGGAGATCCGGCTGTACGAACTGCGCCATGCAGAAGCCGTGAGCCAGGTCGAGCTTGCCGGTCGCCTCGAGGTCACCCAGGGAGCGATCTCCAAGCTCGAGCACTCCGACGACGTACGCGTCTCCACGCTGCGTCAATACCTTGAAGCGCTCGGCGCGCGCCTCGAACTCGTTGCCGTCTTCGACGACGAGGATCGTCGGGTGCCGATCCACCTCGGACGCGACGACGCAGCCTGAACACGTGCCGCTCGGCAGCAACTCAGACGCTGCCGAACACTGCCTTCCCGAACGCGACTGCAGCATCGGCCTGCATGCCGGGCAAGACGTGTTGGTAGACGGTCATGGTGAAGGCGGGGCTGCTGTGGCCGAGGCGTTCGCTGACGACCTTCACGGGGACGCCGGCCTTCAGCAGGATGCTGGCGTGGGTGTGTCGCAGATCGTGGAGGCGGATGCGTCGCACGTCGCTCTTGTCCATCAGTCGGCTCCATGTCTGTGAGAACAGGTCGGGGTGGATCGATCCTCCGTCGAGGTGCGTGAACACGAACTCGTCGTCGCAGCGACGGCCAGTGCTCAGGTGTCGCTCGAGTTGTTGGCGTCGCCAGGTCTTGAGCACGGCGACTGTTCGTGGGTCGAGGTCGATGGTGCGTCGGCTGCCGGCGGTCTTCACGTCGGTGCCGCTCGCTTCGTACTCGACGGACTGAACCTGTTGTTCGACGACGAGTCGCGCCTTGTCGAGGTCGACGTTGCGCCATGTGAGCCCGAGCACTTCGCCGCGGCGCATGCCGGTGTTGGCGGCAGACCCGGTGCGTGACCGGTCCCGGTTTAGAGCGCCCTCATGAGGTCGTTGGTCAGGGTGGTAAGGGTGAGGGTCAGCTCGTCCGGATCGATGATTTGTCGTGTCGCTCTGACGGCCAGTTCGATGCCGGTTCCCTGTGGGGTGCCGAAGAGAGCGTCGAGGTGTTCGATCGCCGCAGAGGTGGCATCGCCCGCTGTTGGTGAGTCACGGAGGTGGGTGAGTCGTGCTGCGAGGTCGTCGGTCGGGATGGCCTGGAGCAGCCGGTAGACGTCGAGGGCGTCCTTGTCGCGCACTCGGTCGTCGCCGGTGGTCCGCTCCCAGATCTTGTGGGCCTTCGCCACGATCAACGCGCCGGGGCCAGCAACGTTCATCGTGACACTGCGGTCGTCGGCGGGGTCGAGCGATCTGATGGTGTGCAGTTCGCAGTCGACTCGTGCGCCTTCCAGCCCGAGGGCGCGTCGTGCGACCTGGCGCCCGTGTGGGCCGAGGTCGGCGCCCCGCCTGCCAGGGCCGGCGAGTGCCTCTGGAACCATGATGTCGACGTACACGTTGGCTGGGGTGCGCCATCCGCCGGGATGCTCGCGCTGAGTGAATCCTCGAGATTGAAGCAGTCCGGCCAAGAGCGGCTCGTCGCTCAGCAACGCTGGCTCGATGCTGAAGTCGGCGTCGGTGGTGAACTCGGCGACGGCGATGTCGGCGGCACCTGTGTGGAGGTAGATCGCCTGGGCACCGACGAGAACGAGGGAGTCGAGGTGGGGTGCCAACGCCTCGGCCGTGTCGAGCAGTGCCGCCCGCGCGCTGACGTAGAGCTCATTGAATTCGCCAGGCACGCTCGTTCCCTTTCATCCATGTGAGGAGCTCCTCGCCCTCCGACGGGTCTCTGCCGGGGCCGGTGAGCAGGTCGACAGCCAGTTGGGTGGAGCTGACGCAGACGATGCCGTCTCGGCTCGTTGTTCGATCGAATACGACATCGTCGTACGGTTCGAGGAGCCAGACATTTGCACCGCTGTCGGCGGGACGCAGGTCGAGTCGCTCCGACCAGCCGACGACGTCGTCGATGTAGATCGCCGCAAGACGAGCCGGGGCGATTGGGGAGAAGCGTTGCGCGGCGAACGCCCCCGTTACCGCATACCCGCGCTGCAACTTGCCGAGCTTGGTCTGCAGGGCCGCAAGACCACGTGGCTCCAGGAAGGTGCTCACCTGGTTGGACGTGGTGATGTCGTAGTCCTTGGCCCACCGACGGATCACGCCTTCCCAGTCGAGGTCAGTGATCGGGCCTCGTCCGTCCTTGGTGAGCAGGCCGTCTCGGTCGAGCAGATCGAACGTTCGGGACAGCGAGCCGAGCGGCACCTTGGCGCGTGCGGCGAGTTCGCGAACGCCGTAGGGCGGCTGGAAGTCGAGCAGTGCCCTAGCGGCCCTCCCGGTGCCGCGGCCCTTCAGGGTTCGAAGCGCTTCGTCGGAGGGCCAGGGGTCTTTCCTGGCGCCGTCCTGCTTGATGAACAACGCAGGGCGCTGTGCGCGAACCAGGACGTTTCCGGTGCTGTCGATGTAGCTCGCGTCGAGCTGGGCGATCTTTTCCCGGGCTGTCTCGCTGAGGAAGGGGGCGACCACGACGAGGCTGGCATTGGTGCGCCCGGTCTGCTCGGCATAGGAACGCAGCTGACTCACGGCATCACTGGCATCTCGGGGCATGAGGGTGCGCCTGGCCTCGATGAGGAGCGACGCCTCGGCGCCGTCGGGGCCCCTGACGATTGCAACGAGATCGCAGCGACGTCGCCCCGCCGGCTCGACCTGTGTCGTCAGCGTCCACCCGTTTGGAAGCAGGGATTCGAAATCGCGCACGACCTGGCGAAGCAGACGTGCTTCAGTTGGTTGCGGGATCGCCATGGTGAGTCCTTGCGTGGGTGTCGTGATGTTCCGTAAGTGTATGTGTTCCGGAGCAACCGGAACAAGATAATAGCTGGAACACTTCCAACGGATCTTCTAACGGACTACCCGACACGGGCAGTTATCCATAGGCGCGGACCGACACGAGCTGATTGCACAAGCCCTGCTAGATGGCACTTGCTGACACGGCCCATCACGGCCCGACAGGGCAGGTCTCCGGCTCATAACCCGAAGGTCACGGGTTCAAATCCTGTCCCCGCCACAAAGGAAGGCCCTGGTAGATCGCAAGATCCGCCAGGGCCTTCGTCGTTCTCCGGGCCCGACTTCTAACGGAACTTCTCACGGTGTGTTGGTCATCGGACATGGCTGAACCGGTTCCGGATGCCCCCTGACGTGGGGACTCGGAGATGCAATTCAACGTCCGCGGCCTCTTGGCGACATATCGGCCAGCCACCTGTGATGGAACCTTACAAAGTCCTTCGCAAATTGTAAGTCTACTAGCGCTAAGCTTTACATGTG
>JBAXSU010000025.1:0-26228 GCA_037130535.1 Actinomycetota bacterium
GCCAGGCGCGCCAGAGCCGTTGCCTGCTCGGCCGCGGTGGGTGCCCGCGCCACACCTGGCTCGGGGTTCACCGCCGTGTCGAACTCGAGCAGCACTCCGACGAATCGGAGCATCTCAGTCCTCCTCGCGCTGGAACGCCAGGCCGAGTCGGGTGAGCGGAGTGGTCTCGAGCACCTCGAAGTAGCGGAAGGGGTCCTTCATGCCCAAGGGGGCGAAGAGATGCTTGAACCGGGTGTTGAGCGACAGCCGCGTGGTGGGCTCGGCGTTCACGACCGACCCGTGGAACAGCCCCGACCAGAACAGCAGCGCGTGACCGAAGGGCACCGACACGAACTCGGCGTGCTCGTCGAGCAGTCGCTGCAGGCCGGCGGCGTCGTCGGGGTGCCGGTGATGGTGCTGCAGCGCGTGCGCCGAGGCCTCGCGGTCGAGCAGGTACATGCTCTTGGTGCCGTAGCAGTCGACGAGGGGAACCCAGGCGATCACCTCGTACGGCGAGTTCGCCGGGGCGTCGCGGTGGAGTTCGGTGGGGTGCGGGTCGCCTGGCGGTTGCAGCACCACGTTGGCCACCCGCTGCGAGAGCACGTCGTTGCCCACGAGCGGACGGATCCACTGCTCGAAGGCGTCGAACACCGCCCGACCCGCCGGCATCCGCTCGACGAGCGCGCGAGTGATGTCGTTGCGCAACCGGGCGGCCGATGCTGCATCGGGCAGGTGACGGTGCAGGTGATCGAGGTCGGCGGCCACGTCGTCGTGTGGAGCGGCGGCGGGCAGTCCGAGCAGTTCGTGGCACAGATCGCGCACCGTGGCGCGAAGGCGATGAAGCGTGTCGGGATGTGACGCAGGGACGATGCAGTAGCCGCGCTCGGCGAACTCGGCATCGACCAGATCAGGCATCGAGCAAGTGAGCTGCCGGGTGGGGGGAACTCGCCGACCGGCTGGCCTCGATTCCCTCGCGGATGAGCCGCACCGTGGTCTCGAGATGCACCTTCAGCGCCCGGGCCGCAGCCTTGTGGTCGCCGCGGGCAAGACCCTCGAGAATGAGTCGGTGTTCGGCATCGGCGGCGTCGTGCCGATACAGCAACGACAACCGCTGATAGCGCGCCGAGTGCAGCCAGAGCTGCTCGATCAACTTGATCCGTCGCGGCGAGTTGGCCTTGCCGTAGATGGTGAGGTGGAGTTCGCGGTTCAACTCGATCACCGTGGCCCGGTCGCCTCGACGGCTCGCCTTGTCGGCCAACGTGAGCAGGCGCTCGAGGCGACGGATCTCGGCGGCACTGAACGGCGCTGCACGACGCAGGGTCTCACACTCGAGTTCGATGCGGATGGTGTACAGATCGTCGAGGTCGTCCATCGACAACGGCGTCACCCATGCGCCGCGATTGTGCACGAAGGTGACGAAGCCCTCCGATTCGAGCACCCGCAGGGCCTCGCGCACCGGGATGAAACTCGTGCCACACGCCTCGGCGATCACCTTCGGCAGCAGCTTCGACTGCGGTGGGAACGACCCGTTGATGATGCCCTCACGAACGAATGCGAGCACCTGCTCGACGCTGCTGTCCTCCGTGATCGACTCTCGCTGCTCCATGCCACCCATCCCGTTTCGCGGAAAGGAAACTATACGGCCACCGGCGGCTGCCGATGAGAGGTGGGACACGCTGCCTCGAAGGCGTGGGCGATGGACAGGGCGAGGGCGTCGGTGCCCGACCGCGTGGCGATCTGCAACCCGATCGGCAGACCGTCGCGGTCGAAGCCGCACGGCACGCTGATGGCGGGTTGACCCGACAGGTTGAACGGTGCCGTGGTGCGCACATACGACACCGAGATGTGCTCGGCCAGGTCGCCGTACACGTGCTCGCTCTCGCTCGACGGCGAGGCCGTGGCGGGAAGCGTGGGGCTGAGCAATCCATCGAAGCGGCGCTCGGCCATCGTTCGGGTGATCTCGCGAGCGATGAGCACCCGCGCCCTGCTGGCGCGGTGATGGATCGAATGCGGAGCCACGGCGCCGGCGACGAGCAGGGTGCGGATACCGGGGTCGATGTCGTCGGGCCGTTCGCGCAGCGATCGAGCATGGTGCGCAAATGCCTCGAGCGGGATGATGCCGAATTCAGAGGCCAAGGTGTGGTCGAGCGCATCGATACGCACCGGTTCGCACACCGCACCGAGCGACCGCAGCAGGTCGACCGCGGCATGGAATGCAGCCTCCACATCGGGCTGCATCGGGGCGAACGGGGCATCAGTGAGCACACCGAATCGCATTCCCGCGATGTGGCGGCCCAGCAGCGCAGTGTGATCGACCGTTCCGCCGGTCATGGCCGTGAGGGCGTGGGCGCAGTCGGCCACGGTCCCGCCCAACGGCCCGAGGTGGTCGAGCGACACCGAGAGCGGCTCGACGCCGACGAGGCTCACCAAGCCATAGGTGGGCTTGAGGCCCACTGTGCCGCACAGCGCAGCCGGAATGCGGATCGAGCCCCCCGTGTCGGAGCCGAGCCCGATGGGCACCAGGCCCGCACCGACCGCTGCCCCCGAGCCACCGCTCGACCCGCCGGGTACACGGCTGATGTCCCACGGGTTGGCGGTCGGTGCCGTCACGACACCGCAGGCGAGTTCGTGGGTGGCGGTCTTCCCCGCCACCAGCGCACCGGCCGCGCGCAGGTGGCTGACCACCTCTGCGTCGTGGTCCTTCGGCGTGTCGGGGTAGAGCGGTGAACCACACCGAGAGGCGAAACCCGCCACGTCGACGATGTCCTTCACGCCGACGAGCACCCCGTGCAACGGACCGCGATCGACCCCCGCAGCAAGATCGGCGTCGGCCCGGTCGGCCTGGGCCAGCAGGTCGTCGGCATCGACCGCCACGAAACTGTGCAACTGCACATCGAGGCGTGCCTGCTCGACGAGGAAGCGTTCGGCCAACTGCCGGGCAGTGGTGGCGCCCGACCGGAGCGCTGCGGCGATCTCGGGCACGGAACGGGTCATCGGGGGTCCTCTGCATCGAACGGAACCGGGGCACCCGGATCGCCCTGGCCGACGAACTCGTCGAGCCCTCCGTCGACTGCGAGTCGATCGGCCAGATCGGTGGCAATCGCTTCGGCATCGAACAGATCGCCCTGCAGGCCGGCTGCAGCCAGGCCGTCGGCGACGAGGCGGTGCACTGAAGGCGTCTGCTCAGCCATGGGGAACCACCGCGATGATGTCGACTTCCATCAACAGCCCGGGCAGACCGAGCGACGCAACCTGCACTGCCGTGACCGCCGGCATCCGATCGGCCGGGAACAACGTCTGCCGAACGGCGATCTCGTGCGGCAACTCGCGGATGTCGGCAAGGAAGTAGTTGATCTTCACCACATCGGCCAGCGTGGCGCCCGACGCCGCGAGCACCGCTTCGATGTTCTTCCACACCTGCCGCGCCTGGTCGCCCAACGTGGTGCCGACGATCTGCATCTGCTCGTCGAGCGCCACCTGCCCGGCGAGATAGAGCGTGTCGCCGGCGCGAACCGAGTACGAGTACGGCTCGGGTGGCGCACACAGGCCGGCGACATCGCTTCGGAACTCGTTCACGGTCGGATGATATAGCGTTTCCGGTCAGGGCGTAGCAACGGTGCGCGAGCACTGCTCGCCGAGGCCGTCGATACCGAGACGCATCTCCTGGCCTGGACTCAAGAACCGCTGGGGGTTGAACCCACTGCCCACACCCGCCGGTGTGCCGGTGTTGATGAGATCGCCCGGTTCGAGCACCATGAACTGGCTCACGTACCAGACGATGTGCGCGACCGAGAAGATCATGTCGGACGTGTGCCCGTTCTGCATGCGCTCGCCGTCGACATCGAGCCACATGCCCATGGTCTGCGGATCGGGCAGTTCGTCGGTGGTGACGAGCCACGGCCCGAGCGGGTTGAACGTGTCGCACGACTTGCCCTTGTCCCACTGCCCGCCACGCTCGAGTTGGAACTCGCGCTCGGACACGTCGTTCGACACTGCGTAACCCGCAACGTGATCGAGTGCCTCGGCCTCGCTGTCGAGGTAGCTGGCCCGACGACCGATCACCACCGCCAACTCGACCTCCCAGTCGGTCTTCACCGACCGGCGGGGGATGCGCACCTCGTCGTGCGGACCCACGAGCGTGTTGGGGGCCTTCATGAAGATGATCGGCTCGGCCGGAATCGCCATGTTCGATTCCTTGGCGTGATTGCGGTAGTTCAGGCCGATGCACACCACCTTGCCCGGACGGCGCAGTGGCGCACCGAGGCGCTCGCCGGCCACATCGACCGGCACCAACGCGCCGGCCTCGACGGCGTGGCGGAGGCGCTCGATGCCGTTGCCTTCGAAGAAGGCGACGTCGTAGTCGGGGGTGACCGGCGAGGCGTCGAGTACTACGTCGGACCCATTGGCCACCACCCCTGGACGTTCGTGGCCGAACGCACCGAATCGCACGAGTTTCATCGCTTTGCTCCGTTTCTCGGGTTCACCCGGCTGCAACTCGCCTGAACATCGACGCGCTCTCGGCGATCGCGTCGCGCAGCGGCGTCGGGGGTGCACCGCCTGCCCGCTCGACCCACTCGCTGGCATCGGCACCCGCCACGACGGGAAGCGAGTCGGTGCCGCAGGTGATGCCGTCGAACCCGGTCGCCTCACACGTGGCGGCCACGAACTCGGCCACCGACACCACGTGCCCACCGAGGTTGAAGGTGGGTGCACCGTCGAGGGGTACGCGGGCGGCGTGGATGAACGCCTGGGCCACATCGCGCGCGTACTGGAAGTCGAGCGTGCTGCCGTAGTCGATGTGGAACGGCTCGCTGCGCACTGCCATCGAAATACCCACGCTCGGCAGCGACGTCATCCCCTGGTCGCGTCCGGGGCCGTACACGGTGTGCGGCCGCAGACCGACACTGCGCACACCGTTCTCGGCCCAGTACACCTTGGCGAGATCTTCGGTGGCCACCTTGTAGACGCCATAGAGCGTGGTGGGCTTGCGCTCGGCGTCGGGGCCGATGATGTGATCGGGGTAGTCGGCCGCTGTGCCGAACACGGCGATGCTGCTGGCCTGCGAGATCTGCGACACGCCGTGCTGACGCGCTGCCTCGAACACGTTCACGGTGCCCGTCACGTTCACGGCGGCACCGAGCGACGGATTGGCCCGGCAGAACGGGATCTGCAGGGCAGCGAGGTGCACGATGTGGGTGACGCCCTCGGCGGCACGCACGACGTCGTCTTTCACGGTGAGGTCGCCGATGCACCACGTGGCATCGGGGAGCTCGCCGACGTTGATGAGGCGGTGGCGGTGCTCGACCATGTCTTTGTCGAACGCCACCACCGGCACGCCCTCGGCACGGAGCAGTTTCACCGCCCAGGCGCCGATACAGCCGTTGGCGCCTGTGACCAGGAATGTCTCGCTCATCAGTAGGTCGCCCTTCCGCCGGAGATGTCGTAACAGGCACCGGTGGAGAAGCTGCACTCGTCGGAGCTGAGCCACAGCACGAGCGCGGCCACCTCCTCGGCGCTACCGGTGCGGGCCATGGGGATCTTGGCAATCATGTACTGCAGTACCTCGGGTGCGGTGTCGGAGTTCATCGGGGTGGCGATCACGGCTGGTGCGACGGAGTTGACCAGCACCCCGGTGGTGGCGAGTTCCTTGCCGATCGACTTGGTGAAGCCGATCACAGCAGCCTTCGACGCAGAGTAGGCGGCGAGGTTCGGGTTGCCTTCCTTGCCGGCGATGCTGGCGATGTTGACGATGCGACCCCAGCCGCGTTCGACCATTGCGGGCACCACGGCGCGGCATACCTGGAACACACCGTCGAGGTTCACCGCCAGGGTCGAGCGCCACTCGTCGTCGCTCACCTCCCACATCGGCTTGTTGGGCCCCACCACACCGGCGCTGTTCACCACGATGTCGAACGGGCCGTGCTCGGCGACCAGACGCCGAACAGCCGCATCGTCGGAGACATCGAGTTCCGCCGCCACGTCGAGTTCGGCTGCGGCCTCGGCGAGAGCAGGTGTACCGAGATCGACACCCACCACCCGGCAGCCTGCCGCCCGCAGGCGCTGGGCACAGGCAAGGCCGATACCGCGGCCGGCGCCGGTGACCAGCGCCGTAGGAGTCGCCATCGGGAACATCAGCTCACCTCGTTCGGGATCTCGTTCGGGATCAGCACGGCGCGTCCCACCACTCGACCCGCAGCGAGATCGTGCAGCGCCTCGTTGGCCTGGTCGAGCCGGTAGGGAACGACCCGTGGCACCAGTCGACCGCTCTGCACGAGCGCGACAACCTCACGGAGATCGGTGTAGGTACCCACGAAGACCCCTTCGAGATGCTTCTCGCCCTCCACCAGTGCGGCGAGGGGCAGGTTGATGGTGCCCCCGACACCGACGGCCAGGAACGTGCCACCGAACTCGAGCAACGACACACCCAGCGCGGCCGTGGCGTCGGTGCCCACGAAGTCGAGGACGGCCCGCACCCCGTCGGGCACGATGGCTGCGACCTCGTCGGGCGCCACCACGACATGAGCGCCGCAGGCCCTGCCCAGTTTCCGTGCAGCGTCGTTCGGGTCCACCGCGACCACATCAGCCGCCGACATGGCGCGCAGGATCTGCACGGCCAGGTGGCCGAGGCCACCCACGCCGAGCACCACCGCCCGGTCGCCGGGCCGCAGCAACGACGCCGCCCGCTTGCACGCCCGGTAGGCGGCGAGGCCGGCATCGGTGAGCGTGCACAACTGCGCCAGATCGGCACCGGCATCGACTTTCAGCATTGCCCGTTCGTTGGTGAGCAAGAACTCGGCATAGCCACCGTCGACGGTGATGCCCGGGGTGCTGCGGTCGGGTGCATGGGTGTCGAGACCGGCGCGTTCTGCCGCGCTGAGCCCACCGCTGATGAAGGGGAAGCAGATGACCGGGTCGCCCACCGACACCGACGTGACCTCGGCACCGACTTCGTGCACCCAACCGGCGTTCTCGTGGCCGAGCACCAGCGGCAGCGGCGCAGCCATCTCGCCGGTGAGCAGGTGCAGGTCGGTGCGGCACACACCGGCCGCCGCAACACGCACCACCACATCGAACGGCCCGACCGCACGCGGTGTGGGCACCTCGTCGAGGAGCAGCGGCTCGGGCAGCAACGGGGCCCCCACCGTGTGCATTCTCATTGCCCGCACGCGCCGCCCCTCCAGACCTGACTCCGTGCGGTGGCGCACGGAGACGCCGAGAATATAGCATCCGATCTATGTGTACAACCGGTGTGGTGCGTCTGGCCGATGGCTCGTATGCGTTGTTCAAGAACAAGGACTTCGGTCGAGCGCATCTCGACGACCTGTTGTGGCTCGACCGCGACGTCTTCGGTGTGATGGGCATGACCACGTGGGCCGGTGACGACCCGGCCCTCGACGAGTACTCCGGGTTCTCCATCGGCGCGAACCGTCACGGTCTGCTGTGCTGCGACTCGAACGTGGTGACGCTCGACGGTCTGGTGAACTACGACGTGATGACCGAGGTGGCACTGCGCGACGGCACCGACATCGCGAGCGCTGCTGAAGCCGTCCGTGCGGCGTGCGCTGCGGCTGCCACCTCGTGGGGCAACCTGGTGATGATCGACCGCAACGGCGCGGCGAGCATCGAGGTCCGCGGTACCGAGGTGGCGGTGGTTCCGCTGCACGGCCCCACCGCCCGGTCGAACCACCACGTCGTACTCGGCACACATGAACTCCAGGCCGATCATCACACCACCGAACTACGGCTTGCGTCGGCCCAACGGCGTATCGAGCAGGTTCGCACCGTCGACGACATCTTCGCGCTCCAGACCGCCCACGACGACGGCCCCACCGGGGTGTGCAACCACAGCGACCTCACCACCGTGTACAGCTATGTGCTCCACGCCACCGCCGACGGGTTGGTGCTGCACGTGGTGCAGGGTCGGCCCTGTTCGGGCGCACCCCGGGTGGTCGTGCCCGTTCCGTTGGGGGATGACTTCTCGCCGGCGGCCTCCGCCGAGTTCTTCGCCACCTACCCCTCCGCCACCAAGCGCAACGCCGCCGCCTGAGCGACACATCGCGACCTCAGCGAGCCGCGTCGGGGTCGACCGGGTAGGGCAGACGGCCACAGCGCCGGAACGGCAGGTGCTCGAGACGCGGCGACGCGCTGCCGGGGGCATCGACCACCACCGACGTGGCCGCTGCTGCAGGGAAGTTGGCGAGATAGTCGGAGCACGATCGAACCGCGAGCACCTCGCACCCGTCGGGATCCAGCCCGGCGTGACGCCAACTGCCGGGATCGGCCGACCACGCCGGTGCCTCGGTGATCAGCACCTGCACCCGACCGCTGCGCACCACCGCGAAACGCCCCATCGATGCCGTCATGCCGTGGTAGCCCACGCCCGTCAGCCGGTACTCGCCTCCGCCGATGCGCACCACCTCGCCCTCGCATTCCACGGGTGGAGCCCACCGGGTGTCGACGCTGCTGCCCACCGCGAGGGCGACATCGGCGCCGACACCGGCCGCCCAACAGCGCGCAACCGCGGCCGCATCGACGATCGTGATGAGGGCATCGAGGTCGCGCTGATACCTCACGAACTCGGCGAGCAGCGCAGGGTTGTCGCCGGCTGCTCCGGCGGTCGGAGCATCGGCGGCCTCGGTGAGCACGAACGGCCGCACCGGGCTGCGCCGGGCGATCGCAACCGCCTCGCCTGGTACGAGCAACCGATCGACGGTGAACTCCGTGCGTCGATCCCACACCGCGGCCGTGACCGCCTCGGCAGCCGCCTCGGCAGCGGCGCGGTCGGCGTGGGCGACGGCCACGGTGGTGAAGCCGATGCCCGGTGCATCGAGCCACGGCTGAGTGGGGAACACACTCACATCGACCAAGGCCGCCAGCACCGGTGCGGGCAGCGCAGCGAGCGCCACTGCGACCACCTCACCCAACAACCCATCGGGCAGGCGCAGCGCCTGATCGGCGAACAGCGCTGGACACGACGCGACGGCCACGGCAGGCTCGAGTATCCCCTCCATCGCAGCCGCCAACAGATGCACCGCCCGAGCGCCGGTGTCGGCCAGGTCGACGTGAGGGTTGGTGCGATAGCCGGTCACCACCTGCACGTTGGCCACCAGTTCGGGCGTGGCGTTGGCATGCAGGTCGAGCGACAGCGCGATCGGCACACCGACGCCGACAGCCCGCCGCGCTGCAGCCACGAGGTGCGCATCGCTGCGGCCGTCGAGCGCGGCGAGCGAACCGTGCAGGCACAGCACCAGCGCGTCGAGTGGCCCGGATGCGGCAGACACGGCTGCCGACACCTCGACCAGCAGCAGGTCGAAGTGTTCGTCGAGCAGCGGACCACCGGGCATGGCATGGGCATACAGCAGCGGCACCGGAACCCCGCCGAGCCGGTCGACGGCCGTCAGTGCGCCCGTGAATTCGCTGTTGGCGCCCGCCAACGTCGCAGCAGCGGCGTTGCCCGGATATCGAACGAAGTCGCCTAGTGTCGTCGGCCGAATGGCGAACGAGTTGGCCTCATGCTGAACGAGCAGCACCCCCACGCGAGTGCCTGCCGCGAACCGCGCCGAGCGGTGAACACCGTCGAGCGAAGGCCAGTCGATCATGGCCGCAGTATCGCGCCGGCCATCGCGCCACCAGCAGCGACGACCATCACCACGACGAGGGAGAGCATGTGAACGACCGGCCGCAATTCGAGGTGCTCACCCTCGGTGAGGCCATGTTGCGCCTCTCCGCACCACCCGGTCAGCTGCTCGAGCACACCACCACGCTCGAGGTGTACGTCGGCGGCGCGGAGGCAAACGTGGCCGTGGCGCTCGCCCGGATGGGCCGGTCGGTCGCTTGGATGTCGCGGGTCGCCGACGATCCGTTCGGGCGACGGATCGTGAGCGAACTCCGCCGGCACGGTGTGCACTGCGATCCGGTCGAGATGGTGAGCGAAGGCCGCACCGGGCGCTACTACACCGAGACGGGTGGCGCCCCTCGGGGCGTCTCGGTCCACTACGACCGGGCAGGCACCACCGCCGCGGCCATGTCGATCCGAACCCTCGACCTCGGGTGGGTGGCGCAGGCAACCCTGGTCGAGATGTCGGGCATCACCGCGGCGCTCAGCGACGACTGCGCCGAACTGTGCGCCGAGGTGCTGGCGACCGCACGCCGCAACGGCGCGACGTCGGTGATCGACGTCAACTACCGGGCTCGCCTGTGGAGCCCGGAACGCGCCCGCGCCGTACTCGGGCCCCTCTGCGCCGCGGCCGACGTCGTGCTCTGCACGGCAGAAGACGCACGCGACCTCTTCGGTGCATCCGAACCCGACGCCGCAGCCCTGGCGGCCCAGATCGGCGTGCCCACCCTGGTCCTCACCGAAGGCGCACGCGGTGTGTCGTGGCACTCGCCCGACAGCGACGGGTTCCTGCCCGCCATCCCCACCGAGACGTTCGACCGCATCGGCGCCGGCGACGCGTTCTGCGCAGGCGTGATCACGGGCCTGCTCGACGGCGACCTCACCGCAGGCATCCGGCGCGGCCAGGCCATGGCATCGTTGGCACGCACCATGGCAGGCGACCTGTTCCTCGCCACGGCCGCCGATGTCGCTGCCGTGCTGGCAACCGACGGACGCACCGACCGTCGCTGAACCCGACCTGATGGCCCGGAGGCGCTGACCCAGACCCGCTGTGCTCAGAGCACGCCGTGGCGCCGGAAGACCTCGCCGAGGTCGTCTCCTGCGGCGAGTTCGGCACGCACCGTCGATTCGGCGCGCATCTTCTCGAGCCCGCGTTCGATCACCGCATCGACCAGTGCGGCAGGCACTACGGCCGCACCCAGCTCGTCGGCCACCACCCAGTCGCCAGGATGCACCGTGGCCTCACCGATCGTCACCGGTGCGTCGACACGGGCGAACACCTGGCGGCCCGCCGAGTCGAGCGGCGACACACCCGAGGCGTAGAGCGGGAACCCCATCACTTCGATCGCCGACAGATCGCGGGTGAGCCCGTTGGTGACGACACCCACCACCCCGCGTGCCACTGCGGCAGTGCTGAGGAGCTCGCCCCACACCCCCGACCACCGTTCGGCGGCAGCGATCACCAGCACCGCACCGTGACGATGCTCGTGCAACGCGTCGAACAACGCCCCGTACGGTTCGGCCGCCGGTCCGTCGATCGGTTCGCACGCCAACGTCACCGCCTCGCCTGCGATGGGGCCACACGGCCACGCTGCCCCCACCTCGGGACCGAGGAAGCTGCGACGGTGGCCGAGTACATCGAGCACATCGCACACGAGTGCGGTGCCGAGCTGCGCCAATTGGTCACTTCGGGCTGACTTGCTTGCGTCGTCCATCAGCGAATGATATAAACATTGGCCTCGGGGGAGCACCGCTCGGGGCCGGTGTGGGCACTTCCACACAACGTTTCACAGGGGGAACACATGGATACACACGGTACTGACGACGCCGTGAAGGGCGCGTCCGATCTCGCTTCCAGCTACCGCAACGGGAGGATCAGCCGCCGCCAGTTCGGCAAGGGTCTGCTCGGTCTCGGCATCGGCATGTCGGCAGCCTCGGCAATCCTCGCTGCCTGTGGCGGCGACGACGACTCGGGTGGCGACTCCGGTGGCGGCTCGGGCGGTGGCGATGCGGGTACGCCCAAGAGTGGCGGCGCACTGCGTGAGGGTTACAACCGCGACGTCTCGAAGCACGACCCGATCACCACCAACTGGTACGACCCGGCATTCAGCGCCATCTACGAAACCATCGTCACCGATGGCAAAGAAGGCGACACCGTGCCGCAGTTCGCCAAGGCGTTCACCGTCAGCGACGACGGCCTCACCTACACCTTCGAGATCCCCGAGGGCCGCAAGAGCCACAGCGGTGGCGAGATGGGCGCCAAGCAGGTGGCCGAAGTGCTGCAGACCATCAAGGACACCAGCTTCATCGGTGGCGTGTCGACCGTGCCGTTCGAGGGTTACTCGGTCGAGGGCAACAACGTCGTGCTGAAGATGAAGAACGCCTGGCTCGGTGCGCTGAACCCGCACAAGACCGGCTACTGGGCACTGCTCAACATCGACACCTGGAAGGCTGCCGGCGGCAGCGACCCGTCGTCGACCTACGGCACCGAGACCGCCGATGGCACGGGCCCGTTCAAGCACACCGAATGGGTGCCGGGCAGCCACACGCTGGTCACCCGCTGGGACGACTACCCGGGCAGCAACACGCCCTACGTCACCAACAAGAGCAAGGCATACCTCGACTCGATCCGCTGGAGTGTCATCACCGAAGCCGGCCAGCGCGCCACGCAGTTGGAGAACGGCGAACTCGACACCCTCATCGGGCCGAGCTACGCCGACCTCGAGCGCCTGAAGGGCAACAAGGACCTCACGGTCATCCAGCATCCCGAGTGGTCGGGCTACCACCTCACGCTGAACCGCGACTACCCCGAGTACTTCGGCGATCTGCTCACCCGGCAGGGCCTGTCGCACGCCCTCAACCGGCAAGCGATGGTCGATGCGATCCTGTTCGGCAACGGCGACCCCACCTACGGCCCGTTCCCGAAGACCGACCGCCAGTACGAGAAGAAGGTCGAGGAGTTCAACCAGTACGACGTCGAGCTGTCCAAGAAGAAGCTGGCCGAGGCCGGCTGGGTGGCTGGCTCCGACGGCGTCCTCGAGCGCGACGGCACCCGCTTCGAGTTCACCTACGTGGTGGAGGACGAGTCGTCGCAGAAGTTGGTGGCCGAAGCGGTGGCCCAGCAGTTCAAGGAAGTCGGCGTCATCGCCAAGCTGGAAGTGGTCGACCGCGCTGTCGCCTTCGAGCGGCTGTCGGGTGCGGGTCGCGAGTCCGCACCGATGGGTCTGTTCTTCTGGCTGTGGCCGGTGCCGCTCGACATCCTGGTCATCTTCTCGTCGTCGGAGACCATTCCCGTTCCCAACTTCTCGCACGTGGCCGACGACAACATCGACGGCATCATCGACGAGTGGCGCAAGTCGGGTACTCCTGAGACGGCACAGGCAGCATCGTCGAAGTTCCAGACCTACTGGGCCGAGAACCTCCCGTACCTGCCGCTGATGAACCAGTACGCCACGTTCGTGCACCAGAACTACGTGAAGAACTGGCAGCCGTTCGTGTGGAACCTGTATCCGCTCTACAACGATGTGTGGATGGACAAGTAGTCCCTCCATGGGGTGACGATGGTTCCCTGGTCGGGCCGGCCCACACGGGTCGGCCCGACCAGGGAACCGCCCCTTTTCGGGCCGGGCGACGAAGCCCCTGGCCGACGAGGGGGACGGCCGAGAAACCAAGGTGATCGATGAGTCGATTCCGTAGAGCGCGAAAGAACAAGCAACTGATGATCGGCACCGCGATCGGTGTCGTCGTCTTGCTGCTCGGTATCTTCGGGCCGCTCGTGTTCGGCGACTACGCCGCCCAAGACCTGCTGCTGTCGCACAAGCCGGTGGGCACTGAAGGCGCCTTCTTCGGCACCGACGCCCTCGGCCGCAACCTGGCCGCCCGTGCCACGTTCGGTATCCGCATCAGCCTGGTGGTCGCCATCGCAGTCACCGCACTCGCCGTGGTGCTCGGCACCATCATCGGCCTGTTCGCCGGCTTCCTGCGCGGCGCGGCCGACAACGTGATCAGCTTCGTGATCGACTTCATCTGGGGCTTCCCGCTCATCCTCGTGGCCGTGTTGGCCGCAGCGAGCATCGGTTCGGGACTGCTGCCCGTCATCATCGCCGTCGGCCTGGTGAACACCGTCGCCATCGCCCGCGTGGTGCGTGGTGAGGTGCTCGGTATCGCCGAGCGCGACTTCGTGGTGGCGGCCAGGGCGGGCGGCTACTCCACCATGCGCATCCTGTTCCGCCATGTGTTGCCCAACGTGGTGCCTGTCGCACTCGTGCTGTCGTCGTACTACGTAGCGGTGGCCATCATCGCCGAGGCGGCACTGTCGTTCGTAGGCCTCGGCGCCCAGCCGCCGCTGCCCAGCCTCGGCCAGATGGTCAGCGACGGCCGCAACTACCTGCAGTTGAACCACTGGGAGTCGACGATTCCCGGGGTATTGATCTTCCTGATGGTGTTGAGCGTCAGCCTCATCGGCGACGGTCTGCGCGACCTGCTCGACCCGAGACTGCGCACCGCAGTGGAAAGGGCCAGCGCAAAGTGAAGAAAACCGCCGTTCGCGTCGTTTCGACCCTCTTGCTGTTGTTGCTCTCGTCGCTCGCCGTGTTCGCCGCGATCCGTCTGTCGGGTGGCGATGTCACCGCCTCCCGGCTCCCGGCGTCGGCGACGGCCGAAGACCGCGAGCTGTTCCGCCAGCAGATCGGCCTCGACAAGCCGATCCTGTCGCAGTACGTCACCTACATGGGCAACCTGGTCACCGGCGACCTGGGCAACTCGCTCACCAACAACGCCGACATCGCCACCCTGGCGAGCGACAAGATCAAGAACAGCGCCATCCTCGGTGCCACTGCGCTGTTCCTCGTGTTCGCCATCGGCATCCCGCTCGGCATGCTCGCTGCACTGAAGCGCAACACCTGGATCGACACCGGCATCACGTCGTTCTCGGTGGCCGGCATGGCCATCCCCAACTTCTGGCTCGCCCTCATCTTGATCTACGTGTTCGCCACTCAACTGCAGTGGTTACCGTCGGCCGGTCAGGGAGGCATCGAGCACCTCATCCTCCCCGCCGTGGTGCTGAGTGCCGAGGGCGTGGCCCTGACGGTGCGGATGACCCGGTCGGCGATGCTCGAGAACCTGGGGCAGGACTGGGTACGAACGCTGCGCGCCGCCGGCCTCTCTGAACGACGGATCGCGTTCAAGCACGTGCTGCGGAACTCGCTGCTGCCCATCATCTCCCTCGCCGGTCTGCGCGTCGGCCAGATCGTGGGCTATGCCCTCGTCGTCGAGACGATCTTCGGTTGGCCCGGTGTCGGCCAGACACTCGTGAATGCCGTGCTGCGCCGCGACTACCCGGTCGTGCAGTTCTTCTCGCTCGTCCTCGTGGTCGCCGTCACGCTCGGCAATCTGTTCGCCAGCATCGGCTACACCCTCGCCAACCCGAAGCTGCGGAAGTGAGCGAGCCATGACCGATTCGCCTGCGCCTCTCCTCGACATCGTCGATCTGTCGGTCGGTGTGCGCACCGATGAGGTGTCGTACGACATCGTCCGCAACGTCAGCCTGTCGCTGCAACCTCGCGAGGTGCTCGCGGTGGTGGGCGAGAGTGGCTGCGGTAAGTCGCTCACCGCGTTGTCGGTGCTGGCACTGCACGCCAGTCCCCCGCTGTTCGTGACGAATGGCTCGATCATGTACGGCGGCCACGACCTCACCAAGCTGTCGAAACCCGAGATGCAGAAGATCCGGGGCGCCGAGATCGCCATGGTCTTCCAGGACCCGATGAGCGCGCTCGACCCGATGTTCACCGTGGGCACCCTGCTCACGTCGGCTGTCCGGTCGCATCAGTCGGTGTCGAAGGCGGCGGCCGAAGCTGCCTCGCTCGATGCGCTCGCTGCAGCGGGCATCGAAGACCCGAAGCGACGCTTCGGCGAGTACCCGTTCCAGTTGTCGGGCGGGGTGGCGCAGCGTGTGATGATCGCGCTCGCGCTGGTGAACGACCCCAAGGTGCTCATCGCCGACGAACCCACCACGGCACTCGACGTCACCGTCCAGGCCCAGATCCTCGAACGGCTCCGCGAACTGATCGACGAACGCGGTATGAGCATCATGCTCATCACCCACAACCTCGGCGTAGTGGCGTCGGTTGCCGACCGAATGGCCGTGATGTACGCGGGAGAAGTGGTCGAGTCGGGACGCACCGACGAGGTCATCGATCGGCCGCAGCACCCGTACACCGCAGGGCTGCTGTCCGCTGTTCCCCGCCTCGGCAACGAAGCCACCACCCTGGTGCCGATCACTGGTCGGGTTCCGCAACCGAGCGAGTTCCCGAGTGGCTGCGCCTTCGCCGACCGATGCAGCCGTGCCACCGACGAGTGCCGCTCGGCCCACCCACAGCTCGAAGTCCGTATGGGCGCGCAGGTGCGTTGCTTCCATCCGGTCAGCACCACGGAGTGAATCACTGATGGTGGTTCGTGCGCCGTTTGCGCTCTCGTCTCCCAGCGGCGAACTCCACGGCATCGAAGTCGCTGCTGCCGAACCGGTTGCCATCGTGCTGCTGGTTCACGAACTCGGCCTCGACCTCGACGAGTTCGCGGATCTGCCCGAGCACCTGGCCCGCGCCGGCTTCACGGCCATCGCCATCGATCTTCCCGGCCATGGCTTGTCCGACGGCGATGAAGCCCCACCCGGAGCGTGTACCGCGGCCGTGCAATCCCTGCTGGATCACGCCCTCGAACGCGGCCTCCCGGTCGGGCTGGTGGCGAGTGGGCAGACCGCCACCGTGGGAATGGTGCTCGGTCTCGACCACGGCTTACCCGCGCAGGTGCTGCTCTGCCCCGTGTTGAACGATGCCATCGCCGCCACCGGCGAGCGCGAGTACGCGATGCGGATGGTCGTTCACGGTGAGGGGCCGTCGCTGGTGGGCACTGCAACCCAGCGGTTCTTCTCACCGCTCATCGGCGAAAAGCTGCTCGTGTTCAATCCGTCGATGCACGAGGGGTCGGCGGCCTTGCTGCGAGCAGGTGCGCTGCTCGCTCACGTCTTGTTGTTCTTCCAGCGCTATCTGGCGCCCGAACCGAGGAGTAGTCCGTCATGACCAAGGTCGTCGACGCCCACCTGCACCTGTTCCGCACCGACCGTCCCGAACACCCGCGCACCACCTACGCCATCATGGCCGAGGCCGATCGTGAGGAACTGGCCGAGCGGCTGCTGGCGGCCATGGAAGGCGCCGGGGTCGATCACGCCGTGGTGGTGCCGCTGTCGAAGGAGGACCACTACCTCCGCGAAGTGCTCACCCAGTACCCCGGCAGGTTCGGTGGTATCGGCTTCTACGACCACACCCGTCCCGACAGTGTCGAGGGACTCGCCGCCCGTTTGGAGCTGACGCCGATGAACGGCCTGCGCTTCTACGGTCTCGGAGCCGGCCCCGACACCACCCCCGACACCCTGGCCTGCTATCCGGTGATCGAGATGATGGCCGAACGCGGCCTGATCATGTGGTTCTACGGCGACCAGGTGCAGCTCGGAGTGCTCGACCAGATCCTCGAGCGCCTCCCGAATCTGCAGGTGGTGATGAACCACTCGGCGTTCCTGCCCGACATCACCACCGAGATGGCGATCGACGAGTTCAAGCGCCCCCACTTCGACGTGGAACTGCCCCCACCCGGGCTCGTGGCTGTCGAGCGGATGGCGGCGAAGTACGCCAGCCTGCACGTCCACTTCTCGGGTCAGTACGCCTTCAGCAAGCAGCCATTCCCGTACCTCGATCTGCAGGATGTTGCCGAGCGACTGCTCCAGGCCTTCGGGGCCGACCGCATGCTGATGGCCTCGGACTGGCCATGGATCGAGTTCGAGCCCGGCTATGCGCAGGTGCTCTCCCTCGTCGACCACCTGCTGCCCGACATCACGGCCGATCAGCGGGCTGCCATCCGCGGTGGCACGGCCGCTCGGCTGTTCGGATTCTGAAACCACCGACCGCGGCGGCGGTCAGCCACCGGCGCCCCACTCGACCACCGACTCGGCGAGCCGGGTGATGCCCGTGCGCAGGTCGTCGTCGCTCGCCGCCAGCGAGACGCGCACAAAGCTGCCCGACTCGGGTCCGAACGCAGTGCCCGGCACCACCGCCACGCGCCGGTCGGTGATGAGCCGCGAGACGAAGTCGGTGTCGGCCATGCCGGCGCCACGGATGTCGATCATCGTGTAGAACGCGCCGGTCGGCATCGAGTACGGCACCCCATGGTCGTCGAGGATCTTCGTCACCAGCGCGGCACGGCCGGTGTAGGCCGCCCGCATCTCGGCCACGCACGACTGGTCGCCGCGGATGGCGGCCACCGCGGCGCGTTGCGCCGGCGAGTTGATGCACGACGTGGTGGGCTCCTGCGCCCGCAGGATGTGCGACACGATGGGCTGCGGGCCGACGAGATAACCCACTCGCCAGCCGGTCATCGCATAGGTCTTCGAGAAACTGAACGTGGCGATCACCCTGCCCTCGGTGTCGAGCGGCAGCATCGACACCGGAGGCCGGTCGAACCAGATCTCGTCGTACACCTCGTCGGAGATCACCCACAGATCGTGTGCCGCTGCCAACTCGAGGATCTCGCGCAGCCGTTGCTCGGGGATGATCGCCCCGCTCGGGTTCCCTGGCGAGTTGAGCAGAAGCACCTTGGTGCGGGGCGTGATGCGTGACGCGATGTCGTCGACCGTGGGCACCAGATCGTGCTCGATGCGCAGTGGGAAGTACACGGGCACGGCGCCGAGCAGCACGGTCATCTGCAGGTAGTTGGGCCAGCTCGGATCCGAGATCAGCACCTCGTCGCCCGGATTCACCAACGAGGCGAGCGTGCTGAAGATGGCGGCCACTGCGCCGTTGGTGATGATGATGTCGTCGGCCGTGGTGGTGATGCCGTTCACGCGGGCCAACTTGTCGACCAGCGCCTCGCGCAGATCGCCGATACCTGCGTTGGGTGTGTAGCGAGTGAAGTCGGCAGCGAGCGCCTCCACTGCCGCCTGCTTCACGTGCGCCGGGGTGGGAAAGCTGGGCTCGCCCACCTCGAGCCGGATGCAGTCGGGATACTTGCTCGCCTCGTCGAACACTCGACGGATGCCCGAGCGTGGGACGTGCTGGATCGCGTTCGACGGTGACGGCGCCGTCATCGGTCGACACCGTGCGGGAAGTGGCACGAAACCTGGTGGCCGGCTCGCAACTCGACGAGCTGCGGTTCCTCGGCAGTGCATCGCGCCTGGCCCTCACCGACCGGGCAGCGCGGGGCGAACTGACAGCTGGTGCCCTCACCGCCCGCGCTCGACACGTCGCCGCGCAGCAGGATGCGGCGCCGTTCGCGTTCTGCGTGCACATCGGGGATCGGGCTGGCCGACAGCAGCGCCTGGGTGTAGGGGTGCGAGGCCTCGCGGAAGATGGTGGCCGGATCGCCGAACTCGACGATCTTGCCCAGGTACATCACCGCGACCAGGTCGGCGACATGCTCGACGACCGCCAGGTCGTGCGACACGAACAGGTAGGTGAGGTTGAGCTTCTTCTGGAGATCGATGATGAGATTCAGGATCTGGGCCTGCACCGACACGTCGAGCGCCGACACCGGCTCGTCGAGGATGAGCACGGTGGGCTCGAACGCGAGGGCTCGGGCGATGCCGATGCGCTGGCGCTGGCCACCCGAGAACTCGTGCGGATACCGGTCGGCGACACGGGGGTCGAGGCCCACCAGTTCGAGCAGCTCGCCCACCCGCTGACGCGCCGCCGGCTTCGCCATCCCGAGGTGGGTGAGCAATGGTTCGCCGACGATCTGGAACACCGACTTGCGCGGATTGAGCGAGCCGTACGGGTCTTGGAACACCACCTGCAGACGGCGGCGCACCTGCTTCAGCGCGGCTTTGTCGAGCGCAAGGATGTTCTGCATCTCACCATCGCCGGTGCTCAACATGATCTCACCCGACGTGGGCTCGATCAGGCGGAGGATCGCCTTCATCAAGGTGGTCTTGCCACACCCCGACTCGCCGACGAGGCCGAGGGTCTTGCCCGCCGGGATGTCGAGCGAGATGCCCTTCAGCACCGAGGTGCGCGAGGTGCCGCCGAGCGACAGCGCCGAGCGGCGCGCATACGAATGGTGGACATCGCGGATCGACACGGCAATGGTGTCGGCACTCGGCGCTGTGGTCATCGTCACACGTCGGATGCTATAACGTAAGCGAGGTCGAGGCAATGGTGCCGACCCGTTGGGCCGGCCGCACACCACAGGAGGCAACACCATGAGTGAGGAATACCGCGGCGCAATGGGCGGTCTGGCGAACGATGAGATGGATGCCTTTCTCGGCTCCGACGCACTGGCGCGGCTCGCAGTTCTCCGGCCCGACGGCGCGCCCTATGTGGTGCCCATCTGGTACCAGTGGCACGACGGCGCGTTCTGGTTCGTCGGCCGCGAGCGTTCCGAGTGGTGCCGCTATATCGAGGCCGATGGTCGCGTGTCGGTGGTGATCGACAAAGAGCACGGCAAGCCCGACGAAGACAGCGGCAGTGTGGCCCAGATCCCGAAGATCATCGCCTCCGGTACTGCCGAGGTGGTCGAGCGCCCGAACGTGGGCGGCCAGTGGGTGGCGATCGCTGCCGACATGGCCCGGCGCTACCTGGGCGAGAACGGTCCGTCGTACCTCGAGTCGACGCTGCAGCAGCCGCGGTGGCTCATCCGCCTCGTGCCCGACGAAGTGAAGACCTGGAAGGGTGTCGGCTGGGCGAAGCGCTACTGGGTCGACTCGAGCGGTGGCCCCTCGTTCGAGAAGGCTCACGGTCTCGAGAGCTGAGCCTCGGCTCGGGCCGCGGGTCAGATGCTGCGCAGGAAGTTCGCCATCCCGGTCGCGACGATGCCGCGGTCGGTGGTGGCGAACAAGGTGACCCCGCGCTCGATGTAGCCCGCGGCCAGGGTGAAGTCGGAGATGGGCACGCCCACGGCGATACCGCGTGCACGCGCCGCAGCGATGACCCGGTCGAGTGCTGCTTCCACATCGGGGTGACGGAACTCACCTGGCACGCCGAGGTCGACCGACAGGTCGCTCAACCCGACGAACAGGCAGTCGACCCCCGGTACGGCAGCCATCTCCTCCACCTCGGCGACTGCCGCGGCTGTCTCGACCTGGACGATGCAGACCACACCCTCGTTGGCAGCGGTGAGGTAGTCGGCAATGGGCATGTTCACGCCCCACGCCTGGTTGCGCGTGCTGGCGGCACCGCGGGTGCCGAGCGGCGGATACCGGCACGACCGTGCCGCCACCTCGGCCTCACGGGCGTTGCTCACCTGGGGGAACATCACGCCGCGTGCCCCGGCATCAAGGGCGCGTGTGGCCAGCGAACGATCGATCGAGTGCACTCGCACGATCGGGAAGGCCCCCGAGTAGAGCCCAGCCAGGCACATCGCCGAGATGCGCTCCCAGCCGACCGGGGTGTGCTCGGTGTCGATCAGCACGAAGTCGAGCCCGACTGCACCGCAGATCTCGACGACCTCGGCACCGCCCACGGTGATGAACGTGCCGCGCACCACCTCCCCGCCGGTGAGGGCGTCTTTGAAGCGGCGGTCGGAGCGGATGTCGGGATAACTCATCGGAGTGCCTTTCGGGATTGGGGGAGAGGTCGATCAGTGACGGTGGAGGAAGTCGATGATGGCATCCACCGACTCGTCGGCTTGCTCCACATAGTGGCCGTGTCCGCTGCCTTCGAACACACGAAGCTCGCCACGGGGGATCATGGCTGCCACATCACGGGCACCCACGCCGGCCGGGCCGGCGTCGAGCGGGGTGAGCACATCGTCGGACCCGACCATCACGAGCGTCGGGGCGGCGATGTCGGCGAGGCCGGCGCGCACGTCGGCGTCGATCATCACCTGGCAGGCATCGATGAACACGTCGGTGTCGGCATTGCGACTAGCCGAATCGATCATCGCCTCGACGAGTGCGTCGAGGCCGACGGTGTCGATGTGCCGGCGTGAGAACGCCTTGTTCACCAACTCGTCGGCCACCTCTCGCGAACCCACGCCGTACGCACGAGCGAGGTGCTGCCAGACCCGGAAGTGCGACACCCCCATACCGTCGCACTTCGCCACGGCACCAGCACCCAACAGCAGCGTGTCGACCCGTTCGGGGTACTTCAAGGCGAACGCGATGGCGACGAAGCTGCCCATCGAACCACCGTGCACGTGCACCCGTTCCTTACCGAGATGGTCGAGCAGTGCCACGAGGTCGTCGCACCACACGTCGATGGTGTAGCGCTGCCGCGGGCGAGCACTCTCGCCGTAACCGCGATGGTCGTAGTCGAGCACCTCGAAGTGCTCCGACAGCCGCGGCGTCACCGTGGCGTAACCCTCGTGAGCGCTCACCGCGCCGCCAATCTGCACCACGCACGGTCCACTGCCGTTGAGCTCGTACCA
The DNA here is from genome assembly GCA_037130535.1 of Actinomycetota bacterium. GTDB lineage: Bacteria > Actinomycetota > Acidimicrobiia > Acidimicrobiales > Ilumatobacteraceae > VFMC01. The sequence continues at coordinate 22,004 of JBAXSU010000025.1, forward strand.
CAGGGAGGTGCCGTTCACCTCGGCAATGCTGGCCATCGCTCCTCCTTGCTCGTCGGCTCCGCTGCGGATCTCAATGGGTCGTCCAACCGCCGTCGACAGCGACGATCGAGCCGGTGACGTAGCTCGATGCATCGGCGCTGAGGAACAGCAGCGGCCCGGTGATCTCGGGGATCTCGGCCCAGCGCTTCAGGGCGATCTCCTGCTGGATCACCCGCACCGAGTGCTCGGAGAACTGATGCTCGAGGTTCATGTCGGTGAGGAACGGTCCGGGCGCCAACGCGTTGACGTTGATGGGGATGTGCGCCCACTCCATGGCGAGCGCCCGGGTGAGCTGGTGCACAGCACCCTTGGCCGAGGTGTAGGCGGTGCGGTTCGGTGCCGCCACCGAGCCGAAGGTCGAGCCGAGGTTCACCACGCGCGCCGCAGGGGACTGCTCGAGCAGACGTTTGGCTGCACGGCACATCAACCAGGTTCCGGTGACGTTCACCGACCACGAGCGGGCGAAGTCGTCGAGTGGTAGCTCGTCGATGGCGCCGCGGAGGTTGATCCCCGCGTTGTTCACCAGCACGTCGAGTCGCCCGAAGGCGTGCTCGGTCTGTTCGATCACGCGGGCGCAGTCGACTTCCGACGACACGTCGCCGGCAAGGCCGATCACCTCACGGCCGGTTGCCGCGGCGATCTCCGCTGCACTGTGCTCGATCTCGGCGCGCCGAGTGCTGGTGACCACGACCCGCGCTCCGGCCTCGGCAAGTGCCGTGGCCATGGCGACTCCGAGACCACGTGACGCCCCGGTGACGAGGGCCACGCGGCCGGAGAGATCGAACTGCTGCTGCACCGACATCGGTGATGCTCAGTTACTGGCGGAGATGCCGTGCGCTTCCTCGTACGACAAGGTCTTCTCGGTCTCGACCCAGTACCGCTTGGCCCAACCCGTGCCCTCCCATGTCTTCAACACGGTCGGTGTGACGCGGAACAGCCAGCGCGGCTGGTTGAGCGAGGCCGTGATGTACTCCGGGCCGTTGGGCCCGAGGTAGCGCAGCGCCATCTGCGACGCGATGTCGACCCACTGGCCACCGACGTTGGGCTCCTCGACCACGTCGGCCAGTCCCTGGGCCCACACCTTCGGCATCTCGAAGAAGCGATCGTTGGCCTCGTCCTTCACCGAGCCCTCGTCGATGACGATGCCCACCTTGGCGTTCTTCAGCAGCAACGTCGCCACTTCGGCGCGCTGGCGCAGGACGAACCAGAAGCTCTCTCCATCCCAGTGGTACCAGACGGGCACGACGTGCGGGAACCCGTCCTCGTCGACCGCCGAGATGCGGGCGAGTGCCGCGCCCTCGAGGTAGAAGTCGCGCCGTGCCGGCTCCATCGCGCCGATCTTGCCCCGCCAGTTCTCAGTCATCCGAGCCCCCTGTTGTGTTCGTCCGTCGCCCACCCCCGCGGGCAATCGTTATAACATTTGACCCTAACCACGGCTCGGCGACGTGTCAACAACGTCGCGACGGTGCACCGATCAGGCCAGCGGTGGCGGCACGATGATGTGCTGCTTCGCCACCCAGAACGTGCCCGTGGTCTTGGCGTAGTTGGCCACGTCGGCCCATGCCGCCTGACCCGCTGGCGAGTTGGTGGCCTGTTCGAGCGCTTCCTCGTCGTCGTACCACTGCTCCACGAAGCCGTCGACCTCCAACTCGCCGCCCATCTTGCGCAGCAACTCGGTGACCACATAGCCGCGCAGGCCCGGCGCCTGCCGCGAGATCGGGGCATGCACGTTCATCCAGTAGTCGAAGAACTCGTCGTGGGTGAAGTCGTCGCGCTTGTAGGCGGTGCCGATCGTCTTGATCATCGTGGTCTCCTGTTCAGTTGTCGGGAACGTCGTAGGTCTGTGCGGTGAGGGCACCGTCGACGACGAGGTTGATCCCCGACAGGTACCGCGCCTCGTCGGAGGCCAGGTACAAGAAGGCGTGGGCGATGTCGTCGACCGAGGCGAGTCGATTGAGCGGCACCACAGGGAACCCTTCAGCGCGCCACTTGTTCATCAACTCCAAGCTGGTGAGGTCGACCGACTGCTGTGTGTCGGCCGGGCCCGGGCTCACACAGTTGGCACGGATGTTGTAGGGCGCGCACTCCACCGCGATCGCCTTGGCCAATGCCACCAGGCCCGCTTTCGCCACGGCGTAGGAGGTGAACCCACGACCGTGCCCGAGCGAACTGATCGACGAGGTGAACAGAATCGACCCGCCACCGGTGTGCTTCATCGCATTCGCTGCACGGTGGGCGAGCACGAAGTACGCGTCGAGGTCGACCGCCAGCACCCGCCGCCACGAATCATCGGTGATGTCGAGGAAGTGCTCGTTGGCCCACGCTGCCGCATTGCTGACCATCACGTCGAGCTTCGGATCGACCGCCAGTGCCTGCTCCACGGCTGCGGCGCAGTTGGCCATATCGCCGAGGTCGCAACAGATCGACACCGGATTCGCTCCCGCCGCTGCCACCCGGGCGGCAGTCACCTCCAGGCGTTCGGGAAGCCGATCGACGAGGTACACGTTGCGTGCCCCCTCGATGGCGAACAACTCGGCCGTACGCTGCCCGAACCCGCTACCCGCACCCGTCACGAAGACGTTGCGGCCCGTGAAACGCGCCATCTCGGAGACCCCCCTCATCGATCCGACCCGCCCCCGGGTCGTGACGGGAATATATAGCATGCCGAATCGCCGACGTGCCGTCCGCCCCCCGGACGGCGGCGGTAACGGCTCGCTGACGAGGCACCGAACACCAGTGGCGGAAGGCGTGGGATTCGAACCCACGGAGGCCCAGAAGACCTCAACAGTTTTCGAGACTGTCCCATTCGTCCGCTCTGGCAGCCTTCCGCCCGGCAGACTACCGGTCGGCATGCCGACCCGGACGAGATTGCTGCCAAATCGGGCGCTGCTCCGGACGGTTGCAGCGGTGACCGACGCTGCGCCCAGCTCCAGCACCGCTGCCGGTTCTCTCGGAAGCGGGCTGCGGCAGCTCGGTCTCGACAGCACCGCACCGCTGCCCGCCTGGGTGATCCTCAACGCCGTGCGCAACAAGGCCTTCTCGGGTGAGGTGACGCTGCACACGATGCCCGCCGTGCGCGTGTGGGCGAGCGACGGCACCGTGTACTGGGCCGAACGCGCCGGCGCCACGGCTGTGGCCGACCGACTCGTCGAGTTGGGTGCGATCACCCCTGCACAGGTGGCGCACGGCGCAGTGCGTCTCGGCGACACGATGCATCTCGGCCAACTGTTCGACCGGGTGCCGAACCTCGATCACGACGAGATCATGAACGCCCTCGGGTTCGTTCGCGACTCACTGACCGCCGACGTCGCCGACCTGCTGACCGATCGTGTCGACGTGGTTCCCGGTCGTCACCACGCCAGCGGCATCGTGTTCTGGTTCGATGCGGCACACCACACCTGGCGCGCACCGCAACCCGCATCGGTCGCCGAACTGTCACCGCTCCGGGAGTCGCCCGCCGACCCGCCCGCCGACGTCGTGTCGGCGGTGCGCCTGGCGCTCAACGAGATCCGCGCCACCCTTGGCATCTGCGCCACCCCAGCCCAACCGATCGGCCCAGCCCCGATCGACATCTCACCGACCGACGGTGAGCCCACTGCACGCGTGGTGTCGACCGCCGGGGCAACCCAGCAGGCAAGTGGCCTACGGCGCCTCATCGACGAGCGGCGCGGCTGACGTCCGCCGCCGCGCCGCGAAGAACGTCTTCAGCAGCGCCGCCGACTCGTCGGCCAACACACCACCTTCTACCTCGGCTCGATGGTTGAGGCGCGGGTCGTCGGCCACCTGATACAGGCTGCGGACCGCACCGGCCTTCGGGTCGGTGGCTCCGAACACCACCCGCCGGATCCGGCTGTTCACGATGGCCCCGGCGCACATGGGGCACGGCTCGAGGGTGACGTAGAGGTCGCAGTCGTCGAGGCGCCAGTGCCCAACAGCAGCCGCTGCATCGCGCAGCGCGAGCACCTCGGCATGCGCCGTGGGGTCGCCGGTGAGTTCGCGTTCGTTGTGGCGGGCGGCGATGACGTGCCCGTCGCGCACCACGACCGCGCCGACAGGCACGTCGCCGTGCGCCTCGGCACGGCGAGCCTCGTCGAGCGCCTGCAGCATCGCAGCACGATCCATGGCGGAGGGGGTGGGATTTGAACCCACGGACCCCTTGCGAGGTCACAGCATTTCCAGTGCTGCC
>JBAXSU010000250.1:0-3691 GCA_037130535.1 Actinomycetota bacterium
TCGGCCTCACCGTGCGAGGCACGGCCCGACTCCTCCATCCGCACCCAGCGCTGGTCGTACTCGTCGAGATCGACCCGAGCGCGCCAGTCGGCCCACCGTTCGCTCACGATGCGCGGGTCGAACGCCGCCATCAGCCGGGGGCATCCTCGATGGCGGTGCGCAGGTCGTGCCAGATGTCGTCGATGTGCTCGATGCCCACACTCATACGGATGAGGCCTGGCGGCACGTGGGCATCACCCGCGTACTTGTTGCGGCGCTCGATGGTGGTCTCGACGCCACCGAGGCTGGTGGCCGGCACGAGCAGCCGCACCCCGGCGCACACGGCGTCGGCCGCGGGCGCACCACCCGCCATCACGAACGACACCATCGCGCCAGTGCCCGGGTAGCGCACCTCGGCCACTGCGGGATGGGCACGCAGCAGCGATACCAACTCGACCGCGTTGCGCTGCATCGCCTCGAGCCGCACTGGCATGGTGCGCAGACCGCGCAGCGCAAGGAACGCTTCGAGCGCCCCCGGTGTGGCGCCCTGATACGTGCGGGCCAGGAACAGGCGGTCGAACACGGCATCGTCGGCAGTGATGCACACGCCGAGCATCAGGTCGCTGTGGCCGCCGATGAACTTCGTGGCCGAGTGCATCACCACCGTGGCGCCGTGCTCGAGCGGGCGCTGCAGCAGCGGCGTGGCGAACGTGGAGTCGACCACCGTGCGCACGCTGCGCTCGCGGGCCGCACCCACCAGCACCGGCAGATCGGCCACGTGCAGCGTGGGGTTGGTGGGGGTCTCGATCCACAACGTGTCGGCGCCGTCGAGCGCGCCCACCACCTCGGCCGAGTCGGAGATGTCGACCGGACGCAGTTCGAGGTGCCCCTGCTGCGCGTACTCGGCCAACAACGTGCGCACGCCCATGTACGAGTACTTCGGCAGCACGATCACCTTCGGCGCCAGCGCATAGACGATGGCCGCCGCAGCAGCCATGCCGGTGGAGTAGGTGATTGCCCGACCGCCCTCGAGCGCGCCGAGCGCAGTCTCGAGCGCGGCCCACGTCTCGGTGCCGTGGGTGCGGCCGTAGTCGCCACCCTCGCGGAAGTTCGACGCCAGCACGATGGGCGTGTTCAGTGGCGCACCGGCACCCTCGGGACGGCCAGCGGTGACGGCGACGGTGTGCGGTGACAGGGGTCGCTCGGCGGTACTCACAGCAGGTCTCCCAACGAGGTGATGCGCTCGAAGTCGGCGCCCGGGTGGTCGTCGTGCGGGTCGAGCAGGATGGGGTGTAGGCCGGCGGCACGCGCACCACCGATGTCCATCGTGACCGAGTCGCCCACGTAGGCGATGCGCTGACGGGCGATGCCCTCGAAGTGCGGCAGCGCGTGGTCGAAGATGGCCGGATCGGGCTTGGCCACGCCCACCACGTGGCTGTCGATGACCACACGCACCGGGGTGCCCGGGCCCGCGCCCACCTGGCACACACCGCTGCGGCGCAGCACCCCTTCGATCTGCCCGCTGGCGTTGCTGACCACGCCCACCGGCATGCCCACCGCGTGCAGCGCCCGCAGCGCGGCGACGCTCTCGGGGATGGGCCAGCGCCACAGATGCGCAGTGCGGGTGGCGCCCAGCGCAGCGGCGGCCTCGTGCACCTCGTGGGTGTGCACGCCGATGGTGGCGACGTAGGTGTGGTTGTACTCGTCCCAGAACGCCTCGCCGGTGCCGGCCGCGCTCTTGGCCGCCATTGCCGCATAGTGGGCACGGCGATGCGCCTCGACCGACGGGTCGCCGCCGAAATAGGCGAGCAACGGGCCGAGCACGGTGGGGTCGGGTAGCACGAAGATGCCACCCGCATCGAACAGGATTGCGTCGAATCGCGGCACGACTCGTACCCTTGCACATCGTGAAGAGCCCCCGAGATTTCTTCAAGCCGCTGGCTGCAGGTGCCCCCGAGCCGGTGCGCGAGATCCCCTTCCGGCCCAGCCGGGTCATCCACTTCTTCCCGCCGCACATCGACAAGGTGGTGGCGAAGCTGCCCGAGGTGGTGCCGACGGTCGACATCCTGCTCGGCAACCTCGAAGACGCCATTCCGATGGCCGACAAAGAGGCTGCCCGCGCCGGCCTGGTGAAGGTGGGCAAGACGGTCGACATGGGCACCACGCAGTTGTGGACCCGGGTGAACAGCCTCGACTCGCCGTGGATGCTCGACGACCTCACCACCCTGGTGGGCGAGATCGGCGACAAGCTCGACGTCATCATGGTGCCGAAGGTGGAGGGCCCCGAAGACATCCACTACGTCGACCGGCTGCTGGCCCAGCTGGAGGCCAAGGCCGGGCTGAAGCGCCCACTGCTGGTGCACGCCATCTTGGAAACCGCCCGCGGCGTGGCCAACATCGAAGCCATCTGTGCCGCGTCGCCCCGTATGCAGGGCCTGTCGCTCGGCCCGGCCGACCTCGCTGCCAACCGGCGGATGAAGACCACCCGCGTGGGTGGCGGTCACCCCGACTACGTCGTGCGTGTCGACCCACCCGCCGGCGCCGACGGCCCGCAGTACGACGCACCCCGCGCCACGTTCCAGCAAGACCTGTGGCACTACACCATCGCTCGCATGGTCGACGCGTGCGTCACCTTCGGCCTGCTCCCCTTCTACGGCCCGTTCGGCGACATCAAGGACACCGTCGCCTGCGAAGACCAGTTTCGCAACGCCTACCTGCTCGGCTGCGTCGGCGCGTGGAGCCTGCATCCCGTGCAGGTCGACATCGCCAAGCGCGTCTTCAGCCCGCGGCCCGAAGACGTGCGCCAGGCGCAGCGGGTGATCGACGCCATGGGCGACGGCACCGGCGCCATCATGCTCGACGGCAAGATGGAGGACGACGCCTCGGTGAAGCAGTGCAAGGTCGTGGTCGAATTGGCCCGCCAATTGGCCGAGCGCGATCAGTCGCTGGCCGTCGCCTACGGATTCCGGGAGGCCTGAGATGAGCGATCTGCGTCCCCGCCGTTCCGTGCTGTACATGCCGTCGTCGAACGAGCGGGCACTCGACAAGGCCAAGACCCTGCCGGCCGATGCCATCATCTTCGACCTCGAAGACGCGGTGGCCCCCGACGCCAAGGAATCGGCCCGCCCCATGGCCGTGGCCGCAGCCTCGTCGGACGAGTACGGCAGCAAGGAACTCACCATCCGCTGCAACGGCCTCGACACCCCGTGGGGTGCCGACGACATCGCCGCCGCGGCACGAAGCGGCGCCAGCGCGGTGGTCATTCCGAAGGTCGCTTCGGTCGAGTACGTCGAACAGGTGTCGCGGCTGTTGAACGCGGCCGGAGCCCCCGACACGATGTCCATCTGGCCGATGATCGAGACACCCACGGCCATCTTCGACGTGCGCCACATCGCCGCCCACCCCCGCGTGGCCGTACTGGTGATGGGCACCAACGACCTCGCCCGCGAACTGCGGGCTGCGCTGGTGCCCGGCCGTCATCCGCTGGTGCCGCACCTCGCCACGGCGCTCGCGGCGGCCCGCGAGGCCGGCAAGGTGATCCTCGACGGCGTGTACAACGACGTGAAGAATCTCGAAGGCTTCCGCGACGAATGCGTGCAGGGCGCCGAGATGGGCTTCGACGGCAAGACCCTGATCCACCCCGGGCAGGTCGATATCGCCAACGACGTGTGGGCACCCAGCGAAGCCGACGTCGAGCACGCCCGCAAGGTGA
>JBAXSU010000251.1:0-3672 GCA_037130535.1 Actinomycetota bacterium
TGCCGATGTCGATGCGCAGCAGCGAGTCGACCGACATGTCGATGTTTCCGTCGACCTCGGGGGCCAAGAGCACGTCGTCGAGCGCGAGGCCGTAGAGGGCAGTGCGATAGCCCGCCACATCGCCGGTGATGCCAGAGGCGGCCACCACGTCGTCGAGCGAGCGGGTGGCCTGGCCGTCGGCAAGCGACCACACCTCCCACCGCGACTGCGACGCGCCGGGCGACAGGTACGAGTTCGAGAGCACCAGCGCCTCACCGCTCTGCGAATTCGCGGCGGCGTACACCTGCGTGGGTCGCCAGTCGAGGCATCGCTGCCAGCGGATCGCACCGTCGGCATCGACTGCCGCCACCATGCCCACCTCGGCGGGTGCGTTGTAGGGCACCAACCACAGCAGCACCCCGCCGGGAATGGCGATGGCTCCGGTACGTGACCAGTCGGTGGTGCCGTCGGGCAGCCTCACCTGCGGCAGGGCCAGGTCGACCACGGGTGCGGCGCCGAGCGGGCCGAGCGTGCCGGGCAGCGCCGCGGCTGGCAACGGCGCCCGGTTGGGGCCTCGTTCGATGCACCCCGGCGTGAAGCGGTCGTCGGGTGCCAGCGTGGTGCCGGGCGCGGTCGACTCGGTGGTGGTGGCGGGCAGCGCAGTGGTCTGCACGGCGTCGGTGGTGGATGACACATCGGTCGATGAGGTCGTCGCCACCGTGCCGGTGGTGTTCGAGCTGCCCACCGACGGGTCGGCATCGGAACTGCCGCAAGCCGCTCCGGTCAGCACGACAGCAGCGAGCAGGACGAGATGAGGGGTGCGCACGGCTGCATCCTCGCGCAGCGTCGTCAGCTGTGGGCGCCGGCCTGCGACGCTCGGTATCGACACAGTCGACATCGGCACAATGACCATTCGCGGCGTGCGAGTATCCGATCATGAACTGCCCAGCCGGAAGCAGGCCCGAGCCGGCACCTCGACCACACCGCGGAGGATGCAGCCATGGAGATGAGTGCCCCACTCAGCTGGGAGCCACCGGGCCCCGGCAGTTGGAACCTCGACCGGTCGCACGTGAACCGCCCGGCCACACCCATCAGCCAGTCGATCCAGACGCGTTGCACGGTGATGGGTATGCGCACGGGGATGGCGGAGGTCGGAGCACCCCTCGACTCGCTCGACTTCCGCTTCGTGAATGGCCTCGTCTACTCGCGCGTGCGTCCGCTCATCCGGCCCGACAAGCCGGCCACCACGCTGCCTCCCCTGCCGCTGCTGAAGCTCGCCGTCCGCCTGCACCCTGCGATGCGCCGGCGCCGGGCCATTGCCGAACGGGTGCTCGACGAGCGACCCTGGCGCGCGGTGCTGGCCCAGTGGCAGGTACCCGGTGGCCTGCGCGACCAGTACGAACAGGCCAACCTGGCCATTCAAGACGTCGACCTCGGGGCACTGTCCGACGACGCGCTGGTCGCCCATGTGAGGCGCACGGTCGACCACAGCATGACGATGTGGGAGGCCCACTTCCGCCTGCATGCGCACGACCTGGGGCCCATCGGCCTGCTGTTGTACGGCGCAGCCGAATGGGACATCGCCCCCGCCGACGTCATCCCGCTCCTCGAAGGCGCCTCGCCCTCCACCTCCGAAGCCGAACGCGCGCTGCGCCGCATCCGCGACGGGGTCGATGCAGCGGGCGCTCACCCCGCCACCATCGACGAGGTGCGCGCTGTGTCTCCCTCGGTGGCAGCCGATCTCGACTCGTTCCTGCGACTGCGTGGTCGTCTGGTGGTGTCGCGCTACGACATCGACGGCCTCACGCTCGCCGAAGCCCCTGAGGTGTTGCTGAACACCATCATGTCGGCGCGCGACGACAGCCACCGCGCCGTGCGGGCTGCCGAAGCACTGGCAGCGCGTACCACCGCGGTACGCGACCGGGTGCCCGAGGCCGAGCGCACCCAGTTCGACCTGCTGCTCACCGAAGCCCGTGCGGCCATGGACCTGCGCGACGACAATGGGCCGCACACCCTCGAGTGGCCGCTCGGCCTCATCCGCCTCGGCCTGCTCGAGGTGGGCCGCCGCCTGGTGGCCGCAGGTCGGGCCCACAGCGCCGACCACGCGCTCGAACTGTCGCTCGACGAGGTGAGCGCGGCGATGCTCGGCACCGGCCCCTCGGCCGACGAGTTGGCGGCCCGCCGACACTGGCGACAGACCGTCGACATCGACGACGCGCCACGCCGCCTCGGCCCGCCCGAGCCGGTGCCACCGCTCGATGCGCTGCCGCCGGCCCTGGCCCATATCGCCGGCGCGGTGCAGATGGTCATCGCCGAAGCGGGCCTCGACGGCGCGGTGAAGACCACCGGCCTCGCAGGCGTGGGCGTCGGCCAGGCCTCGTATCGCGGCATCGCCCGGCTGGCCGGCAGTCCTGAGGACGCGCTGAACCAGATGGAACCCGGCGACGTGCTCGTGGTGCCCTGCACCACCCCGGCGTTCAACCTGGTGCTCACCCTGGCCGGTGCCATCGTCACGGCCGAGGGTGGCGCGCTCAGCCACGCTGCCGTGCTGGCGCGCGAACTCGGTATCCCTGCCGTCGTTGGCGCACCGCGAGCGCTGCACGACATCCCCGATGGGGCCACGGTCGAGGTCGACCCGGTGGCCGGCATCGTGCGCGTCGTGAGCTGACGTTCGCTCCGCGCAGCGGGGACAGCGCTGCAGGTCGCACCCCGGGTGGTGGAACCCACCGGGTTGCACACCGCCATCGTCGTACCTCTCGTTGGTCGACTCGGTGACGACAGCGCGCGAACCCGAACGGGAATCGCGCTCGGTGGCGGGCCCTCACCGGTTGTCGACATGCGGCACCTGTTCCAAGTTCGACCATGATGTGCACGTGGCTGACCTATCAGGCGACAGCGAACCGGTCGACGAGTTGCTCGCCGCGGCCTACGCGCTCGACGGGCCCGAGGCGAACCGGTCGCTCTACGCGCGGTGGGCCGCCACCTACGAGGTCGACTTCATCGCCGAGAGCGGCTACCGCTACCACGAGCGGGTCGCCGCGGTGTTCGTCGAGCACTGCCTTCCCGTCGTCGGGGTCGACGAGGCGGTCGCCGATGTGGGGTGCGGTACGGGCGTCGTCGGCCAGGCGTTGGTGCGCCACCAGCGAGTCATCGTCGACGGCCTCGACATCTCGCCCGAGATGCTGCAGCAGGCGGCCGGCAAGGTGCACGACGGCGAGCCGGTCTATCGCCAACTCCTCGAAGCCGACCTCACCCAATCACTGACGATCGAACCCGGCTCGTATGCGGGGCTGATCAGCGTCGGCACGTTCACCCACGGCCACCTCGGGCCCGACGTGCTCGACGGGCTGCTCGCCATCGTGCGGTCGGGCGGCCGTTGCGCCATCGGCATCAACGCCGCGCACTACGCGTCGCACGGGTTCGGTGCCGCATTCGACCGGCTGATCGGCACCGGACGGATCAGCGACCTGGGGTTGGTCGACGTGGCCATCTACACCGACGACGATCGCACCGACCCCGACCAGTACGCCCACGTCGCCGTCTTCACCGTCGCCTGACGGCCGGCGCCCTACGCCCGGCGTTCATGTAGTCATCCTGCCTGCGGCGCAGGGATCGGGCGGGTGACCCACCACAGGCCCGAGATCTCGAGGTTGTCGGCGCGCTTGCCCGTCAGCCGCCAGAACCCGTACAGCG
>JBAXSU010000252.1:0-3609 GCA_037130535.1 Actinomycetota bacterium
CCGGCGGGGAAGCACTCGACGTCGAGACCCTGGTGGCGCAGTTCGCGCAGCTCGCCGAGCGGCTGGCCCCGTACGTGTGCGACACGGTCGATCTGCTGCACGCCGCCCTCGACCGCGACGACGCCGTGCTGCTCGAAGGTGCACAGGCGACGTTCCTCGACCTCGACCACGGTACCTACCCGTTCGTCACGTCCAGCAACCCCACGGCCGGCGGCGCCTGCGTGGGCACCGGTATCGGGCCGCGGTACCTCGACCGCATCGTCGGCATCACCAAGGCGTACGCCACACGCGTGGGCAGTGGCCCGTTCGCCACCGAACTCACCGACGAACTGGGCGACAAGTTGGTCGAGATCGGTCGCGAGTTCGGTACCGTCACCGGTCGCCGACGTCGCTGCGGCTGGCTCGACGTGGTGATGCTGCGCAAGGCCGTGCGCATCAACAGCCTCACCGAACTGGCGCTCACCAAACTCGACGTGCTCGACACGTTCGACGAGGTGAAGGTGTGCACGGCGTACGACGCCGACGGCGCACCGGTGTACGTCACCCTGCCGGGCTGGCGCACCGACATCAGCGCGGTCACCGACGTCGATGCGTTGCCCGGCGAGGCCCGTGCCTTCGTCGCCCTCGTGGAACGCGAGGTGGGCATCCCTATCCGCATCGTCGGCACCGGCGCCGAGCGCGACAGCTATGTGAACTGGTCATGATCCCTCGGTACTCGCTTCCCGAGATGGCGGCCGTCTTCGCCGACACGGCGCGCTTCGGCCGCTGGCTCGAAATCGAGTTGCTGGCCACTGATGCGCACGCAGCGCTCGGTGTGGTGCCTGCCGCCGATGCCGAGGCGTGCCGTCACCGCGCGCCGGTGGTCGACGACGCATTCGTCGCGGCCGTGTCCGCGCGTGAGGCCATCACCGACCACGATGTGGCCGCGTTCGTCGACGTGGTGCAGGCGGCCATCGGCGCGCCTGCCGGGGCATGGATCCACTACGGCCTCACATCCAGCGATGTGGTCGATACGGCATGGTGCTGGATGCTGCGCGATGCGGCCGATCTGCTCATCGATGCGTCGACCGACCTGCTGCGTACGCTCGTCGACCTGGCTCGCACCCACCGCGACACGGTCACCATCGGCCGCACTCATGGGGTACACGCCGAGCCCACCACGTTCGGGGCGAAGGTGGCGTTGTGGGCGCTCCAGGTCGACCGCGACCGGTCGCGGCTGCAGGCTGCACGCCGCGCAGTGAGTGTGTGCAAGCTCAGCGGCGCGGTGGGCACCTACTCGAACATCGATCCGGCGATCGAGCGGTTCGTGGGCGAGCGACTGGGGCTCACACCGGTGCCGGCCACCCAGGTGATCGCCCGCGACCGTCACGCCGAGTATCTGTGGGCCTGCGCTGCGGTGGGTTCGACGATGGAGCTCATCGCGGTCGAGCTCCGCCACCTGCAGCGCACCGAGGTGCGCGAGGTGATGGAGGGGTTCAAGGTTGGCCAGAAGGGTTCGTCGGCCATGCCGCACAAGCGAAATCCCATCTCGGCCGAAACCATCTCGGGTCTGTCGCGGGTGCTGCGCGGCAACCTGCAGGCCGGTCTGCAGGATGTGGCGCTGTGGCACGAGCGCGACATCTCGCACAGTTCCGTCGAGCGCGTGGTGCTGCCCGACTCGTCGTTGCTGGCGCATTACGTGCTGCGGCGTGGACAACGCCTCCTCGCTGGTCTCGAGGTGCGCACCGAGCAGATGCGCCACAACCTCGACTCCAGCCATGGACTGGTATTCAGTCAAGGGGTGCTGCTGGCGTTGGTGCAGGCAGGTATGGAGCGCGATCAGGCGTACCGCATCGTGCAGAGCAACGCGTTACGGGCCTGGGACGAAGGACGCGACTTCCGCAGCCTGCTCGAGAGCGATCCGATGGTTGCCGCGCTGGGTGCCAGTGCGCTTGATCGGGCATTCTCGCTCGAGCGTTCGCTCCAGCACGCGCAACAGGCCGTCGATGCGCTCGACGACCTGTTGCTCTGATCTTTCTGTTCTGCGCCAGTCTCGGCTGACGCCGTCCTGGTGAACTGTGGGTTGCTCAGTCGGCGCGGCCGATACCGGCGGCCTTCAGCACCGCGGCCTCGACACCGACATCGCGCCACGTCGTGTACGAGATGCCCTGACGTGCGCTGTAGCTCTTCGCCACCTTGACGAACTCGCTTTCGAGGAGCGACATGTCGACACCGGCACCCATAGAGTTCAGTTCGGTCGTGAGGTTGCGCCGCTCCTGCAGCAGACGCAGCTCGTCGACAGCACTTGCTTCGAGCAGTTCCTCCTCGATGTGATCGAGTCGGGCCTGGATGGTTTCGGCCGTGCGCTTGCGCCCACGCTTGGGCTTGTTGGTGCGCAATGCCTCGAGATAGTCGCGCACGACGCGACCCTCCACGCGACCTACAGCCATCGCTGCCTTGTGCTCTTTCGACAGTGGATTCTTCGGTCCCTTTTTTGCCATAGTGCTGATGTTAGGCACGACATGTACCCGAGGGCAATTCACGGGGGACCATTGTCTGGAATATCGCGAGTGAATCAGATGCGTTTCCGGGTGCTCCATCGCCCCCGGTAGGGTCGACCGCATGGACCTCGGCGCACTGTTCGACCTTGCGGCGCACGGCGCCGACACGTTCGTGGGCGAGGGTCCGCGGTATCCATGGGGAGGTCTCTACGGCGGCCAGATCGTGGCCCAGGCACTCCGTGCAGCCTCGTCCACCGTCGATGAGTCGCTGTCGCCGCACTCGCTGCGGGCCTACTTCATCCGGCGCGGCGACAACACCGAACCGGTTCGCTACGAGGTCGACCGCATCCGCAACGGCCGTTCGTTCGCCACGCGCCGGGTGGTGGCGCGTCAAGCCATCGGGGCGATCCTCAACCTCGAGGCGTCGTTCCAGGTGGCCGAGGAGTCGGTCGATCTCACCACCGTGCACATGCCCACCGATCTCCCTTCCCCCGACGATCTGCCCGCCGACTCGTGGACCGAGACGTTCGATCGACGCATCGTGCCGCATCGGGTGCTGCCCCAGGGCGATCGCACCGGTCTGGGGCGGATGGCCGTGTGGATGCGGGTCAATCGGCCGCTCGGCGACGATGCCCTCCTGCACCGGTGTTGGCTCGCGTATCTGTCCGACGACATGCCCACCGAAACGGTGCGACGGGCAATCGCCCTGTCGAACCTGCCCGGCTGGCCGTCGGCCACGGCATCCGACGAAGCGGCTTGGGACGGCATCGCCTACGGCGCGAGCCTCGATCACACCGTGTGGTTCCACCGGCCGCTGCGAGCCGACGAGTGGCATCTCTACGACTTCAGTTGTCACGGCTATCTCGGGGGTCGTGGCCTGTCGGTCGGGCATGTGTTCACCGCCGACGGGGTGCACGCAGCCACGGTGGCGCAAGAGGTGCTGTTGCGCCGTGCCCGGCCCACGGCCTGACCCGACTACCGTCGCCGAGATGGACCTGCCCCCGCTCGACCCGGCGCGCGACGCGCTGCGCGACCATGTGCTCGCCCACAGCCTCAAGCGCGGCGACTTCACCTTGAAGTCGGGTGCGAAGAGTTCGTGGTTCCTCGACACCAAGCAAACCGCGTGCCG
>JBAXSU010000253.1:0-3608 GCA_037130535.1 Actinomycetota bacterium
GCAGCGGCAGCGACGGGCGTCGGCTCGGGCTGGGCGGCCGGGGTGGGCTCGGGCTGGGCGGCGGGAGCCGGCTCGGGAGCTACGGCCCACCCAGCGGGCTCGGCGACAGCGGCCGGTGCCGCCTCGGCAGCGGGCGTGTCGGCAGCCGCGGCGGCACCCGATGCGGCCCGGCTGAGGAAGGCGGTGATGTCGCCCCCGGTGGAGATGACGGAGACGACGTTCCAACCCTCGGCCGACAGTGCGGTGAGCTTGGCGGCGAGTACCGACGGGTCGTACGACGAGGCGCTGGCGGTGATGAACTCGAGCATGGTGCAGATGGTACCCGCACGGTCAAGACCCGCACGACGGCTCAGGTGGGGAATACCAGTGCATGCACGTCGGTGTCGCCCGGCGCACCGTCGTAGCGCACCTCGCCGTCGGCCAGTGCGATGAGACGGTCGGCGCGCGACACGAACCCCAACTCGTGGGTGGCCACTACCAGCGCAGCGCCGTCGGCGTGGGCGTCGGCGAACAGCCCGAGCAGTGCCTCTTTCCCGGCGGCGTCGAGGCCGACGAACGGCTCGTCGACGAGCAGCAGCGAGAACGGGCGCACGAACGCCAGCGCGATGGCGGCCTTCTGGCGCAGGCCGCGGCTGAACGTACCCGGCAACTGGTCGTAGCGATCGGTGAGGCCGAGGCGGGCGACGAGGTCGGTGGCCCGGTCGCTCCAGGCGGCCACCCCGTGCAGGCGGGCGACGTACTCGAGGTGCTCGGCGAGCGACAGGTCGTCGTAGAATGTGGGCTGATCGGCCAGATAGGCGATGGCCCGGCGCGCCTCGGCGTGGCCGGCGTGGTGGCCATGCACGAGGATGTCGCCGCCCGACGGGTCGAGCAGGCCGGCCACCATCTTCAGCATGGTCGTCTTGCCGCTGCCGTTGTGGCCCACCAGCGCAACCAACTGGCCGGCTGCCACGTCGAGCGTCAGTGGTGCCAGAGCGGGGCGCTCGCCGCTGCCGCCGGCCGCGTAGGTCTTGGTGAGCCCGCGCAGTGCCAGGGCGGAGGTGGTGCGACTGTTCATGAACTGCTCCGTTGCTGGTTCGTTTGGGTGCGGCCCTCGGCGACGAACCCGCGCCACCAGCGCCGGAAGGCATCGCGCTTGCGTACCCACATGACGACGGCGGCGCACAGCAGCACCACACCCACCGTCGTGCGGATGGCGGTACCCAGCACGGCCGATGGGTCGGGGCCGCGCAGGGTGGCACGCACCAGCAGCACCGAGAGGGCGCCGATACCGCTGACGACGAGCGGGATGAGCATGCGCAGTGAGGTGGTGATGCCCGCCATCTCGGGCGGCAGGAACATCTCCTGGTTGTTGGTCGACATCGGGTCGGGTGCGTCGCGCACCACGCTGACGGTTGAGCCGGCGGCACCGCCGTACGCCGTGGCCAGCGCGACGAGGGCACCCACGCCGAGGCTGCCGCCGAGACCCGGTGCGTCGTGAAGGTTGGCGAGCACGGCTGTGGCCACAGCCAGGCCGATGAGTGCGAACGGGAACAGCAGCACGGCCGGAGCGACGAGGTGACGCATCATCAACTCGCCCCGCTCGATGGGGAAGCTGTCGGTGCGATCGGGTTGGTCGACTTCTTGCGACAGCGGTTCGAGCACCTCGAGGCCGAGCACGAAGCTGAGCAGCGCGCTGACCACCACGAGCGGTGTGGTGCCGCGCAGGACGGCCACCTGGCACGCACCGATGGCAGCGGCGAGCGCCACCATGCGCACCAGTCGGCCCACCGGCAGGCGCAGCAGGCTGTGCCAGCCGCGGCGACGCACCGGGTCGCCGCCGCCACGACCGGGCAGGCGCAGCCACGGGCGAGCGCGGGTGTGTTCGTGCGACAACTGGCGGCGCAGCAGGATGACTGTACGTAGGTCTTGCATCGTGACGGCGAACCGCAACTGGGCGACGAGGCTGGCGCGGCGATCGAGTGCCTCGAGCGACGTTCGGCCTACCCGGAGCAGACCGATCACGACGATCGCGACAGCGACGGCCACCGCGAGCAGGTCGACGGGGTGCTGCCGCCAGCCCCACAGGGCGAGGTCGCCCCACTGGTCGGCCGGGCCGGGCACATCGGTGGCTACGGCGGCCACCTGCCAGCCGATGAGCGCGAGGCCGATGGCCGTGGCCGCCGTGAGCGGAAGGCGTGTGGTGTGGGCCACGAGCGCAGTGCCCACCCAGGCGAGACCGACGAGGATGCCGAACAGCGCGCCGCTGGCGAACCAGGCGATGGCGGTGCCCGGCAGCCGCCGTCCGGCGAGTTGGCCGAACGAGCCACCGAACACTGCCCCGGCGAATGCTGCGCCGCGCAGGCGCTGAACGGCCGGACGCATCAGGGCGCGCCGCCGGTCGACTGGTGCGAGCATGACGTAGGCGACGTCGGCGGCCTCCAGCGCGAGCGGCCCGCCCTGGCTGCCGCTGCGGAGGCCGAATGCGATGGCCATGACCACCACGACGCCCAGCAGTGGTGGGCCGACTCGCAGCACATCGTCGGCCTGCGCTGCGGTGAGCGGTTGGTCGCCGACGAGATCGCTGAGCCACAGCAGCGCGATGCCGCCGAACAATGCGGCGACGTACACCTTGTACGCGGCGTCGAACCACTCGACCTCGCCGAGGCGGTTCAGTTTGCGCTTGGCGCGCAGGGCGCGCAGCGCAGCGTTACCGGTGCTGGGCTCAGTCACCGAGGGCAGCCGGTCGGTTCGGGTCGGCCGACCAGCCCGACCAGCTGGCCACGTAGAGGCGCGGTGGAGTGAAGCCGGCGTGCTCGAGGGCGACAGCGTTCATGCAGGCACTGACACCCGAACCGCAGTAGGCGATGGTGGCTTCCTGCTGGGGTTCGTTGCTCACGCCGAGCGCGCCGTAGTGGGCCCGCAGCTGGTCGAGGGGGAGGAGGCGGCCATCGGCATCCAGCACCGCCGACCACGGTGCGCTGCGCGCGCCGGGGATGTGGCCGGGCCGCGGGTCGATCAACGCCACCTCGCCGGTGAAGCGTTCGTACGGGCGGGCGTCGATGACCGCGGTGCCTGTCGCTGCCGCGGCCGCCGTGGTGTCGGCGTCGGCCAGGCGATCCGCCGGCCACGGCGTCGCAGCGAACGCGGCGGTGCCCGGCTGGACCCAGCCCGTCTCGACGGGCCCGGTCCATGCCCGCAGGCCGCCATTCAGCATCACCGCATCGCGGCCCAGCATGCGCAGCATCACCACGAGTCGCCCGGCGGTGAGGCCACCGGTGTCGTCGTAGGCCACCACCAGGGTGTCGTCGCCGATGCCGAGTGCACCCATCGCTGCGGCGAACGCATCGGGCGTGGGCAGCGGGTGGCGGCCCTCGGTGGCGGGCAGTCCGTGGCCGGCCAGGTCGCGGTCGAGGTCGACCCACACCGCGCCCGGCAGATGACCGGCCTCGTACGCGGCCCGGCCGTCGCGCCCGTCGAGGTACCAGCGCACGTCGACCAGCACCATGGCCGGGTTGGCGATCTCGGCCCGGTTTGTCATGCGGGAGAGCACGAAGTCCTGTTCGACGATGACTGGGGTCACGACTGCATTGTGCCAGTGGGCGCTACCCGTTCTGCACTCGGCTCGG
>JBAXSU010000254.1:0-3606 GCA_037130535.1 Actinomycetota bacterium
GAGGCCAAGTGCGCTACGAGGGCTAGATCGTACGCTTCTTGGGGCGTGGAAGAGGCCAAGAAGGCGAAGCCGCTTTGCCTGAGGGAGAGTACCTCGCCAACATCTCCATGCATACTGAGGTCCTCCGCCAGAATTCCTGCAGCAATGTGGAACACACAAGGGGTGCGGTCGTTCGCGATCGCTAGGTACATGCCAGGGGGCGGTGTGACTGCACCGTCGACGTCTGTGCATGCGTGTGTGAAAGCCCAGATGCCCCACCGCAGTTTGTCAGGGTAGTCGTGCAGGGTGTCATACGGCTCCCAACCGTCCAGGAGCTGTACGAGCGGATAGTGCCTGCAGGGAGCGTCCCGCTCGCGGTTCCCTTCCGCGATGAGCGCGGCACGGGCCAGGATGTTGGTGAGCTGGAAGCTCCATCCCTGCCAGCCAGCGTCCCACCAGTCCTGCCAGGCGCCGCCCCAGGTCTGGTCCACCCAGCCGTCAACCGCCCCCTCGCGAACGACCCTGGCCACGTCCAGCCGTCCCCAGCGCAGTTCGACGGTCGGCGAGAGGCCGCTCGAGTAGAGCATCAGCCAGGTGCCGGGAGCAGCCTTCTTGATGTCCGCGGTCATCGCACATACGGCGGCTGTCCACTCGTCGACCTCCTCGTGGTCGGCTGTGTCCGTGGTCCCGTCGAATCCGACGCGTCCGGCGTGTGTCGGCGTGGTCGTCTCGTCCCTGAGGAGGAGGAGATCGAACCCCACCACCGAGCACATGTCTGCCCATTGCTCGGCGAGGAACCGCGAGAACGACTCACCCTCCTGTACGCCCGTCAGGCGCGTCGCATAGGCGCGCTCGTCCCCGTGCATCGGCTGCCGCCAGTCGACCCCGGGACCGTGGATGGTGACCGCGGGATCGAATGGGAAGAGTTCTGGGTGCCGGCCGTACCACTCGCCCGATTCTTGGTAGAGGGCGCCGTCCTCGGTGTCGTCGTTGCCTGTCCCGGGTGCACGGACGATCTCGGTGACGAACTCCCCACACCCCAGCAGGAGGATGCCGACCCGCAGATGAGGAAGACCCTGGGCGCGAGCCTCGTGACGAAGCTCCGCCACCAGCTCACCGAGCTCCCGGTACGTGCAGTCGGCCAGGAAGTCCATCCGTCGGGAGCGAATGGGGAGCTTCTGCTCGGGGTCGCCCGACCACAGGGTGACGACATCGACGAGCCAGCCCAGGTTGAGCACCAGGCCGATCTGCCCCCCGGTGTCGACGGCATCGAGCCAGAGCGACCTGAGCCTGCTCACGACGGTGGTGACCGAACCCGTGTCTGCAGGAAGCCCGACGGCGTCCACGTCGAGCTCGATGAAGCGGTCGACGGCCCTCAAGCGCCGACCACCCTGCCAGTGCTGCCGGCGGTTCCGCGCCCATGCATGGTCGACCTCCTTGTCCCGGCCCGCGCACCCCGAGGTCGATCATTCGGGTCGACGGTGACCGCGCGTCAAAAATCGGTATTATTGCCGAAGGCTACCGACCCGCGATCCGTAAGGTCAATGACGACCGATCAGGCTCTGGACCTCCAGACTCGCATGCAGGGACCGGGAGCGAGGCGGTTGACGCCTTCTCGCGCGAAGCGTTACTGTCCGAATACATTGTATTTATTGGCTACAACGGCGGAGTTTCGATGCAGGTCTCGGTATCGGGTGCTTTGGATGGCTTGCGTGTTCTCGATGCGACGCAGATGCTGGCGGGGCCGCTCGCGGGCGCGAGGTTCGGGGACCTGGGCGCAGACGTCATCAAGGTCGAGTCGCCCCGCGGGGGCGAGTTCAACCGAACCCACGGCTTTGCCGATGCGCGGCACGCCGGGGAGATGACCACGTTCCTGGCTGTCAACCGCAACAAGCGCAGCGTCGCCGTCGACCTCAAGCACCCGGACGGCGTCGAGGTGTTCCAACATCTTGCTGCCGAGTCCGACGTCGTCCTGCAGAACTTCCGTCGGGGAACCGCCGAACGGCTTGGAGTCGGCTACGAGGACCTCCGCGCGGTCAATCCCCGCCTCGTCTACTGCTCCATCAGCGGGTTCGGCGCTACCGGCCCCTACCGGGACCGCCCTGGTCAAGACCTGATCGTCCAGGGCTACAGCGGGTCCATGTACTCGGTGGGCGCGAGCGGCGACACCCCTGCGCCCGGTGCCCTGTGGGCCGCGGACGTGATGACGGGTTACACAGCCGTCATCGGGGTTCTGGCGGCACTGCAGTCGCTCAGCAGTACCGGTCTCGGTCAGCACGTCGAGATCGACATGCTGACCGTGGTTCTCGATAGCCAGCTCCAGGAGCTCGTCACGTTCCTCAACACGGGTGAAGCACCGACGCGGTCGGAGACACCCAGTGCCCACGCCTCTATCCCTGCCCCGTATGGCGTCTACCGCACGTCTGACGGGTGGCTAACCCTGGCGATGTCGCCGCTTCCCGCTCTTGGGGACTTGCTGGACGACGACTGGCTCCGATCGCTCACGAGCTACAACGACGGCATGGAACGACGGGACGACGTCTTCCGCCACATTGAGTCGGCCTTCCTTCCCCGTTCGACCGCGGAGTGGATTGAGGTTGCTGACCGCCACGGGGTTTGGGCCGGGCCTGTCCACGACTACCCGGCGGTTGCCGCAGACCCGCACGTCCTGGCAACCGCGACGATCGTCGAGCAGCCCCAGAGCGGGGGGATGACCAGGACCGTCAGGCCACCGATTCGGATGTCCGAGACGCCGCCGTCGGTACGTCGCGGTGCGCCGGCGCTCGGGGAGCACACCCGCGAAGTGTTGTCCGAGTTCGGTTACGAGCAGTCGCGAATCGACGAGTTGGTCGCTTGCGGCGCCGTCAGTGAAGTGGTGAGTGCGCTATGAGCGAGCCTCTGGTCGTTCAGCGCGACGGTCACGTCGCCACTATCGCCATCGATAGACCAGACAAGCTGAATGCCATGACGGTCGCTATGGACCGCCAACTCAACGGGATCGTCTACGACCTGAACAACGACGACGACATCCGATCGGTGGTCCTGACGGGGCGGGGAGGGCGTGCGTTCTCCGCCGGGAGCGACATCAACGACCTCGACGGTTACGGGACCAACTGGCAGTACCGGAACCGGTTCGACAAACGCCAGGACTACGCCAGGGCGATCTGGATGCTTCGTAAGCCAGTCATCGCCGCCATCGACGGGTACTGCATCGGTGGAGGCCTTGAGATGGCATGCGCCGCAGATGTGCGGCTCGCAAGTCCCGCGTCGAGCTTTGGCGCCGGTGAGATCCGCTGGGGTTGGCACGGGGGATCCGGGCAGACGCAGATGCTCACCCACCTCCTAGGGTCCGGACACGCATCTCTGATTCTTCTGACGGGGGACCGGATCGACGCCGGCGAGGCTTTGCGCATCGGCCTCATCCAGCGGGTCGTTCCGGCCGCGGACCTCCCTGCGGCAGCCGCAGCCCTCGCCGCCCGCATTGCCTCGCTGTCACCGATCGCGACGCAGCGGACCAAGTACATGGTGCGGATGGCGAACAACGTCCCGATGGAGGCGGGGCTGCTCATCGAGAACGACTCGTTCAGCTACCTCATGAAGACCGAGGACGCGGCTGAGGGTCGGCAG
>JBAXSU010000255.1:0-3600 GCA_037130535.1 Actinomycetota bacterium
CGGCAGGCTTCGATGTATTCCTTGATGCGCTGCATCGGCTTCTCGTACGGCACACCGTGGAAGCCTTCGATGACCTGCGGGCCCGAGGCACCGAGGCCGAGGATGAACCGGCCATCGCTGATGTAGTCGCAGCCAGCCGCAGTCATGGCCATGAGGGCGGCGGTGCGCGAGTACACGTTCACGATGCCGGTGCCGATCTCGACTCGTTCGGTCTTCGCGGCGAGGTAGCCCACCTGGCTGATGGCGTCGTAACTGTACGCCTCGGCGATCCACACCTGGTCGAGGCCCGCCTTCTCCAGGTCGACCACCCGTTGCACGGCTTCTTTGAATCCGCCGGCGTAATTGATCATCATCGAGAGCTTCATGGCCCTCGACCCTACGACACTCAGACGGGCTGCGGCGGATTGAGGTTGCCGGAGCGGAAGCCCTCGAGATCGAGCGTGACGTACCGGTAGCCACACGCTTTCACCGCGTCGACCAGCTCGGTACGCAGAGCAAGAGCGTCGGCCAGTTCGTCGGTGCCCAGTTCGATGCGTGCCGTGTCGCCGTAGTGACGCACCCGCAACTCGCGGAAACCAAGACGCCGCAGCGTCGACTCGGCCCGGTCGACCTGACTGAGCAGCCCCACCGACACCTCGGTGCCGTAGGGGATGCGGCTGGCGAGGCAGGCGGCCGCGGGCTTGTCCCAGGTACGCAGACCCATCCGCCGCGAGGCGGCCCGTACATCGGCCTTGGTGAAGCCGGCGACCACCAACGGGAACTCGGCGCCCGCCTCGGCTGCGGCGCGCTGACCTGGCCGGTGGTCGCCGAGGTCGTCGAGGTTCACGCCGAGCACCACGGTGGCGCCTTCGGCCGCAGCAATGGGGCCGACCACGTCCATCAGTTCGGCCTTGCAGTGGAAGCACCGGTCGAGATCGTTCAGCCGGTAGGCGGCACGCTCCATCTCATGGGTGACGACGGGCGTCCAGCGCAGACCCCACTCGCTGGCCAGCGCTCGGCAATGGGCCTCTTCGTCGCCTGCCAGCGAGGGCGACACGGCGGTGACTGCGTGGGCTGCGTCGCCCAGTGTGCGGTGCGCCACTGCGGCAAGGAACGCACTGTCGGCGCCACCGCTGAAGGCGACGACCACGCTGCCGAGGCGGCGGAGGTGTGCCTCCAGCGCAGCGAGGCGGTCGTCGGGGCCCATCCGGGTGACGATAGCGGCGGTGTCGACGCGTACTCCGAAGGACCCTTGCAAGCGGCTATAGATAGTGCTACTCTCTATTTGTGCCCACCGAACATCCCTCCGCTGGCGCCGTGCTGGTCTGCGACGGACTCGTCCGGCGCTTCGGCGATCGTGTCGCCGTCGACGACGTCAGCTTCAGCATCGCCCCCGGCGAGACCTACGGGCTGCTCGGCCCGAACGGAGCCGGCAAGACCACCACCATCTCGATGCTCACCGGCATCCTCGCTGCCGACGCCGGCACCGTCACCCTCGGCGGAAGGCCGATCACCACGGCGAGCAGCCCGGGTAAACACCTGCTCGGCCTCGTTCCGCAGAACATCGCATTGTTCGACGACCTCAGCGCCCGCGAGAACCTTCGCTTCTTCGGCGGCCTGCACGGCCTGCGCGGCAAGCACCTCGAGCGACGCATCGGCGAGACCCTCGACCTGGTGGGCCTCGCCGATCGGGCCGACGACCGCATCGACACCTACTCGGGCGGTATGCAACGGCGCGCCAACATCGCCGTCGGCCTGCTGCACGAACCGCATCTCCTGGTGCTCGACGAGCCCACCGTCGGCGTCGACCCGCAGAGCCGCAACCAGATCCTCGAGAGCGTCGAGCGGCTCAGTGCCGAGGGCCTCGCTGTGCTCTACACGACCCATTACATGGAGGAGGCCGAGCGGCTGTGCGACCGGGTCGGCATCATCGACTCGGGGCGGCTGGTGGCGGAGGGCACGCGCCGCGAGTTGGTGGCCCGCATCGGTCAGCACGACCGGGTGACACTGCGCGGCGACGGCGACCTGCACGGGTTCGCTCTGCGCGTGGCACAGATGCCCGGCATCGTCACCGCCGAGGTCGTCGACAGCGAAGCAGCAGCATCGGTCGTCCACCTCACCACCGACGATGCGGGCCCCGCCATCGCCACCATCGTCGCCACGGCGGCACACGACGGCATCGCCATCACGGGCATCGAGGTGCACGAACCGAACCTCGAGGCGGTGTTCCTGCACCTCACGGGCAGGGCGCTCCGCGATCGGACCGAATGATGAGCACCGCCTGGTCGGTGGCCACCACCGAGATCCGCCGCCGCATCCGCAACCGGTCGGCGCTCCTCACCGCCGTCGTCGCTCCACTGGCAATGGCCGTGGTGTTCGGCCTGCTGCTCGGCGGAGCCGACTCGCTTCGAATCATCATCGGTGTCGTCGACGCCGACCGGAGCGAACTGACCACCGGCTACGTCGACGGACTGCTCGCCTCGAACAGCGACGACAGCCCGGTCGAGTTCGTCGCCGTCACCGACGACGCCACGGCCCGCACTGCGCTCGACGACGCCGACATCGACGCGGCCATCGTGCTGCCGCAAGGATTCGGGGCGCAGGTCACCGCCGGAGCAGGAAGCACCATCGAGGTACTGCGCGATCCGCGCCGCGAGATCTCCGGCGAGATCGCCCGGTCGGTGGCGGGGCGCTTTGCCGACGGCATCACCACCCGCACCCTGGCCGCCATCACCAGCGTCACCCTCGGCGCGCCGCTCCCCGACGCCACGGCACTCGCCGGACTCGACGAGACCGTCGGACGGCTCGTCGACGAGTCGCCCGGTGGCTCACCCCTCGACGCGACCGCCTACTTCGGGGTGTCGATGTCGATCCTGTTCCTCTTCTTCACGATCTCGTTCGCTGCCCAGAGCCTGGCCCGGGAGCGGCAGTCAGGCGTGCTCGACCGGCTGCTGGCGGCCGACGCACGCCCTGCAGCGATCGTCGCCGGCAAGGTGCTGGCGGTGAGCCTGCTGGGGCTCGCCGGGTTCGTCACCGTGTGGGGTGTCACCACGATGGCCTTCGGCGCCACCTGGGGCGACCCGGTCGCGGTCTTCGTCACGATGGTGGCCACGGTGCTGGCGGTGGGAGGTGTGGCGATGTTCGTGTCGGGCTTCGCCCGCACACCCCAGCAGGCCGAGTCGTACACCTCGGCCGTGGCCTTCGTGCTGGCGCTGCTGGGCGGCAACTTCATCGGCCCCGGGCAGGCACCACCACTGCTCGACCGACTCTCGCGCTTCACCCCCAATGGCCAGTCGCTGCGCGCCTTCACCTCCATCGCCATCGACGGCGCCTCGGCATCTGATGCGGCCGACCACCTGCTCGCCCTCGTCGCCATCGCAGTGGTGTTCGGCGCCATCGGGCTCGTGCGCACCCGACAGGCGGTCCAGCGATGAACCTCGTCACCTCATGCCGACGCTTCACCCGGGTGGTGCTGCGTCAACTCGCGGCCGACCGCGGCGCGCTGTTCTTCTTCCTCGTGCTGCCGGTGGTGGTGATCGTCGTGATCGGCTCCACGTTCGGCGCCACTGGCGGCTCGTTGCAGATCGGCGTGGTGGGCGATGGCAACAGCCGCCTGGGCAC
>JBAXSU010000256.1:0-3565 GCA_037130535.1 Actinomycetota bacterium
GTGCCTGCACCGCGACGTGGTGTGCGGCGTGACGAGCGGCAAGACGACCGGCTGAGCGCCCGGCTCGGCGTGCCCCCTGATCAGAGGCTGGTCAGAGACGGCCGCTGGCGATGACCCGGGCGAGGAAGTCGCGGGTGGCCTGCTCGCGTGGCTCGCTGAACACCTGCGCCGGCGGGCCCTGTTCGAGGATGCGACCGTTCTGCAGGAAGCACACGGTGTCGGCGGTCTCGCGGGCGAAGCCCATCTCGTGCGTGGCGAGCACCATCGTAATGCCGTTGGTGCGCAGCTCGCGGATGACGTCGAGCACTTCGCCCACCAGCACCGGGTCGAGGGCAGCGGTCACCTCGTCGAGCAGCATGATCTCGGGTTGCATGGCCAAGGCCCGCACGATGGCGACCCTCTGCTGCTGGCCGCCCGACAACTGGTCCGGGTAGGCGTCGGCCTTGTCGGCCAGTCCGAACCGGCCCAAGAGTTCCAGCGCACCGGCGCGTGCCTCGGCCTTCGGGCGGCGCAGCACCTTGGTGGGGGCGAGGGTGATGTTGCGCAGCACGCTCATGTGCGGAAACAGGTTGTAGCTCTGGAACACCATGCCGATGCGACGGCGGATGGGGTCGGGGTCGAGGCCGGGTTCGCTGATGTCGACGCCATCGAGATGGATGGTGCCGTCGTCGATCGGTTCGAGCAGGTTGATGCAGCGCAGCAACGTGCTCTTGCCCGAGCCAGAGGCACCGATGAGGCACACCACCTCGCCTGCCCCCACCTCGAGTGACACATCGTCGAGCACCGTGCGCTCGCCAAAGGCCTTGTGCACCTGGGCCACCCGCAACTTCACGACACCACCGTGCCCGAGGTGCGGCGCCGTTCGCGGGCGAGGAGATGGTCGGTGAAGCGGGTGAGGGGTATCGACACGCAGAGGAACAGCACAGCGGCTGCGACGATGGGCGTGAAGTTGTAGGTCTTCTGCTGGAGGATCTGAGCGCGGCGCAACGCCTCGACCACGCCCACCACGCTGACGAGGGCGACATCTTTCTGCAGGCTGACGAAGTCGTTCATCAGTGCCGGCACCACTCGGCGCACGGCCTGAGGCAGCACCACACCACGCATGGTCTGGCTCTGCGACAGTCCCAGCGAACGGGCGGCTGCCCGCTGGCTCTCGTGCACACTCTCGATGCCGGCGCGGAACACCTCGGCCACGTACGCCGAGTAGCACAGCACCAGCGCCACACAGGCCCACACGATGGGCTTGGTGTACCAGGCGCGCTCCTGGAACAACCCGGGCATGCCGAACCCGATGAGGTAGATCCACAAGATGACCGGTACACCGCGCACCACGTCGGTGTAAGCGGCCGCGACGAGGCGCAGCGGGTAGAGCGCCGGTGAGCGCACGTTGCGGGCCATCGCGACGAGCAGTCCGCACACGACGATGAGTGGTGCGCAGATGGCGAACAGCCGCAGGTTCAACAGGAACGGCTGCACCAGTTTCGGGAGCGCGTTGCGAAACTCGTCAGGGTCGAAGAACGACGCCCTGACGTTGTCCCAGCCCGGGGCGAGCGGGACGATGAGGATGATCGCCGCCGCGACGAGCACCGTACTGATCGCGGCGACGAGCGTGCTGCGCCGGCGTTGACGTCGCTCGAACTCGGCGCGTCGTCCGGTGATCGGACGCGACGGAGCCGACACCGCGGTGTCGGCTCCGTCACGACCGTCGGTCATGTCACGCGGCAGCGATGATCGGTGCCTCGGTGTACTCCGACATCCACGTCGTGGTGATGGCGTCGAGTTCGCCGCTGGCCTTCAGCGCGGCGAGCGCGAGGTTGACGCAGGGCGTGAGTTCGCTGTCCTTGGCCAGCAGCAGACCGAACTGGTCGGTGCCGCTGCCCTCGATCTGGCCGAACACCTTGGTGCCCTCGATCTCGACGGCGGTGATGTACAGCGCCGTGGGCAGGTCGCTGACGATGGCATCGACCTGCTTCGACTCGAGTGCGGCCTTGGCGGCGGCGTTGTCGTTGAACACCTGCACCTCGGCATCGGGCTGGATGACATCTTCGACATAGCCGACGCTGGTGGTGCCGGCGGCGACACCGATGACCAGGCCCTTCAGGTCGGCGACGGACGTGGCCGAGGCGGCCGGCGAGTCGGCGAGGCCGAACACGGCTTGGGCGGCGGTGTAGTAGCCGTCGCTGAAGTCGACCGCGGTCTTGCGCTCGTCGGTGATGGTGAACTGCTGCAGGTTGAAGTCGAAGTCCTTCGGGCCGGGGGCGATGGCGGCATCGAACGCGGTGCGGGTCCACACGACGCCTGCGCCCTCGAAGCCCAGCTCCTTGGCGACGGCCATGGCGACGGCGGACTCGAAGCCCTGGCCATCTTCCGGTGTGGCGTCGTTGATGACGTAGGGCGGGAACGCGGGCTCGCCAGTGGCGATGGTGAGGGTGCCGTCGGTGATCGTCTTGCCCGCTGCGCAGGCTGCGGCCTCGCTGGCGGCCGCGGGTGCTGCGGTATCGGCGGGGCCCGCTGTGTCGGCCGGCGCATTGGTGGCGGCCGGGGCCGCTGTGTCGGTGGTCGACTCGTCGTCGCTGCCGCAGGCGGCGAGCAACACGAGGCTGGCGATTCCGACAAGTGCAATTCGTTTCATGGGGGTCTCCTTCAGGTGTTCACGCTGAGGCCGCCATGGTACCGGACGTCCTGGTCAGGAAACCCGACCGGACGGGTCGGAATTTGGTCGCTTGACGCTGAGACATTATTCGTCTTATCGTCTCACCCCATGAGTCACACCGAGCGCCGCATCCTCGACGCCACACGCGTGTGCTGTGGGCGTTGGGGGATCGCCAAGGTCACCGTCGACGACGTGGCCGCCGAGGCCGGGGTGTCGCGGGCGACGCTCTATCGCATGTTCCCCGGTGGCAAGGACGTGCTGTTCGACGCGATGCGGGTGCGTGAACTCGAGGACTTCTTCACCCAACTCGACGCCCACCTCGTTGGCGCCGACGACCTCGAAGAACTCCTCGTGCGTACCGTGGTGCATGCCACTCGCGAACTGCGCAACGACTCGCATCTCGCCGCCATGTTGGCCAGCGAACCCGGCGACACGTTGAGCGAACTCACCGTGCAGGGCCTGCCGCGCATCGTACGCATGGCCACCCTGTTCATCGTGCCGAAGGTCGAGGCCCATCTCGACCGCGACGCTGCGTCGCGCCTCGTCGACCTGTTGGCCCGCTTGGTCATCTCGTACTTCCTCGCCCCATCGCCCTACATCGACCTCGGCGACGACGAGTCGGCCCGCCGGTTCATCGGCATCCACATTCTTCCTACGTTCCAACCCGACCCCACCCCCACAGGAGCACGGCCATGACCGTCACCCACAACGATCATCAGAACATCATCGGCCGGGCCGAGATCAACGACATCGAGGCCATCTTGGCCATCCCGGGCACCGATCCGAACGAGGTCGAGCACGTGGTGAAGAACAACGCCGACTCGATCTTCACCTGGGACTACTCGCTGTCGCGTCCTGCGCTGCGCAAGTTGTACGAGAAGGCCAAGACCGGCCAGTGGAACGGCACCACCG
>JBAXSU010000257.1:0-3556 GCA_037130535.1 Actinomycetota bacterium
CCAGCACACCCAGCAGCAAGGGCCCACTGATGATGGCGACTCCCGACGCGAGTGCGGTGAGCGCGCCCAGGGCCACCGAGTCGGCATCGACGCGTGCGTAGAGCCGGTCGACGGCCAGCGGGTACAGCGGCGAACAGCCGAACGCGACGATCACCAACCCGGTGATGCGGACCGCGAGGTTGGGCCCCATCCACATCAGCGTGGATCCGACGGCGACGCCACCGAAACCGATCGAACGTGCCCACACGCCGGTGAGGGTGACGTAGCGGGGGAGGAGGAGACGGGCCACCATCAGGCACAGCCCCCAGACGGCGCCCAGTGCGGCTGCAGCACCACTCGACGAACCACCCACTTCCTTCAAGAACGTGACGGCCCACACCCCGAGCGGGAACTCCGCGAACACTGCGTGCACCGCATCGATGAAGGGCCGACGCGCTGCCGGGCGGCGCAGCAGCGCCAGCGCCGAGGTGGGTGAGGGGGCGCTGGTGGGGATCGATGCCCGTGCCCCGACCACTGCGAGCAGTGTGGCGAGGAACAACGTGAGGGCGAGATACGGCCAGCGCCACGACAGGCCCGCGCCGAGCGCAGCACCGATCGCGAGCGAGTACGAGACCCCCGCCAGACCGGGCACCCCGTTGATCGCGGCGAACGCGCCCACACGGGCAGGGCCGTGATGATCGGCGACGATGCCGGGCATCAGCAGCACGAGCATGGCGCAGGCCAGGCCGGCGATGGCGGTACCGCCGAGTGTGAGCGGCCACGAATGCCCGGCACACAGCACGGCGACGCCGACGACGATCATCACACAGGTACCCCAAAAGGCGGCCGGTCGCCCGACGCGCGCCACGATGCGCAGGCCGAACAGACCCATCAGCACCAGTCCGAGGCCGAACGTCGAGCCATGCGCGGCTGCGACCACACCCGACAGCCCGAGTTCGTCGCGCAGTTCGCCCAGCACCACGCCGACGCTGAGGCCCGAGACGAGGAGGCAGAACGACAACGCACAGGTGACCGTCAGGCGGTCCCAACGGAACGTGGTCGGTTCAGACACGGTTCCCGACGCTACTGCCACCTCCTTGCCACCGCAGGGATGGCAAAGCGGCGATCAGATGCTGCGGCCGGCGTCTTTCCAGTACTCGTCCTTCAACAGCCGCTTGTACAGCTTGCCCGTGGGGTGACGGGGCAGTTCTTCGCGGAAGTCGATGCTGCGCGGGCACTTCACGTCGGCCAGCTCGCTGCGGCAGAAGGCGATGAGTTCCTTCTCGAGCGCCTTCGCGGCGTCGGCGTCGGCCGGCATGGTGACCGGCTGCACGACGGCCTTCACCTCTTCGCCGAAGTCGTCGTTGGGCACACCGAACACGGCGACGTCGACCACCTTGGGGTGGGTGACGAGCAGGTTCTCTGACTCCTGCGGGTAGATGTTCACCCCGCCGGAGATGATCATGTAGGCCTTGCGATCGGTGAGGTAGAGGAAGTTGTCGTCGTCGACGTAGCCCACGTCGCCGAGCGTCGACCAGCCCTTCGGATGGCGTGACGACGCTGTCTTCTCAGGGTCGTTGTGGTACTCGAAGCTGGCGCCACCCTCGAAGAACACCGTGCCGCTCTCGTAGTGGGGCACCTCCTCGCCGTCGTCGCCGCAGATGTGCAGCGTGCAGTTGATGGGGGTGCCCACCGTGCCCGGGTGGGCGAGCCACATGTCGCTGTTGCAGTAGACGAAGCCGTTGCCCTCGGTGCCCGCGTAGTACTCGTGGATGATGGGGCCGAACCAGTCGATCATCCCCTTCTTCACGGGAATGGGGCAGGGGGCCGCGGCATGGATGACGCACTGCATCGACGACACGTCGTACTTGGACCGCACGTCGTCGGGCAGCTTCAGCATGCGCACGAACATGGTGGGCACCACCTGGCTGGTGGTGGCGTGGTGGCTCTCGACCAGCGCCAGGTACTGCTCGGGGTCGAAGTGTTCCATGGCCACCACGGTGGCGCCCAGGGCCTGGGCCGACATGCAGAAGCGCAGCGGGGCAGCGTGGTAGAAGGGCGCCGGCGACAGGTACACCGAGTCGGCCGTCACGCCGAACAGCATCGTCAGCAAGGGCGTGACGCTTCCCGCCGACCCCTCGAGCGGTGTGTGGGTGAATTCGCGGGCCACGCCTTTCGGGCGGCCGGTGGTGCCCGACGAATAGAGCATGTCGGTGCCTGCGACGCGCTCTTCGTCGAGTGGTGTGCCTGGGTGGGCGGCCACGGCTGATTCGTAGCTCTCGTAGCCGGGGATGGTGCCGTCGAGCATCAGCCGCAACTGCACATCCGGCGAATCGGCCACGATCTCGGCGGCCTGATCGGCTTTGTAGGTGGAGGTGATGAACACCTTTGCCGTGCAGTCGTTCAAGATGTAGGCGAGTTCGCTGCTGGTGAGTCGGCTCGAGCAGGCGGTGTAGACGGCGCCGGCGTAATGGCAGCCCCACACCACCTCGAGGTAGCGGTCGTGGTTCTCCATGCAGATGGCCACATGGTCGCCGGGGTTCACGCCTGCTGCCCGCAGCAGTCGGCTCAGCCGGTTGGCGGCGGCGTCGAGTTCGGCGAAGGTCTGGGTG
The DNA here is from genome assembly GCA_037130535.1 of Actinomycetota bacterium. Classification (GTDB taxonomy): domain Bacteria; phylum Actinomycetota; class Acidimicrobiia; order Acidimicrobiales; family Ilumatobacteraceae; genus VFMC01. The sequence continues at coordinate 2,592 of JBAXSU010000257.1, forward strand.
AAACCCGAACCTCCCATGACAACGGCAGGCTTGTCGGGCGTGGTGGACACGAAGGCACCGGGGTACATGGCACAGGAAGGTAGTCGACGGTACGGTGCGCACATGGACCCGGCCCGACGATTCGCTGCCCTGGTGTCGGGACCGCCTACCGGGCTGGCGCTCGACCAGGCGTGCGCCCTGATGTCGGCTGCCTTCACCGGGGTGAACCGCTACGACGAGGTGATGCGCGGGCTCGACGACCTGGCGCTGCGAGCTGCAGAGCCCTCGCTGCGGGGCGTACTGGGTGTGATGCGCGGCCGGCTCACCGGCAACGTGGCCGACTACTACGACCCACGGAATTCGTACCTCGACGATGTGCTCGTCCGCGGCCTCGGGTTGCCCATCACGTTGTCGGTGGTAGCCATCGAGGTGGGTCGCCGGACGGGCGCCCCGATCGTCGGGGTGGGGCTGCCCGGGCACTTCGTGGTGCGCAGTGAGGCCAACGACGAGTTCGGCGACCCGTTCCACAACGGTGCTGTGTTCGACCGTTCCGGTCTCGTCGAGCGATGGGATCAGCTCGTCGGCTCGGGTCACCGCTTCGACGATCTGCACCTCCTGCCCGTGTCGGAACGTGCCATTCTCATCCGCATGCTGAACAATCTGCGCGCCGTCTTCGTGCAGCGCGGCGAGCCGCAGGGGCTGTACGCCCTGTCGGTCATGCGTGGCGCGTTCGCCGAACTCGCCGATGAGGCACCGCAGCATGCACGGTGGGTGCGCAGCTTCAACTGACCGTCAGGCAACTGCGGCTCGCGCCCGCCATACTCCAGGCCATGATCGATCCCGTTCTGAAGCGCAGCCTCGGCCAGATGATGAAGGGGGTCGAGGTGGTGGGCGCCCACCACGACGGTGTCACTCGGGCGTACTGCAGCCACTGGGTGTCGCAGGTGAGCTTCGAGGAACCCATCGTGATGGCCAGCGTGTCGCCC
>JBAXSU010000258.1:0-3500 GCA_037130535.1 Actinomycetota bacterium
GTCGCGCAGCGCGATCAGCCGTGCCAGTGCGCTATTGCGTTCGCAACCGAACACGGTCGCTGCACCGTTCAAGGTGAACAGCAGATCCTGACCAACAGCTGAACGCGGCACGTCACTACGGACCCACTGCACAGTGCGGACATGACGGGCGTTGAGCTCGGGATCGTTGCGATACTCGTAGTCACCGGTGATCGTTCCGATGGCCAGCATGCCGGTGGTCTTCATCGGCATGACGACCAGATCTCCGACTTCGATGCGCTTGCGTAGCGACCACAACTGGCCGGTGAAGTTCGAGACGAACGCCTTCGACTTCCCCGGGTACGCCTCGCCGACAGCTTCGGCAAGGTGGTCCTTGGTGGCGTACGGCGTCAGATCACCGATCTCACGAAAGCCGCCACCGGCGACGCCATTGGCCAGGGCCCAATCCTCACGCTCGCCGCTCCGGCCAGCCCTGATCACCCACGCACGCATCACTTCGCCTCAACTTCCGCCGGTCCTGCTGACCCGCGCCGGCGCGAACCTACCGCGTCGGCGCCTTGGCGAACTCAGGGTCACGTCTATAACCAGACCTGACGTACATCACCGGCTGATCCATGCCGAAAACGTGTGTCCGCCATCACAACAGGCCCAAGTCCGGGTAGGCGACGGCCGCTGCAGGGCGTGCGGCTGACGACGCTGGCATGCATCAGCCGCGGGCAAGTTGAGGCTGTTTTCGACTCTCATTTCCAGCAGCCTGTGCCAGTACCGAGCAAGAGCATGACGAGATGCGAACTACGTTCACGCTCGATGACGCGCTTGCTCTGTTGATGCCGCGGCGACGTACTCAGCTCTCTGAGTGGTCGGCGAGGCGACGGAGCTGGACCGCTCAGGAACGCGAGAGGGCCACCTCTCCTTGGCGGCGATGCTGGTCGCGTGACCGATCCGGCACCAGGCCGTCGACCTATCCTCCGCGGGTGGGCCTTCCTGATTTCGTGCCGTCGCCGAACCAGCTGGATCTGGATCTCTACGAGATCGAGAACAGGGCACTCGACCGACTGGGTGTCGTTCTCGATGCGATGCGGAAGCTCGCGCCGTGGGCAGGACGCACGCTGGTCGACCTCGGTTGCGGAAGCGGGTTCTGGTTGCAGAAGTACACCGACGCCACCGAGGTCATCGGAGTCGAGCCCGACGAGCGGCTCATCCCGACCGCTCGTCGTCGAGTTCCCGGGATTGAGGTGTTGTTGGGGTCGGCCGAACACATTCCGCTTCCTGATTCGTCGGTGGACGTCGTGCATGCCCGGTTCGCCTATTTCTTCCCGCCGGGATGCGAGGCCGGCTTCGACGAGGTGATGCGGGTGCTGCGACCCGGCGGGACCCTCGTGGTTGTCGACAACGATCTTCGGCACGGTGAGTTTGCAGAGTTTGTCGTTCGCTCGGCGTGGGCTCAGCCACAAGGACAAGCATCGACCACCGATGCGTGGTGGCAGGAACGTGGAGCCCTCCGCACAGCGATCATGAGCGACTGGAGGTTCGACTCCCGAGCGGACATGGAGGCAGTGCTGCGCCTGGAGTTCCCATCGGACGTCGTGAACCCGTGGCTGCTCACCCACCCCGATCGCTGCCACATCAGCTACGGCTACGTCTTGTTTTCCACAATGAAACCTGATTGAACGGGCCGGTACCTTGCATCAGGCCCGGTTGGGTGTGGCGACTTGATGCGGGACATCCGCCGCGTCGCAGATCCGCACTACCGGCCGCTACTGTCACCCATACCGTTCAACAAGGAGGCACCCATGGCCAGAGGCCAACGTGGGAGGTCTCCCAGACAGCACGTGTCGAGTCCCCCCTTCGACACCAACACGATCGGGCGTGGAGCACACCGTTCCGCCGGACGTGGGAAGCCCTAGCTTGCAGCCGGCGGCCCGCAGAGCGGGCGACCACTCGGCTGGCGGTCAGGTGACAGCGGGGAGGCGTGCTGCAATCTGCGACACGACATCTGCGGGCACGCCGTTCTCGAGCGCAAGCGCCGCCCACGAGTTCGTGGCGACGATCGCTGCGTCGACGATCTCGTCGATCTCGCTGTCCTTCAGCCCAGATGGCTTCGACAGTCGGCGCAGGTCGCTTCGGGAGATGTCCGTTCCCTTCCCTGCAACATCGAGGTAGTGCTCGCCGGGGCCGCCACCCACGAAGTCGGGTCGTGGGCCCATGGAGTGCGTGAGGTCGTAGGCAGGGGCGAGGCGCCACGCCGATGTCGGCGACCACAGGTATGACGTGTTGCGCGCGTGGTCGTCGCGGTTGTGCGCAACGACGTTGAACACGGCGCGGCGAACCATCTCGGCGACGTCGCGTTGATCGCCAGTGATCCGCCGAGTGAGACGGATGAGGTCGTCGTAACTGCGGTGCTGGTGGTACTCGGGGTAGGCCTCGAGGAGGCCGGCTGCGGTGGCCATGTGAACCCGCAGCGGCTGGCCGTCGGCGGTAGCGACACGGTCGAAGCGGCGAACTGCGAGGTACTGGGCGCCCGACGACCCGCGGAGCAACTGGTGGTTGCACACGGTGATCCCCGTGGCGGCTGCCATCTGCAGGTACGTGGCTTCGATGGCCGAGAGAAACGGGCTGTCGTCGCTGCTGTGGAACTTCACCAACCACGATGTCGAGCCGTTGGGCACCGTTCCGTTGTCGGCGACCAGCACGCCGTCGGCGTCGAAGGCAGCGGCGATCTTCGGGCGGGCGCCACCGGCACCAGAGCCGGCAGCGCGCGTCACGTCGTCGGCAGGGAGATCCTGGGCGTCGAGTCCGGCCAGATGGCGAAGCATCTCGTCTTGCACACGGTCGAGGTCGACGAGAGCGCCATCGAGGCTCGGCGGGCCATCCACCGGACGGAACGTCAACGCACCCATCGTCCTGCGGCCCAGCCAGGTGAGCATCTGCAGCGGGGTCGGCTGCTCGATGCCGTACCGGCGCATATCGCGACGCAACACGAGCCGACCCCACGAGTCGGGTAGCGCATCGGCCAACAGGCCTGGGAGGTGCTCCGGTGCGGAGCCTTGGAACGAGCGAACCCTCATGTCGTTCGGATGATGGATGGGTGCCAGCTCGACGCCTCGGGCAAGATGCTCGTCGGTGTACTCGATGAAGGTTGCCGAGTTCCTCTGCGCGGCGCGCGCCACCACCCAGGTACCGGCTTCGCCCTCGTGCACGATGTCGATGGACGTCATCGGCGACCCCGTTGCCGCAGTGGCTGCGCGCTGCCGAGGAACTGTTCGATCGTCGTGGCCTCGGGCGGGACGAGTAGGTGTTCGAGGTCGCCGGTGCGACGCAGCGCAGCGAGCACCGACAGGAAGTTCACGAGTGTCGCCCCGCCACCAGCCTCCATGCGAGTGACGGTGATCCGCGACACTCCGGCACGCTCGGCCAGTGTGGCCTGGGACAGGTTCTGACGGAGGCGTTCGCTCCGCACGCGAGTGCCGAGTTCGTCTGCCAGTTCGGCGGGGCTCATCACACTCAGGTCCACGCCGCTG
>JBAXSU010000259.1:0-3492 GCA_037130535.1 Actinomycetota bacterium
CTCCTCGAGGCCGTCGGTGGAGCGGCCACGGGCACGCAGCGCCTCGGCCATCACCTGGTCGAGCTTCACACCGGGCACCTCGCTGGGGTACTGCGACACGAGGTGCAGCCCGGCCTGCGCGCGCTGCCACGCCGGCAGCGCCAACAGGTCGGCACCGTCGAGGGTGACCGAACCGCCGAGCACCTCGTAACCGGGCTTACCCATCACCACTGCGCTGAGCGTGCTCTTGCCCGCGCCGTTGGGGCCCATCACGGCGTGCACCTCGCCGCTCGACACGGTGAGGTCGATGCCGTTGAGGATCTGCTTGCCCACCACCGATGCGGTGAGGCCGGAGATGCTGAGCGTGCTCATGATGCACTCCTCGACGAGGGCTCGACATCGACCACCACGGCGCCGTCGACCACGCTGGCGACGAAGACCGGCACCGGCACCGTGGCCGGCAGGGTGACCGGCTGGCCCGTCTCGAGCGAGAACAGGCTGCCGTGCTTCCAGCACTCGATCTCTTTCGAGTCGCAGTACAGCTCGCCCTCGCTCAGCGACACATCGGCATGGCTGCAGGTGTCGCCGATGGCGTACACGTCGTCGCCGATGCGGATGACGGCCACCTTGCGGCCAGCGACGTCGAAGCGGGTGGCGCTGTTCGGTGCCAGGTCGTCGAGACGGCACACGGTGACACCGGATGCGGTGCTCATGAGGTCCTCCGTTGCAGCTTGGCACTGACCTGCTGGCGCAGTTCGGTGGCGAGCGGGCCGACGGGCAGTTGGTCGAGCACCTCGTCGAAGAAGCCCAGCACCACCAACCGCTCGGCCACCTCGGGCGGGATGCCCCGGCTCTCGAGGTAGAAGCGCTGTTCGTCGTCGATGGGCCCGACGGTGCTGGCGTGGCTGCACTTCACGTCGTTGGTCTCGATCTCGAGGTTCGGCACGCTCTCGGCCCACGCACCGTGGCTGAGGGTGAGGTTGCGGTTGGTCTGGAACGCCGCCGAACCCTTGGCGTCGTGACGGATGCGGATGAGGCCCGTGTACACGCTGCGGGCCCGGTTCTGCACGGCACCCTTGAACAGCAGATCGCTGTGGGTCTTGGGGGCGATGTGATCCTGCAACGTACGGAAATCGTGCATCTGATCGCCGTCGGCGTAGTACAGCGCGATCTGGCGGGTACTGGCGCCGGCACCCACGGCACGGGCGTCGGTGCGCATGCGGGCGTAATCGCCGCCCAGCGCCACGGTGGACAACAGCATGGTGGAGTCGCGCTCGCCGATGGCCCGTTGGTGCCCGAGCATCCAGGTGCTGTGCCCGAGCAGATTCACCCCGAGATACTTCACGCGGGCCGACTGGGCGGCGCGCACTTCGAGTCGGGGCACCACCAGGGCGCGCACGCCCTCGGGCGAGACGAACTGCTCGACAACGGTGACCTCGGCGTCGTCGGCAGCATCGATCACCACACGGGGGAAGACGGCTAGCCCATCGGCGTCGATGCGATGAGTGACGACGATGGGTTCGCCCACCGCCTTGCCGCGGCCCACACGGACGAGCACGGTGTCCATGAACGCGGTGTTGAGTTCGTGGAACACGTCGACAGCAGGCTCAGCGTCGAGCAGGTCGCCGAGGGCGGCACCGGTGACGACTTGGGCGGCCGGATCGCCACCGGTGACCGTGGTGGTGGCCCTGCCCGGGACGAAGGTGTCGAGGTCGAGTTCGCCGATGCGGCTGTACCGCCACACCTCCTCGTCGGCGGTGGGAAGCGGGGCTACCGCAGCACGTTCGACGGCAGCGAGCCGGGCATCGAGATCGGTGGACGCGAGAGAGCGGACCGCGTCGGGGGAGAACGCACGCACGGGCGAAATACTACTGTCTGGATAGTGGAAATTCCCCAGCCGGTCAGTCGCGGCGACGGCGGAACAGGCGCCCGAAGCCGCGCCGTTGGCGCTCGTCGCGCTGGCGACGTTCGCTCTCCACCTCGGCGATCACCTGTGCGCCGACCGAGTTGAGGAAGTCCTCGGCCTCGTCGAGCACCGCAGCCGCGCTGCCGTCGTCGAGCCCCGGCGGCTCGTCAGGACCCGCCGATGCAACCATCTTGCCGTACGTCCAGCCCATGTCCATCCGACGCTCGAACGCGCTGCACGCCTCGGGGCACCGCCAGGGCGCGTCGGGCGCAAGATCGAGGTTGCACTTGCGCACGGTCTCACCGTTCGCGTAGGTACGGCTCTCGAAGTGCTTGCACTCCTGACGCATCGGCATGACCCAATTCTGCCAGCGTCGACGCGCCGCGCCACCCCGGGGACGGGTGTTGTGCGGTCTGCTCAGATGCTGAGTTCGGCGGCGCGGGCCAGCACTCCGGCTCGCTCGGCACCGATGGTGGTGCTGTCGCCGTGGCCGGTGTGCACGATGGTGTGGTCGGGCAGTGCCAGCAGACGATCGCGAATGGACCGCACGATCGTGGGTTCGTCGCTGAAGCTACGACCTGTGGCACCCGGGCCACCGCAGAACAGGGTGTCGCCACTGAACACCACGCCGCTCGCCGCGTCGTGGAAACAGCAGCAGCCGGGCGAGTGCCCCGGGGTGTGCAGCACCGCCAGATCGTGGCCGGCGACGGAGACGACGCTGCCCGGTTGCACTGCACCATCGGTCGTCTCGCCGGGCCACACCACTTCCCACAGCATCTGGTCGCTCGGGTGCAGCAGGATGGGCGCATCGACCGCTTCACGCAGCGGCACTGCCGCGTTGATGTGGTCGTTGTGGCCGTGGGTGAGCACGATGGCCCGCACCCGGCGGCCGTTCACCGCGGCCACGATGCGCGCCGCGTCGTGCGCTGCGTCGAACACCACCACCTCGCGGTCGTCGCCGACCAACCAGATGTTGTTGGTGACCTCCCACTCGCCACCGTCGAGCGCAAAGATCCCATCCGTCGTGACCAGTTCGATCGTCATGGACCGACCCTAGCGGCCGGGCCCGGAACCGCTCAGCCGACGCTGCCTTCCATCTGCAACTCGATGAGGCGGCTCCACTCGACCGCGTACTCCATGGGCAGCGTGCGCGTGATCGGCTCGATGAAGCCGTTCACCACCATGCTCATGGCCTGCTCCTGCGACAGGCCGCGGCTCATCAGGTAGAAGAGTTGCTCGTCGGCGATCTTCGACACCGTGGCCTCGTGGCCGATCTCGGCATCGCGCTCGCCCACCTCCATGTACGGCAGGGTGCGGCTCTCGCTCTGCTCGTCGAGGATGAGGGCGTCGCACTGCACATGACTCTTGCAGCCATAGGCACCTTCCTCGATGCGCACCAGACCGCGGTAGGTGGTGATGCCACCGTCTTTGCTGATGCTCTTCGACACGATCTTGCTGGTGGTCTCGGGCGCGGCGTGCACCATCTTGGCGCCCGCGTCCTGGTGCTGGCCGGCGCCGGCGTAGGCCACCGACAGCACTTCGCCCGTGGCCTTCGGACCCACCAGGTAGACGCTCGGGTACTTCATGGTGAGCTTCGAGCCGATGTT
>JBAXSU010000026.1:0-25889 GCA_037130535.1 Actinomycetota bacterium
CAGGGCGAAGAAGTTGTCGTTGCTGAGCATGACGCCCTTGGGTCGCCCGGTGGTACCGCTCGAGTACAGCTGAAACGCCACGTCGTCGGGTGCGCTGGTGGTGCCCGGGTCGGCGGCCGGCTGAGCCGACACCGCCTCGTCGTAGTCGGCGAACCCCTCGGCGCCACCGATGACCAGCACGGTGGTGGTGTAGGTGAGGTTCGCCACGATGGCGGCCAACATGGGCACGAAGTCGGGGCCCACCACCAGCACCTTGGCCTGCGCGTCGTTCACGACGTACTCCACCTCGGGGGCGGCCAGACGCCAGTTCACGTCGACGGTGACCGCGTTCAGCAGCGCCGCCCCGTAGAACACCTCGAAGTGCTCGATGCCGTTCTTGTCGAGGAAGGCCACCCGGTCCTGGTCGCCCACGCCGGCCGCCGCCAGCAGGTTGGCCACCTGGCCCGCCCGGCGGTACAGATCGGCCCACGACAGGCGACGATCGCCCAGGACGAGGCATGGATGGTCGGCCCGCTCCACACCGTGGACGCGGATGATGTCGGCGATGGAAGTGATCGGCGTGTTCCCCATGTGCGAACAGTACCGATCTCGGCAATGCCGCGCGACCACCGGCTGGGCCAGACTGGCACGACGATGCACGCCGACGACCTGATCTCCACCACCGACGGCACGCGCCTGCGCGTCATCCGCCGCGGCCCCGCACCGGCCGAGGCCACCGGGCCGCTGCTGGTGCTGGTGCACGGCCTGGCGTCGAACGCCCGCATGTGGGATGGCGTGGGCGAGGCGTTGGCGGCGCAGGGCTGTCGCAGCGCGGCTGTCGACCTGCGCGGCCACGGCCACAGCGACAAGCCCGACCACGGCTACGACTTCGACACCATCTGCGCCGATCTCGCCGATGTGCTCGACGCCCTCGGCGAACAGCGCGCCGTGTTCGTCGGCCAGTCGTGGGGCGGCAACATCGTCGTGCACGCGGCGCACGCCCTGCCCGACCGAGTGGTGGGTGCCGTCGCCGTCGACGGGGGCATGATCGAACTGGCCAGCGTGTTCCCCGAATGGGACGACTGCGCCGTGAAGCTGCGCCCACCTGATCTGAGCGGGGTGAGCGCCACCCGGCTCGAGGCCGGTATGCGGGCCATGCACGCCGACTGGCCCGAGACCGGCATCGCCGGGTCGCTGGCCAACTTCGAGGTGCTGGCCGACGGCACCGTGCGCGCCTGGCTCACGCTTCCCCGGCACTTGCTGATCCTGCGCGAGCTGTGGGCACACCGTCCGTCGGCCATGTATCCGAACATCACCCGGCCAGTGCTGCTGCTGCCCGCCGACTCGGGCGATGTGGCCTGGGCCCACGACAAGCACCTCGCCGTCGAGGCCGCGCTGGCCTCCCTCCCCCACGGGCGCGTGGTGTGGTTCCGCCCCGCCCACCACGACCTCCACGCCCAGTTCCCGCAACGCTGCGCCGACGTCATCGTCGAGCACATCCAGAACGGTTTCCTCGTATGACCACCACCCCCCTCCCCCGTCTGCTCACCATCATGGGTTCGGGCGAGACCGCGCCCACGATGATGAAGCACCACCGCGACCTCATCAACCGGCTCGGCAGCGACGCCCGCGCCGTGGTGCTCGACACGCCCTACGGCTTCCAGGCCAATGCTCCGGAACTCGCCACCCGCGCCCAGGAGTACTTTCGTCAGAGCGTCGGGCACCCGATCGAGGTGGCCGGCCTCACCCGGGTGCACGGCGAAGATCCGCTGGTGGTCGAGCAGGCGCTGAACCGGGTGCGCGCCGCCGACTACCTGTTCGCCGGGCCCGGCAGCCCCACCTACGCCCTGCGCCAGTGGGCCGGCACCCAGGTGCCCGATCTGGTGCGCGCCAAGTTGCGTCACGGTGGTGCCGTCACGTTCGCCTCCGCGGCCGCGCTCACCCTCGGCCGCTTCACGGTGCCGGTGTACGAGATCTACAAAGTGGGCGACGAACCCACCTGGCTCGACGGCCTCGATGTACTCACCGAGGTGAACCTGCCGGTGGCCGTCATCCCCCACTACGACAACAAAGAGGGTGGCCACCACGACACCCGCTTCTGCTACCTGGGCGAGCACCGCCTGGAGACGCTCGAGGCAATGCTGCCGGCCGGTGTGCACGTGCTGGGCGTCGACGAACACACCGGCGTGGTGCTCGACCTCGATGCCGACACCGCCACGGTGGTGGGCAACGGCACCATCACCGTGCGGGTGCGCGGTACCAGCACGGTGCACGAGACCGGTGTCACGCTGCCCATCGACGCCTTGCGCGATCCGGCGCGCGGCGTGGTGGCGGTCGGCGCCCCGCCCGCCGCGGTGGCCGCGACAACCGAGGCACCTGCGGCACCGACCGCCCCGGCCACCTCGCTGGCCGCCGAGGCCGAGGCAGCAGAGGCTGCGTTCGCCGCAGCGCTCGACGCCAACGACGCGGCCGGCGCCGCACGGGCCGCGCTCGAGTTGGAAGCCGCCATCCGCAACTGGTCGGCCGACACCCTGCGGAGCGACGAGACCGACCGTGCCAACGCCACGCTGCGCAGCATGATCGTGCGCCTCGGCGACGCGGCGGTGCGCGGCCTGGTCGACCCACGGGCCGTCGCCGGGCCCTACATGGACATCATCCTGACGCTGCGTACCGTGGTGCGCGCCGACAAGCGCTACGACCTGTCCGACCTGATCCGCGACCGGTTGGCGGACATCGGCGTGGAGGTACGCGACACGCCAAGCGGCGCGGAGTGGTTCCTGGGCGACTGAGGCTGCTGCCGCGGCGGGTCAGGCCGCAGCGGGGTGATGGTCGAGGCCTGCCACCCGGGCACGGGTGCGCACCCCGACCGAGATGTACACCGCCAGGAACACGGCCGTGCCGACGAGGATGATGACGGCGCCACTGGGCACGTCGGCGTACCAGCTGGCGTACATGCCCACCACACCGATGGCGGCGCCCAGCACGGGCGACAGCACCAGCATGCGCCCGAACGAATCGGTGAGCAGACGGGCCGTGGCAGCGGGTAGCACCAACATCGCCGAGATCAGCAGCACGCCCACCACGCGAACGGTGACCAGGATGGTCGCCGACAGCATCGCCATGAGTACAGCCTCCATCAGGCCGACGTTCACACCGCTCACGCCGGCCACATCGGGGTCGAAGATCGAGAACAGCAGGCGGCGGTACAGCAGCACCACCACCAGCACACTGCCCAGTCCCACGATCGACACGGCGACGATGTCGCTGGTGAACACGCCCAGCACGTTGCCGAACAGCACGGCGTCGATACTGCGCTGGGCCTGACCGAACCGCGCCTGCAGTGCGAGGCCCATCGCGAACGAGGCCGTCGTGATGACACCGATGGCGGCATCGGCACCGATGATGCGCCGGCGCGACACGCGCCCGATCATCAGGCCCGAGGTGAGCCCCCAGAAGCCGGCACCGATGAAGAAGTTCACACCCAGCACGGCAGCGAGCGCAGCGCCGCCGAACACGGCGTGACTGAGGCCGTGGCCGATGTAGCTCATCCCGCGCAGCACCACGAACACGCCCACCAGGCCGCACAGCGCACCGGTGAGTGCAGCGATGACGAGACCGTTGCGGAAGAACTCGAATCCGAACGGGCTGAGGAGGTCGACCGCGGTCATGCCGACAATCGCCGCAGCCGGGTGCGCAGCAGTTCGTCGCCGTGTTCCAGCACCACCGGCAGACCGCCGTGGGCCAGCACCTCCATCGGTGCGCCATAGGTGCGTTCCAGCACCTCGGGCGTGAGCACCTCGTGCGGGCTGCCGTCGGCCACGACGGTGCGGTTGAAGCACACCAGCCGCGGCAGGTGCGCGGCGAGCCCGTTGAGGTCGTGCGTGGTGAGCACGATGGCGATGCCCTGCCCGTTCGGCGGAGCCTCGTTCAGGTCGGCGAGCACGTGCAGCACCTCATGGCGGGTGCGCACGTCGATACCGGCCGTGGGTTCGTCGAGCACCAGCAGATCGGGCTGCTGCACCAGGGCTCGGGCCAGGAACACACGCTGCTGCTGACCACCCGACAGTTCGCGGATGTGGCGGCCACCGAGGCCGGCGAGGCCCAGCCGGTCGAGCACCTCGTCGATGCGACGGCGTTCGCCTGCCGTGACCCGTGGCCACCACCAGCGGTCGGCGGCGATGCTCATCGCCACCACCTCGGCCACCGTGACCGGGAAGTTCCAGTCGACGGTCTCGAGCTGGGGCACCGAGGCGACCCGCAGCCCAGAGGCCAGCGTGACATGGCCGTGCACCGGACGAACAGAACCGAGCAGGGCCTTCAGCAGCGTGGTCTTGCCCGCTCCCGACGGGCCGACGATGCCCACGAACTCGCCACGGCACACGGTGAGGTCGACGTGGTCGACCACCGGCACCGCACCGTAGGCACAGGTGACATGGCTGAGCTCGACGACGACGTCGTTGCCGGGTCCGGTCACTGCGGGTACTCAGCGCTGTCGGGGCCCACGTCGGCGACGTCGACGGTGGTGAGCACAGAGGCATCGCCTCCGAGGGCTTCCACCATGGTGACGTAGTCGAAACGCATCAGCCCCAGCCACGAGTGCTCGGGGTCGCCCGGCTCGCCGGGAAGGTCGTCGTCGCGGAGCACGTCGACGTACCGCACCCCGGTTTCGGCGCCGATCTGCTCGAGCACCGTCGACGGGAACACCTCGCTACCGAAGATGGCCTGCACGCCGGTGCTACGGACCTGCTCGATCAGCGCTGCCACGTCCTTGGCCGACGGCTCGTCGAACGACGACGGCTGAATGGCGCCGATGACGGTCCAGCCGTAGTGCTTGGCGAAGTACGCGTAGGCGTCGTGGTAGGTGAGCAGTTGGCGCTGCTCGGCGGGCAAGGTGGCCGTGGCCTCGGTCATGGCCGCATCGAGGGCGTCGATCTTCGCCGCGAAAGCCGTGAAATTGGCCTCATAGGTGGCAGCGTTCGCCGGATCGGCGGCCACCAGCGAGTCGCGCACCACCTCGGCGTAGTCGCGGCCCATCGGCGGATTGGTCCACAGGTGCGGGTTGGGCTTGCCGCCGTCTTCGGGGAACGAGAAGTCGTACGCCCACTCGTCGCGGGGCAGCACCGCCGTGCCGAGTTCGCAGCGCACCGCACCGTCGGATGCGTTCGCCTCGGCCAGCGTGCGGGTGGGATCTTCCAGGCCCAGGCCGTTCAGGAACACGATGTCGGCCTGCTCGAGCGTGGCCGCCACACTGGGCGGCGGCTCGTAGGTGTGGCTGTTGGTGCCCTCGGGCACCACACCGGTGACCACCGTGGGGGTGCCCGAGGCGATGTTGGCGATGATGCTGGTGAGCGGCGCCACCGTGGAGGCGACGCGGAGCGGCCGACCGTCGACAGCTGCACGCTTCGGGCACGCATCGGCCTGGGAAGGGATCGCCGGGCTGTGGGCGGACTCGTCGCTTCCGCACGAGGCGAGCAACATGGCAAGTGTCAACGTACCGGCGAGTCGCCTCTGAGGGGTGATGGAGCGCATGGCCCGACCTTATCCGCGCATCGGTGTCAGCGTGTCCGGAAGCCGAGATCGAAGCGACGAACGGCCCTGGCGAAGATGTTCGACTCGACATCGGGCTCGGTGACCGCACGCAGGTCGGTCACCCGCTGGGCCAGTTGGCCGAACACCGCAGCCAGCGATGCACGCGCCACATGCGTACCGATGCACAGGTGCGTGCCGAAGCCGAACGCGATCTGCGGGTTCGGATTGCGGCGGATGTCGAACCGGAACGGGTCGGCGAACACTGCCTCGTCGCGGTTGGCCGATGGGTACAGCAGGATGATGCGGTCGCCGCGCCGCACCGCCTGGTCGCCGATCGTGGTGTCGGCGCCGGCCCGGCGGAACATGTTGTTCAACGGCGTCACCCAGCGCAGCACCTCCTCCATGGCACCCGGCACCAGCGACGGGTCGGCACCCATCGCATCCCACTGCTCGGGATGGTCGACGAAGGCACGCAGACCGTGACTGATGGCCGTGCGGGTGGTCTCGGCACCGCCGCTGATGAACAGGCCCACCTCGTGCACGATGGCGGCCGGCGGCAACGGCTGGCCGTCGATGGTGGCGTGCACCCATTCGCTGATCAGGTCGGCCTGCGGGTTCGTGTACTTGTCGCGGGCGATCTCGCCCAGCGCCGTGGCGAACTCCATGTTCGCGGCGATGAACTCGGTGAACGTGTGGCCGTCGCGCTCGCGCATGTCGATGCGCATCAGCCGCTCGCTCCAGCTCTTCAGGTGGGGCCACATGTGTTCGGGGTAGCCGAGCAGGCGGCAGGTGAGCCGGGCGGGCAGTTGGCCGGCCAGTGCGTCGACCACCTCCACGCCGTCGGGCGACGTACCCGGCTCGATCATCGCGTCGATCAGCTCGGCGGCGAGCGTGTCGATCTCGGCGCGCCGCTGGGCGATGGCGGCACCGGTGAAATAGCCCTGCACCAGCATGCGCTGCTGGCGGTGGCGAGGATCGTCCTGGGCGATCATGTTGATCTCGTCGGGCGACCAGATGGCGCGGTAGCCCTGGCCCGACAGGAACACGCTGCTGCGCCGCTCGACCTCTTTCAGGTCGGCGTGACGGGTGATGCCCCACAGCCCGTTGCGGCGGTCGCGGTAGACGGGCTCGTTGGCTCGCATCCAGGCCCACACGTCGTGCGGGTTGCGGCGGTACAACTCGGGGTCGAGCAGATCGACGACGAGGCGGTCGGTGGCGGGTGCGGAGTCGAGAGCCGTCATGCCCTTGGGATAGCACGCCGAAGCAAGGCCAGGTCGGGTCGGAGCCGGTCGTGCCGGTCCGCTCAGCGCCGCTTGTCGCCCCAGCGGTCCCAGTGCGTCACTGCGGCCGCCGGCTTGCGCGGGGCGACACCGAACCGGCCCGTCGGATAGCCGAGCGGCGTGAGTGCTGCCACCTCGAACTTCCCGGCCGGCACGCCCAGCAGGTCGAGCAGTTCGGCGCCACGGATGCGGATGACGGTGGTGAGTGCCGTACCCAGGCCCAGGGCGCGGGCGGCGATGCAGAAGTTCTGCACAGCCGGGTACACGCTGGCATCGAGCCGGCCGATGTCCATCGGGCCTTCGTCGTCGACCGAACCCCACGGGATGAGCGGTTGCAGGAACACCACGATCACCGGCACCTCGCCGAGGTGGTCGGCCAGGTGGCGGCTGGCGTCGCGGCTGCGCTTCCACGCGGCAGCACGTTCGGCATCGGGGAACTCACTCGGCTCGGGCAGCGAGCGCTCGTAGCGGTCGAACGCCTCGCGATACAGCCGGCCCACCTCGGCCCGCAATGCAGGGTCCTGCACCACCACGTACTGCTGGGGCTGCACGTTGCCACCGCTGGGCCCCTGCTGGGCGGCCCGCAGGCAGGTGACGATGTCGTCGTCGCTCACCGGGCGGTCGCTGTAGCGGCGCATCGCCCGGGTGGTCATGATCGTCTCGATCGCATCGGCCGACATGGTCATCTCCCCTCGAAGTGCGGCGCGCGCTTGTCGCGCAGCGCATCCATCGCCTCGGCGTGATCGTGCGACAAGAAGCACGGCATCTCCATCGCGGTCGACAGGTCGAAGCTGTCGAGCAACGCCCGCTTCAGATGCGCGTTCACGGCGATCTTGGTGCCCTTCACCGCCAGCGGCGGCTGGGCGGCCAGTCGCTCGGCCCAGGCGAGTGCGCGGGCGTTCACGTCGGCGGGGGCGCACACCTCTGCCGCCACACCGAGGCGCAACGCCTCGTCGGCGGCGAGTGGCTCGCCGAGCAGCAGGTGCTTCTTCGCGGCCAACGGGCCGAGCAGCCACGGCCACACCGCAGTGCCACCGTCGCCGGCCACCAACCCCACGTTCACGTGCGGGTCGATGATGACGGCGCGCTCGCTCATCACGATCAGATCGCACAGCAGGGCGACCGAGGCGCCCAGGCCTGCCGCCGCGCCGTTCAGCGCACACACGATGGGGATCTCCACGTCGAGCAGGTCCCAGATGATCTGCTTCGCCTCGCGACGCAATGCGTCGAGCGGCTCCATCCGGCGCAACTGCGGGAACCAGTCGAAGTCGCCGCCAGCGCTGAAGGCCCGCTTCTCGCCACCGGTGAGCACCACGGCACGCGCGTCGCCCTCGGTCTTCAGCCATCGGAACAGCGCCGCCATGTCGCGGTGCAGCACATCGTCGACGGCGTTCATGGGCGAACCGGGGCGGTCGATGGTGACGGTGACGATGTGGCCCGACCGCTCGACGCGGATCGTGTCCATCGCAGGCGGGGCAGGGCTCATCGCCGCCGACACTAGGGCCCCGGACAGTAGGCTCGCCCACCATGGCCGAGCCGTCGTCGTCCCGCGGCCGCCTGGCGCCCATCGTCATCGCGGTCGTCGGCATCGTCGCCATCGTCGTGGTGGGCCTCGCCTGGCCGAAGGGCGAGTGGCAGCGCACCGGCGCACCCATCACGGTCAGCGGCTGGGCGCCCTACTGGCAGCCCGACTCGGCGTTGGCCTCGTTCACCGAGAACTCCGACCTGTTCGCCGATGTCGCCCTCGTGGCGTACTCGGCCCGCGGTGCCCGCGAGGTGGTGACCTACGAGGGCATGCCCGACGGCACGATCGAGCGGTATCGAACCGCCACCGCGGCAGTCGATGTGCCGCTCATCGCCACGGTGTTCGACAACGCCGGTGAGGGCGTGATGGCGGGGGTGCTGGCCGACCCCGCGCAACGCACGGCCCATGTGGCCACGCTCGTCGCCCTGGTGCGCAACGGCGACTACGCCGGCATCGAACTCGACTATGAGGTGTTCGCCTTCGGCGACAGTCGCTCCACGTGGGCCACCACCCGACCGAACTGGATCGCGTTCCTCACCGAACTCGATGCGG
Organism: Actinomycetota bacterium; assembly: GCA_037130535.1. GTDB lineage: Bacteria > Actinomycetota > Acidimicrobiia > Acidimicrobiales > Ilumatobacteraceae > VFMC01. Next base: position 8,866 of record JBAXSU010000026.1, read on the forward strand.
CGCTCGAGCCCACTGGCGCCTCGCTGATGGTGGCCGTGCCGCCGGTGTACGACGGCGGGCAGTCCGACATCAGCGGCTACTGGGTGTACGACTACGAGGCCATGGGGAAGATCGTCGACCGCATCCGCATCATGGCCTACGACTACTCCATCGCGAAGCCCGGCCCCATCGCGCCCATCGAGTGGGTCGACGACGTGGTGCAGGCGGCAACCGAACTGGTCGACCCCACCAAGCTCGACCTCGGCATCCCCACCTACGGCTACGACTGGGTGCTCAGCGTCACCGGCACCTGCCCCGACGGCGAAACGCCCGAGCGAAGGGCCATCTCCAACGCGCGCGCCGGCCGCGAGATCGCGGCACGCAGCATCACCCCGGTGTGGGACGAGACCACCGCCGAGTACTCGTTCGACTACGTCGACACGCTCACCGGACCCGATGCCAACGGCGCCACCGTCACCTGCACCGTGTCGCGCACGGTGCGCTACCCGGGTGCCGACGGCGCGCAACGCCGCGCCTACATCGCCCACCGCAACGACCTGCACGGCGTGGCGCTGTGGGCGCTGGGCAACGACGACCCGGCCACCTGGGCGGGTATCCGCGCCGCCCGTCTGGGCGAGATGAACAACGAGTGAATGTCCGTTACGAGCAGCGGCGTGTGTCTAACGTCGCCACCGTGGACGACGCCAACGACCTGTCGAGACACCACGCCGCTGCCGAACTCGACCGCATCATCGATGCGTTGCGCACGATGTCGCCCGAGGAGATCAGCGAGCGCGGCTACGCGGTGGAGGGCACGTTCGACGAGGTCGACGACCCGGTGCTGCTCGGCCCCGACGGCCTTCCCATGCAGACCTGGCGCGAGGGCTACCCGTACACCGAGCGGATGACCCGGCCCGAGTACGAGCAGGTGAAGCGCGGCCTGCAGATCGAACTGCTGAAGGCACAGACCTGGATCAAGGACACCGGCCACAAACTGGTGGTGCTGTTCGAGGGCCGCGACGCCGCCGGCAAGGGTGGCACCATCAAGCGGTTCATGGAGCACCTCAACCCACGCGGCGCCACTGCCGTGGCGCTGTCGGCGCCCAGCGAGCGCGAGCGGGGCGAGTGGTACTTCCAGCGCTACATTCGCCACCTGCCCACGCAGGGCGAGATCGTCTTCTTCGACCGCTCGTGGTACAACCGGGCCTCCGTCGAGCGGGTGATGGGCTACTGCACCCAGGCCGAGTACCGCGAGTTCATGCGCGCCGTGCCGCAGTTCGAACGGATGCTGGTGAACTCAGACACCACGCTGGTGAAGCTGTGGTTCTCGGTGTCGCGACGCGAGCAGATCACCCGCTTCACCATCCGCCGCATCGACCCGGTGCGGCAGTGGAAGCTGAGCCCCAACGACATCGCCTCGCTCGACCGGTGGGACGAGTACACCGCGGCGAAGGCCGAGATGTTCCGCCGCACGTCGACTGCGTTCGCTCCGTGGACCGTGGTGCGCAGCAACGACAAGAAACGCGGCCGGGTGAACGCGATGCGCCATGTGCTCAGCGTGCTGCCCTACGACGACAAGGACACTGCGCTCGTGGGCGAACCCGATCCGCTCATCGTCGGCCCGCCCGACCGCATCTCGCCCGACCTCGGCGAACCCGGTCACTGACGCGCGGCAGAGCTGGCTGGCGTCAGAGTTGGCTGGCGTCGATGTCGGCGCCGAACAGCAACTTGCCCAGCGTCTCGTTCAGACGCGGCGACACCATCAGGTGCTGGGTGGCGACGTGCGCATCGCGCAGGCAGCGCTGCAGCGGGCTGGTCTCGTACACCGAGGTGCCACCGGCCAGCGTGTAGGCCACGTCGGTGGCATGAGCGGCGGCACCTGCGGCGTGCACACCGGCCAGCCGGATGCGGCCACTCGTCGCCACGTCGATGTGGCCACCCTGCTGGGCGGCATCCCATGCCTCGGCCAGTTCGCTGTGCAGGAACGCCCGCGCTGCGCGCAGCGAAGCCTCGGCTTTGGCCAGCTCGCTCTGCACCGTGCCCGACTGGCTGAGTGTGCGCGAGCTGTACAGCGGGCGCTTGCCCTGGGCGAGATCGATGAACTCGTCGAGCGCATGACGAGCCACGCCCAGCGCTACCGCCGCCACACCGGCGGCCAGGAGGCTGAAGTTGGGGAACGCTGCCAGCGCACCATCCACGTAGCGCTTGCCCGCCATCGGCTGCACCGAACGCCCGAACGGCACGAAGGCACCCTCTGCGCTGAAGTCGTGCGATCCGGTGCCGCGCATGCCGCTGACGTGCCAGGTGTCGTGGATGACGATGTCGGCGGGGTCCATGAACATCAGATGGAACTGCCCGTCGTCGGTGGTGCAGCCACCCGTCAGCCACGTGCAGTGCTGTGAGCCACTGCCCCACTGCCAACGTCCCGTCACCCGCCAGCCGTCGGTCTCGCGCACCGCGGTGCCGTTGGGGGCGAAGACGCCGCCGGTGATGCTGCGCGGATCGGCGAAGATCTGGCGGGCGAACTCGGGCTCGAGGAACAGGCTCATCGACGATGTGGTCGACGCGATCATCGTGCACCAGCCGGCCGCGCCGTCGGCGGCGGCCACCGCCTCGATGGCGCGCACCAGGGTGAGCGGGTCGGCCTCGGGTCCGCCGTACACGGCAGGTACACACATGCGGAACAGGTGGGCGTCGCGCAAGGCGTCCACCACTGCGGGCGCCAGGCGGCGGCCCTGTTCGCTGCGGTCGGCGTTGGCTTCCACCACCTCGTGCACGTGCTCGGCGGCGGCGAGCAGGTCGACGCTCACGAGGCGCGCCCCGCGGCACGCTGCGCCTCGGCCCAACTGAGGCCCTTCGCCACGTCGACGTCGTGGGGCAGGCCCAGCACCCGCTCGGCCACGATGTTGCGCTGCACATCGCCGGTACCACCGCCGATGGTGAGGGCCTGGCTGAACATGTACCCGTCGTACCAGCCCGGGTGGGCCAGGCCACCTGCGGGACGGTCGGGGCCGAGGCCCTTGGTGTCGGTGCCCGGCACGAACGCGTCGGTGCCGTCGCCACCGGTGAGCATGGCGTGCGCGCCCACCATGTCGCGGGCGAGCGACATCACGTGCTGGCCGTGCTCGTCGGCGAGGATCTTGCGGATGCTCGCCTCGGGCCCGGGCGCCTCGCCCTTCAGTGCCGCGGTGAGGGTGCGCAGACGGATCAGGTCGAGCAACGTGTGCTCGACGTACACCTCGGCGATGCGCTGACGCAGATGCGGGTCGGCGACCCCCTCCGGGTGCTGCTCGCGGATGGCGTCGATCGTTTCGAGCGCTGTCGGACCATTGCCCCACAGCACACCGCCGGTCGACAGCGACACCCGCTCGTTGCCCAGCGTCACCTTCGCCAGCCGCCAGCCGTCGTTCAGGTCGCCCACCAGGTTCGCCGCCGGGATGCGCACATCGGTGAAGAACACCTCGTTGAAGGTGTGCCCACCGGTCATCTCGGTGATCGGGCGGATCTCGATGCCGGGCGCGTCCATCGGGCAGACGAAGTACGAGATGCCACGATGCTTGGCCACATCGGGGTCGGTGCGGGCGATGAGGATGCCGAAGCGTGCGTACTGCGCGCCGCTCGTCCAGATCTTCTGGCCGTTCACCACGAACTCGTCGCCGTCGCGCACTGCCCGGGTGCCGAGGTTGGCGAGGTCGCTGCCACTGCCCGGTTCGCTGAACAGCTGGCACCAGAACTCCTCACCCGACAGGATCGGCGCGAGGTAGCGCTGCTTTTGCTCGGGGGTTCCGGCGTACAGCAGCGTGGGCCCCGCCCAGCCGATGCCGATGGGGTTCACCGGGCGGCGCACACCCGCCTTGCCCAACTCGTCGTCGATGATCAGTTGGTGGATGGGGTCGGCCTCGAGGCCCCACGGCCGCGGCCAGTGCGGGGCCACGTAGCCGGCCGTAGCAAGTTCGGCACCAGAGGGGCGCGGGTGGGCTGCCAGCCACTCGCGCACCGCTGCCCGGCGCTGGTCGTCGGGTGCGGGCAGCTCGAAGTCCATGCGGCCATGGTAGGTCGGGCACCGACCCGGCGATAGGGCGAGGTGGCCCACTAACGTCGCCCGACGTGACCTCCACACCGCACACCGCAACGCCCGGTTGGAACCTGGCCGAGATCTGGGAGCGCAACGCCGACCGCTTCCCCGATGCCACGGCCCAGATCCAGGGCGACCGCATGTTCACCTGGGCCGAGTTCGACCGACGTGCCGACGGTGTGGCCGCCGCGCTGCTGGCGGGCGGCGCGCAGCACCAGGACAAGGTGGCGCACTACCTGTACAACTGTCCCGAGTACCTCGAGAGCATGTTCGCCATGTTCAAAGCCGGCCTGGTGCCGGTGAACACCAACTTCCGCTACACCGACGACGAACTGGCCTACCTGTGGGACAACGCCGACGCGGTGGCCGTCGTGTTCCACGCCTCGTTCGCCGATCGATGCGCGGCCATGCGGGCGCGGGTGCCGCGGGTACGCACCTGGATCTGCGTCGATGATGGCAGCAACCCCTGCCCCGACTGGGCGGTGCCCTACGAAACGGCCGCAGCCTCGGCCACCGGCCGCACCGTGGCGCCGTGGGGCCGCAGTCCCGACGACCTCTACATCCTCTACACCGGCGGCACCACGGGCATGCCGAAGGGTGTGATGTGGCGCCAGGACGACATGGTGGCCAGCCTCGACGCACCGTCGAAGCACCCTCTGCCCGTCGCACCCGGATGGGACGCGTTCGACGAGCGGATCGCCAAGCCGGGGCCGCGCAACCTGCCCGCGGCGCCGCTCATGCACGGCACCGGTGCGTTCAACGCGATGTGGAACCTCGTGCTGGCGGGCGCGGTCGTCACCACCGTGGGGCGACACTTCGACCCGGTCGAGCTGCTCGACACCATCGAACAGCAACGGGTGAACAGCATCTCCATCGTGGGCGATGCATTCGCGAAGCCCATCCTGCGCGCCCTCGACGCCGAGCCGGGTCGGTGGGACATCTCGTCACTGCGGGTCATCGTGTCGAGCGGCGTCATCTGGGCCGCCGACACCAAGGCCGGGCTGTTGCGCCACAACCAACGGCTCATCATGATCGACAGCCTCGGCAGCAGCGAGGCCATCGGCATGGCCAGCAACACCACCACGGCCGAGTCGGCCGCTGCTGCGGGCGGCGCCGCCACCACGGCGAAGTTCGCGCTCGGCCCCAACACCAAGGTCCTCACCGAAGACGGCCGCGAGGTACTGCCCGGCAGCGGCGAGCGGGGCCGGGTGGCGCTGCGCGGCCGCACGCCCATCGGCTACTACAAGGACGAGGCCAAGAGCGCGTCGACGTTCATCACGTTCGAAGGCGTGCGCTGGAGCATCCCCGGCGACTGGGCCGAGGTGGAAGCCGACGGCACACTGAAGCTGTACGGACGCGGCAGCCAGTGCATCAACACCGGCGGTGAGAAGGTGTTCCCCGAGGAGGTGGAGGAGGCGTTGAAGACGCACCCCACCGTGGCCGACGCCGCCGTGGTGGGCGTGCCCGACGAGCGCTTCGGCGAGGCCATCACCGCGCTGGTGGAGGCCAAGCCCGGGGCCGTGCTCGACGACGCTGTGCTCATCGCCCATGTGCGCGAACACCTCGCCGCCTACAAGTCGCCCAAGCGCATCGTGCCCATCGACACCATCGGCCGCGCCGCGAATGGCAAACTCGACTACAAGCGGTTGAAGGCCGTGGCGATGGAGCGCCTCGGCCTCGGCTGAACGCGGATCGGGCCGCAGGGGCCTTCGACCCTTGCCGACCGGCTCTCGATCCGGCTCACTGTGCGCATGACCTCACCGTTCCGCGCTGTGTTCACCATGCTTGCCGTCGGCGGCCTGTTGGTCGCATGTAGCGACGACTCCGACAGCACCACATCCACCAGCGCGACCAGCGTGTCGACGACCGCTGTCAGCACCACCGTGGAAGCCACGACCACGACGGCGGCCACGACCACCACCGTCGAGGTGACCACGTCCACCGCTGAGCCACCCACCACCGTGGCACCCACCACCACAGTGGTAGGCCTCGGGCAGCCGGCCATCTGGCCCGCTGCCGACGTGGTGTTCACCACACCGGAAGACGCCGCCGTCGACTTCGTCATCCAGGTGCTGGGCGTGCCGCCCTCGCTCGGCGAGTTCATGCAGGGCGACTCGCGCAGCGGTGAGATCGAGGTGATGTCGCCCAGCGAGGGTGGCGGCACCCCGTCGCCCCGGGCGGTGCTGTTCCTCCGCCAACTCGGCCCCGCGTCGAGCTGGTTCGTCATCGGCGCCGGCAGCGATGGGGCCTCCATCACCACTCCGGCGGCACTCGCCGAGGTACCGGCCGGCCTGGTCACCGTCGAGGGCGTGGCCCGCGGGTTCGAGGCCAGCATGATGGTGAGCGCCTACATCGCCGGATCGGCCACTGTGCTCACCCAGCAGCACACCATGGCGGGCAGCATGGAGGAAGCCGGCCCGTTCTCGGTGCAACTCGACCTCTCAGGTGCACAGCCGGGCGATGTGGTGATGCTGATGGTGCGCGGCGGCGTGGGTCTGGAAACCGACCCCGGCGAGTTCAGCGCCATCCCCGTCGTCATCGCCGACGACTCCGGCTCCTGACCCCCCGAGTCCAGCGTGTGTGGCGCGGGGTATACGGGCTGGTGGTGATCGGGGCGAGCACGTGGAGCCCGCTTACCCCTCGCAGGCGGCGTCAGCGGAACTCGCAGCCGGCGAGGTGGTCGTTCACCAGGCCCATCGACTGCATGAAGGCGTACACGGTGGTGGGGCCGACGAAGCTCCAGCCGCGGCGCTTCAGTTCCTTCGAGATGGCCGTCGACTCAGCGGTCTTGGCGGGGATCTGACCGAGCCCGGTCGGGGCGGGCTGCGGAGCCGGCACGAAGCGGTCGAGGAACGTGGCGATGCTGCCGAACTCGTCGATCAGTTCCAGCGCGCGCTGTGCGTTGTTGATCGTCGACGCGATCTTGCCGCGGTGACGAACGATCCCGGCATCGCCCAGCAATCGCTCGACGTCGGCATCCCCGAAGCGGGCCACCACCTCGGGGTCGAAGCCGGCAAAGGCAGCACGGAAGTTGTCGCGCTTGCGCAGGATGGTCAGCCACGACAACCCCGACTGAAAGCCCTCGAGGCACAGCTTCTCGTAGAGCCGATGGTCGTCGCGCACGGGCCGACCCCACTCGGTGTCGTGGTACCGCACGTACAGCGGGTCGTCGCCACACCACCAGCAGCGCGTGACCTCGTCGGCGCCAACGCGCAGGCCGTCGGTCATGGCAACTGGCTCAGCGGCCGGGCTGATAGACGCCGAACACGCCGCGCAGGGCGTCGCTGACCTCGCCAAGGCTGGCACCGGCGCGCAGTGCCTCCTTCATCGGGTACAGCAGGTTGTCGGTGCCCCGGGCACATTCAGCCACGGCAGCCAGGGCCGCCTGCACGGCAGCCTGGTCGCGGTTCGCCTTGTATGCGGCGAGGCGCTCGCGCTGACCGCTCTCGAGCGTCGGGTCGATGGGGAACACCGACGGCTCGGGCTCCACGTCGAGAGCGAACTTGTTCACGCTCACGATCACCCGCTCGTCGTCGTCGATCGACTTCGTGTACTCGTACGCCGCCTGCTCGATCTCGTCCTGCTGGAAGCCGGCCTCGATACCCGACACGGCGCCGCCCATCTCGTCGATGCGTTCGATGTACTCCCAGGCGAGTCGTTCGATCTCGTCGGTGAGCACCTCGACGAAGTAACTGCCGGCCAGCGGGTCGGGCGTGTCGGCGATGCCACTCTCGTACCCGATGACCTGCTGGGTGCGCAGCGCGATACGCGCCGCCTGCTCGGTGGGCAGACCGAGGGCCTCATCGAAGCCGTTCGTGTGCAGGCTCTGCGTACCGCCCATCACGGCCGCCATGCTCTGCACGGCCACGCGCACGATGTTCACCTCGGGCTGCTGCGCGGTGAGCGTGCTGCCACCGGTCTGGGTGTGGAAGCGCAGCAGCTTGCTGGCCTCCTTCTTCGCCCCGAAGCGCTCGGTCATCAGCTTGAACCAGATGCGCCGCGAGGCCCGGAACTTCGCCACTTCCTCGAAGAAGTTGTTGTGCGCATTCCAGAAGAAGCTGAGGCGCGGAGCGAAGTCGTCGACGTCGAGACCTGCCGCCTTGGCCGCCTCCACATAGGCGATGCCGTTGGCAATGGTGAACGCGATCTCCTGCACCGCCGTGCTGCCCGCTTCACGGATGTGGTAGCCGCTGATGGAGATGGTGTTCCAGCGCGGCACATGCTTCGAGCAGTACTCGAAGATGTCGGTGATGATGCGCATGCTCGGCCGTGGCGGATACACGTAGGTGCCGCGGGCGATGTACTCCTTCAGCAGGTCGTTCTGGATGGTGCCGCTGATGGCACTGGCCGGCACACCGCGCTCTTCGGCCACCAGCTCGTACATCAACAGCAGGATCGCTGCCGTGGAGTTGATGGTCATGCTGGTGGTGACCTTGTCGAGCGGCAGGTCGGCGAGCAGGGTGCGCATGTCGTCGAGCGTGTCGATGGCCACGCCCACCTTGCCCACCTCGCCCTCGGCGCGCGGGTGGTCGCTGTCGTAGCCCATCTGCGTGGGCAGGTCGAACGCGCAACTCAGGCCGGTCTGGCCCGCCTGCAGCAGGAACTTGAACCGCTCGTTGGTGCTGGCCGCCGTGCCGAAGCCGGCGTACTGGCGCATCGTCCACAACTTGCCGCGGTACATCGTGGGATACACGCCGCGGGTGTAGGGGGGCTGGCCGGGATCGCCGAGCTGTGTGGCCGGGTCCCAGCCCGCCAGATCGGCCGCCGTGTACAGCGGCTTCACCTCGATACCCGAGTCGGTGCGCTTGTCGTCGCTCATCGCCCGCGATCGTACGACCCGCCCTGCCACGGCACCCACTCGGGCCCGACACGGGCCGGGTTCAGCGGCTGGCGATGATGGCGATCTCCATGCGCCACTCGGGCCGGGCGAGGGCCGGAACGGTGACGAGGGTGCTGGCGGCGCGGTGGCCGTCGAGCACGCGGTCGCGGGCGGCCATCACCGGGCCGAGGGGCTCGCCCATCACCACATAGGTGGTGACGCTCACGATGTCGGACGCGCTCATATCGGCCTCGTCGAGCATGGCGACGATGTTCGTCCACACCACCTCGGCCTGCTCGCCCAGGTCGGCGGGCACGCTGCCGTCGGGGGCGATGGGCACCACACCCGAGGTGTGCAGCCACCGGCTGGGCTGCTCGGACACGATGGCGTGGGCATAGTTGGCAGCGGGCGGGGCGATCGTGGGCGGCATCACGGCACGGTTCATCGGCCCAGTGTGGCAGCCGCTGCCGGGTGCTACCGGCACCTGTTCAGCATCGACGACCGGTCGTACCATCGCCCCATGCCCGACGCCGCGCCCGACCTGGCCACCCTCGACGAGATCCAGCGGCGGGTGCTCTGGCTGGCGGTACGGATGGTCGATCACGCCAACCGCGAACGGCCGCTACCCCCGGCACCCGCGGGCCGCGAGGCCGAGTTCGCCGTGAAGGTGGGCGGCCACATGGCGTCGAGCGCGTCGATGGCGAGCATCATGACGTCGCTGTGGTTCGGCCACCTGAGCGGCAACGACAAGGTGGCGGTGAAGCCCCATGCCTCGCCGGTGTTCCATTCGATCAAGTACCTGATGGGCGAGCTGGATCAGCACTGGCTGTTCAGCCTGCGTCAGCGCGGTGGACTGCAGAGTTACCCCAGCCGCACGAAGGACCCCGACGTCAACGACTTCAGCACCGGCTCGGTGGGCCTGGGCGTGGTGGCCCCGCTGTTCGCGGCGATGACCCGCCGCTACACCGACCTGCACTTCGGCCAGCAGCCGCCCGCCCGGTTCATCGCTCTGGTGGGCGACGCCGAACTCGACGAGGGCAACGTGTGGGAAGCCATCGCCGACGCCGCGCTCGCCGGACTGGGCAACGTGATGTGGGTGGTCGACGTGAACCGCCAGAGCCTCGACCGGGTCATCCCCGGCCAGAAGATCAAGAAGCTGATGGAGTTCTTCGACGGCTCGGGTTGGCACGTGGTGGAGGCGAAGTGGGGCCGCAAGCTGCAGACCGCCTTCGCCCGACCCGGCGGCGAGGCGCTGCGGCGCCACATCGAAGACATGTCGAACGAGCGCTACCAGAGCCTGTTCGCGCTGCGCGGCGCCGACCTGCGCCCGGCGTTCCTGCACGATGCCAACGACGAGGTGCGTCGCTTCGTGGCCGACATCGCCGACGACGAGCTGGTGCCGTTGGTGCAGAACCTCGGCGGCCACGACCTCGACGTGCTGCTCGACGCCTACCGGCAGTGCGACGCCGTCACCGATCGGCCGAGCGTGGTGTTCGCCTACACCATCAAGGGCTGGGGCCTGCCCATCGCCGGCGATCCGCTGAACCACGCCGCACTGCTGTCGCCCGCGCAGATCGATCAGGTGCGCGCCGAGTTCGGCCTCACCGAGGCGACCGAGTGGGACCGCTTCGACCCCGAGTCGCCCGCCGGCCGCCTGTGTGCGGCGCAGGGCGGCGAGGTGAACAACGTGCCACCCAAGCCCCGCCCCGACCTGCCGGTGCCGGTGGGCGTGGGCGTGGCGGTGGGCGCAAAGCCGGTCAGCACCCAGGAGGTGTTCGGCCGCCTGCTCACCGGCCTCGGTGCCGTCGACGGCGTGGCCGAGCGGATGGTCACCCTGTCGCCCGATGTGAGCGTGAGCACCAACCTCGGCGGCTGGATCAACAAGTTCGGCGTGTTCCACCCCGAGGTGCAGCCCGACTTCCTGGGCAGCGACCGGTTGCTGCGCTGGCAGCAGGGGCCGAGCGGCCGTCACATCGAGCTGGGCATCAGCGAGATGAACCTGTTCCTGGCGCTGCACGCCCTCGGCCTCGGCCAGGAACTGCACGGCCAACACCTCGTGCCCATCGGCACGGTGTACGACCCGTTCGTGTGCCGTGGCCTCGACGCACTCATCTACGCGCTCTACAACGGCGCCCGCTTCATCGTCGTCGGCACACCCGCCGGCGTCACCCTCGCCCCCGAGGGCGGCGCGCACCAGAGCACGATCACCCCGTCGATCGGCCTGGAACTGCCGGGGATGAGCTACACCGAGCCGTGCTACGCGCAGGCGCTCGACTGGCTGCTGTGCGACGGTATCCACCGCCTCGGTGCGCTCGACGGCGAGAGCCTGTACCTGCGCCTCAGCACCCGACCCATCGACCAGCGGCCGTTCGTCGCCGCACGCGACCGCATCGGCGAGGGCGCGCTCCGTGACCAGGTGCTGGCGGGCGGCTACCGACTCGTCGAGCCTGATGCCGTGTTGGCCACCGACCCCGACGCACCGCGGATCGTCCTCGCTGCCACCGGCGCCGTGGTGCCCGAGGCGGTGCACGCTGCTGCCGCCCTGGCCGACGAGGGCGTGGCCGCCACGGTGATCGACCTCACCTCGCCCGACCGCGTGTACCGGGCCTGGCGCGGCGAGATGCAGCAGGCCGGTCGCAGCGCCCGAGCCGCCGACCTGAGCGGATTGCACATCGCTTCACTCATCCGCTCCGACGAGCGCAATGCCCCCATCGTCACCGTGCACGACGCAGCCAGCCACGCGCTGGCCTGGCTCGGCTCGGTGTTCGGCCAGCGGGTGAACCCCGTGGGTGTCGATGCGTTCGGGCAGTCGGGCGCGATCGTCGACCTGTACGACCTGTTCGACCTGCTGCCCCAGCAGATCGCCAACGCCGCGCTGGCCACGCTGTGATTAGGCTCGGCGCATGACGACCACCGAGTCCGGCATCCAGATGATCGACGGCATCGAGCTCACCCCCAAGCAGGTGGGCCTCGAGCTCCCCACCCCGTTCGCCACGGTCGAGGAGGAGCGCCTGCACCGCAAGCAGAAGCTCGCCGCCGCACTGCGCGTGTTCGGCCGGGTCGGTTTCGGTGAGGGTGTCGCCGGCCACATCACCGTGCGCGACCCCGAGTTCCCCGACCTGTTCTGGGTGAACCCGTTCGCCATCAGCTTCCGCCACATCCGCGTCAGCGACCTCATCCTCGTCGACCACCAGGGCAACGTCGTGTACGGCAAACACCCGGTGAACCGCGCCGCGTTCGTCATCCACTCGGCCGTCCACGAGGCCCGGCCCGATGTCATCGCCGCGGCTCACAGCCACAGCGTGCACGGCAAGGCCTTCAGTTCGCTCGGCATCCCGCTCGACCCCATCACGCAGGACTCGTGCATCTTCTACGAAGACCACGTCATCATCACCGCCCAGCGCGGCCGGGTGCAGTTCGGCGTGGAGGACGGCCGTGAACTCGTGTCGCAGTTCCCCACCGGCAAGGCCGCCATCCACCAGAACCACGGCCTGTTCACCGTGGGCACCACGGTCGACGAGGCCGCCTTCTGGTTCTTGTCGATGGATCGCTCCTGCCAGGCGCAACTGCTGGCCATGGCCGCCGGCACACCGAAGCTCATCCCTCACGACGATGCGGTGTACACCCGCGAGCAGACGGCCAGCCACATTGCCGGGTGGCTGAGCTTCCAGCCGCTGTGGCAGGAGATCTGCCGCACCGATCCCGACCTGTTCGACTGAGCGTCACGGCTTGAGTTCATCGGATCCGAACCGGCTCGACCGGTTCTCGCCCGAGGCCCTGTTCGTCTTCTCGGGCATCTCGCAGTACACCGGCGCAGTCATCGCCGTGTCGCTCTTCGACGATGTCAGCCCGGGCACCGTGGCCTGGCTGCGGGTCATCGGCGCCACCATCGTGCTGATGGCGTTCACCTGGCGTCGGCAGCGTGGCTGGACCCGGCGTGAGGTCTACGCCGCCATGCTGTTCGGCACGGCGACGGCGCTGATGAACGTGACGTTCTACTTCGCTATCGAGCGCCTCGACCTGGGCAAGAGCGTCGTCATCGAGTTCATCGGTCCCATTGCCGTGGCAGCTGCCTTCACCCGCACCCGACGTAACACTGCTGCACTCGTGCTGGCCGTGGTGGGGGTGGTGGTGCTGTCGGGTGTGGAGATCGACACCGAGCCGCTGGGCCTGCTGTTCGTGTTCATGGCCTCGGCGATGTGGGCGGCCTACATCATCATCGGCCGCCACGTGGCCGGTTTCGACCGCGGCTCGGCCGGCCTGGCACTGGGCATGCTGTTCGGCGCGTTCGTGCTCATCCCGTTCGGTGCGCCGGGCATCGGCGCCGTGATGGGTCAGCCGGCGTGGCTGTTCGCCGCGCTGTCGGTAGGCGTGCTGTCGAACGTGGTCGGTTACGGCATCGACCAGCACGTGCTGCGCCGGGTGCCGGTGCGTCGCTTCGCCCTGTTGCTGGCCCTGCTGCCGGTGACGGCGATGTTCGTGGGCTTCATCGCCCTCGACCAGACCCCCACCTGGGTCGACCTGCTCGGCGCCGCCCTCGTCATCACCGGCGTCGCCATCCAAGAGCGCGAAGTCCTCGCCGCCGACGAACTCGACGTCGCCGCCGCCTGACCCCGCCGCTCACGATCAGCTGTGCACGATCAGCCGAGCACGGCGTCGCTCGAGCGCTGGAGCGGCATGTCCCCCGGGAACTTCGGATCGACACCCGGGCGGCCGTACAGGAAGCCTTGCGCCATATCGAACCCGAGTTCATGGAGCTCCTGGTGCTCCGACTCGGCCTCCACCGCCTCTGCGACCACCGTGAGGCCGAGGGAGTGCGCGACAGCCACCACGCCAGCGGTGAGCGACCGGTCACGACCGTCACGGTTGAGGTTCCGCGTGAAGCGGGCATCGAGCTTGACCATGTCGAGCGGGAGATCCGCCAGGTAGGAGAGACTCGAGTAGCCCACACCGAAGTCGTCCACGGCGATGCGGAATCCTGCATGTCGGAGGCGCTCGAGCACCTCGATGCTGTGGCCGACGTCGGTCATCAACGCCGTCTCGGTCACCTCCAGCACGACATCGGCCGGATTCACGTTGCGCTTGTGTGCGGCGCGCACCATCGCTTCGGCGAACGATCGCTCGAGCAGCTGCTTGGTGGAGACGTTGATGTGGAGCGCCATCGGGTAGCCGGCACGCTGCCAAAGGGTGCACCCATCGAGCGCTCGCTCCAGAATCCACTGGCCCACGGGCACCATCAGGCCCTGGGCCTCGGCGACCGGGATGAAGTCGGCCGGCGCGATGGTCCCGAGTTCAGGATGCTGCCAGCGCAGCAACGCCTCGGCACCGACCGCACGGCGCTCGTTCAGATCGATGATCGGCTGGTAGTGCATCGAGAGCTGCCCGGTCTCGAGCGCCGGCACGAGCTCGATAGCGACCCGCTCGAGCGTCGACGCGTCATGTGCGGTTCGACGCCAGGTGGACACGCCGCGTCCGTTGCGCTTCGCGCCGTACATCGCGTCGTCGGCGCGCTGCAGCAGCACGCTGAACGAGCTCGACTCAGCCGTGGTGGCGATGCCGATGCTGACACCCATGCCGACCACCACACCGAGGGCTTCGATCGGGGTGGCAAGGCTCCGCCTGAGCTCGGCACCGATGGCCTTCGCAAGGGCGAGGTCGCCGGGGATCGCGATGCCGAACTCGTCGCCACCCACCCGGGCCATGATCGCCCGCGGTGGCAGCACCCGCAGAAACCGGCCGGCGACCGCGATCAACACGGCGTCACCCACGACATGCCCGAACCGATCGTTGACAGCCTTGAAGCCGTCGAGGTCGCAGAAGACCACGGCACCGCCGCCGGTGTGCGCCGAGGCACGGATGAGTTCGGCGCCGTCCGCCACGAACGCAGCACGGTTCGGAAGGCCGGTGAGTCCGTCGTGCAGCGCCTGGTGCTTCAGGCGCTCGGCCAGCCGCCGGTACTCCTCGCCCAGGTCCTCGGCCTGCGTGCGCAGCACCTGGAGAAGCGCCCCGAACGACATGGTCCCCACGCGCTCATGCTCATCCCGCACGCCCACATCGTCGAGGGTGCTGATGTCGGCTCCGAACAACTCGACGCCGGCGAGCCACACAGGCATCCCCCCGTCGACAATCGGCGCGGGGGTGACGGCGGTTCGGTCGATGGCGCGCCGGGCGAGCAGCGCCCGCCCGAAGCCCAACGGCCCTGCGTACTGCAGATAGAAGTCGCTGCGGTTGACGACGAATGGCTCGCCCTTCGCGTCCATCACGACGAGGCTGCGGCGCTGGGGCGAGCGCAAGAACACCCGGTCCAGATCCTCACCGGTGGCGCCCTGGGGAAGTGGATCGGGCCAGTTCGCGAGCTCGCGCACCAAGGGCGATGTGCCATACGGGGTGACCCGGTCGCTGACGGTACGGTTCTGACTCACATGGCCCTCCGGACGTTGGAAACGTGGGGTCATCGGCGCGATCAGGGTCGGCCTCAAGCGAGGACACCAACTGTTCACCTTCTCCTGATCATTTCCTGACGTTCGGGCCCTCGAGGCCGACCGTTGCATTTGTATCGCATCATCTGATACAAAATGCTCGTGCTCGTCGCTTCCCAAGTGCTCATCTGGGTCTGTGCCCTCGCCGTCGTGGTGAGCCTGGCCGGAGTTCCGCCCACCGCTCGGCACCTCGGCCTGTTCGCCAAGACGTATGAGCTCGAGGTGACGCCAACCAACCGTGGCCTGCTGTCGAGCCACATCATGTGGATTCGCGCCTGGCGGCTCGGCGGTGCCGTGGTCGTGTTCGTGGGCCTCGAGGTCTGGCAACGGGTTGGGGGGACGACGTTCGACTGGGGCGTGGCCCCGCTCGCCGTGGGCTACGCACTGGGCGCCACGGTCGGCGAGTGGCTCCGGCCGCGCCCGCCCGCATCAGGGCCTCGCAAGGCCTCGTTGCGACCCCGCACGATCACCGAGTACGTCAGGCCCTGGGTGCTCGTTGCGATCGGTGTCTGCAGTGTGCTCGCCGTCGTCTGCACCGCCATCTACGCGTCGATGGGCCCGATCGGCTCCGAGCGCTACTCGAACTCATGGACTCCTGCACCCCTCACGATGGTTGCCCTCATCGGCGGCTCGCTCGCGTTCACGGTCTTGGTCCTCTGGCTCGGGGCGCGCATCGCTCGCCGACCACAACCCGCCGGTCAGCCCGACATCGACGCGGTGCACCACGCCATCCGCAGCGCGTCGCTGGTGTCGCTGTCGGGCCTGGCGCTGATGTGCAGCGCGATGGTGGCGTACTTCGTGGCGGTGCGCGTCTCGTGGTACGGCAACGATCTGCCGTGGCCGTTGCGTCGCATCGGAGGCTTTGGCGCCGTGGCTTCGGGGCTCGGCGCACTCGTGGGCTTCGGACTGTCGTTCCGCGCCATCCCACGATTCGCCCCCTTCTGGCGTCGGCTCCCACCCGTACCCGAGGCGGCAGCATGATCATCGAGTTGCAGCCCGACGCCAAAGAGCCGCCATACGCGCAGATCAAGGCGGCGATCACCCACGCCATCGCCACCGGGGCCCTCTCCCCCGGCTCCTCGCTGCCCACCATCCGCCAACTCGCAGGCGACCTCGACGTGGCCCCCAACACCGTGGCACGCGCCTATCGCGAGTTGGAGGACGACGGGTTGGTGCGCCAACGCGGACGTCGCGGTACCGAGGTCGCCGCACCACGGGCCGTCTCGCAGGTCGACCCGCTCGCCCGCTCGGAAGCCGACGAGTTCGTCCGTCAGGCCCGGCGACGCGGCCTCGACGGAGCAGCCATCCTCGCCCTGGTCAGCAAGGCCGTCGCCACCGCCTGATCCCTACCCGTCCGTGCGCCCCGACCGCCCAGGCGCCGGTGTTCGCTCACGAAGCTCCGGGGTCGGTGAGGCTCGACCCGGTGCACCCGGGCCGATGCTCACGGAGCTCGGGTCGGGGAGAACTCTTACCGGGTTCACACCTGGTTCGACGGCATCCAGACGTGCCGACCGCGCATACTGCGGGCCATGCCGGCGACCCGACGCACCACCCGTTCCACCTCGATCGCCGGGGCACTGCTTGCGGCAACACTCCTGGCCGCGTGCGGGAGCGACGACACCGCCGCGCCGACGACCGCTGCACCCACCACCGAGGCTGCACCCACCACGGC